>JBGOTQ010000485.1:0-4692 GCA_041476565.1 Terriglobia bacterium | reverse complement strand
GGCTCTGCTTCCGATTCTGAACTCCAACCGAGTCCAAAGTTCCGCGGACAACATGGTACCGTACGCCGGGAAGGTCCTTCACACGGCCTCCACGAATGAGTACGATGGAGTGTTCCTGCAAGTTGTGACCTATACCTGGAATGTAAGTGGTCACCTCAATGCTGTTGGTTAGCCGAACTCGTGCCACCTTACGCAAGGCCGAATTCGGTTTCTTGGGCGTGGAGGTATATACGCGCACACATACCCCCCGTTTTTGCGGACAGCCTTGTAGCGCGGGACTGCTAGTCTTGTACTTCGGCTTACTCCGACCCAACCTAACTAACTGGTTAAACGTTGGCAAGACTCAATCTCCTCAATCTCTCGGACATCATCATCAACAGGCCAACAATCCTTTGTCGTCACCAAGCGACAAAGCCCAAAATCTTAACAAAACCGACGGCAGTCTGTCAACCAAAATCCCAATCGTACAGCACATTATTCAGAATTCAGAAGGAATTGTGACAATAATATCAGGCCCGCTTTCCCAATCCTGCGAAATGCCTTTATACCTTGCGGAGGCCTTACCGATGAGTCACCCGACCGAGGTTTTCACGGGCAATTTCAACGCTCATGATCCCAATATTATACTTTCAGAATTTCCTCCTCTTTTTTCTTGGCCATCTCCTCAACTTTGACGACGAACTGGCCAGTGACCTTCTGAATCTCTTCCAACCCCTTTCGTTCGTCATCCTCAGAAATCTTTTTCTCCTTCAGCAATTTCTTGAGGGCCTCATTTTCGTCCCTGCGGATGTTACGGATGGCCGTGCGATGATCTTCCAGAACCTTTCCTACGTGTTTCGCCAGTTGCTTCCGGCGCTCCTCTGTCAACGGAGGTATTGGAATCCGGATAATCTTGCCATCGTTGGAAGGGTTAAGTCCCAGGTCTGAAGCTCGAATGGCCTTTTCGATGGCCACTAGCAGTGACGTATCCCAGGGCTGAGCTGTGATCAGGTTCGACTCCGGCACCGCCAAGGTCGCCACTTGGTTCAGAGGGGAGGGGTTACCATAGTAGTCCACTGTGATGTGATCCAACAGAGAAAGGGAAGCCCGCCCTGACCGGATTCCAGCCAGTTCCCGCCGCAAATCCTCAACCACTTTTTCCATCCGCGTTTTGGAGTTACTTAGGGTCTCTTTGATCATGATTTTTACACCTTCACGACGGTCCCAATCTTCTCTCCCAACACGACCCTTTTAATATTACCTGAGCGAAGGAGGTTAAAAACGATTATGGGCATCTTGTTGTCCATACACAAGGAGATGGCCGTACTGTCCATCACCCGTAGCCCTTTGCGAATCACTTCAAGGTATTGGATTTCCTTAAACATTGCAGCGCCCTTGACTTTGACGGGATCCGCATCGAAGATCCCATCCACCTTGGTCGCTTTCAAGATTACATCTGCCTTGATTTCCATGGCCCGCAGGGCTGCTGCAGTGTCGGTTGAAAAATAGGGATTACCGGTCCCAGCGGCAAAGATCACTATCCGGCGCTTCTCCAAATGGCGAATGGCCCGTCTTCGAATGAAGGGTTCTGCCACCTCTCTCATTTCAATGGCGGAGACCACCCGCGTATACACCCCGCTTTTTTCCAGGGCGTCCTGCAGAGCAATGGCATTGATGACCGTACCCAGCATACCCATGAGGTCACCTGTGACCCGCTCCATCCCCTGAGCGGTCGCGGCTACCCCCCTGAAGATGTTCCCCCCCCCGAGGACAATAGCAGTTTCCACTCCCAAGTCATGTACCTCTTTGACTTCCTCAGCGATGGCTCTAACAGTCTGGGGATCCACACCGAAACCCTGATTCCCTATCAGGGCTTCCCCACTCATTTTCAGTAGAATTCGTTTGTAAACTGGCCGATCTTTCTTGACGTTCATAGGAAAGGGAATTAGCCCAACTGGGCCGCTACCTCTGCAGCAAAATCACTGCTCTTCTTTTCCAGCCCTTCTCCCACCTTGAACCGGGCGAATCGTCGCACTAGGACGTTTTCCTTCGTGCTCAAAGTCATTTCAGAGATCAATTGTCCGACCTTGAGTTTGTCGTCCTTTACGAAGGGTTGATCATAAAGGCAGACTTCTGAGTAGAATTTGCTCAGTTGGCCCTCGACGATCTTCTCGACCATGTTGAGTGGCTTCCCGGAACTCAGGGCCTTTTCCTGGTATATCTCTTTTTCCTGGTTCAGGACAGTTTCCGGGATGTCCTCCCTCCGAATATACTTGGGATCCATGGCGGCGACATGCATCGCGATGTCTTTGGCCAGTTCTTGAAACTCCGCACCGCGGGCCACAAAATCTGTCTCGCAATTGAGTTCAACCATCACGCCGATCTTGTTTCCCGGATGAATATAGGAGATCACTATCCCCTCAGCAGCTACCCGATCAGCTCGCTTGGCAGCGGCAGCCAGCCCTTTTTTCCTGAGAACCACAACTGCCTTGTCAATGTCGCCATTGGCCTCTTGAAGGGCCGCTTTGCATTCCATCATCCCAGCGCCCGTTTTTTCCCGAAGTTCTTTTACTTGTAGTGCAGATATGACCATCCTTCTCTAAAGCTCCTTTTTCGCAAATTGGCCGTGCCCTGGGTACCAGCTCCATGCACCGATCTCGGCAAAACCCTCCACAGCAGATGGTTCTGTCATAGCTCACACTGCACGGGCTATCGTGGATGGGGTGTGTTGTGGAAATCAGGTCCAGTCTCTGGAAAGAGTCAAGCCGACCATCACTACAGGCCAAAAATCAATTGGGGGTCGCAGGCAATCCCCCGAGGTCTCCCGCTGCAAGATGACCATCACCGGCCCGTCTTGCCGGGTCCGGCCC
The DNA here is from genome assembly GCA_041476565.1 of Terriglobia bacterium. GTDB lineage: Bacteria > Acidobacteriota > Terriglobia > Versatilivoradales > Versatilivoraceae > DATKMG01. The sequence goes on along the minus strand of JBGOTQ010000485.1, from coordinate 1,843 downwards.
GACCGCAGTTCTCGAGTTTAGTCCAGGCACCATTGCGCTCCCTTCCAATCCTGGCTGCGCACTCTCAGCAGCCGATCCAGTCGCTTCCCTGGGCATCTCAACCTCAACCTTATCTTTTAGCACTGCAGCCCCTTCGATAACCGCATCCGCTGCCTTGGAGACAAAGAGCTTGATGGCTCGCAACGCATCATCGTTGCCCGGTATCACGTAATCGATGTCGTCAGGATCGCAGTTGGTATCCACAATAGCTACTACCGGGATTCTCAGACGGTTGGCTTCTTTGACCGCGATCTCCTCTTTCTTGGAGTCGATCACGAAAAGTGCCTGGGGAAGCTTCTTCATCTCCCGGATCCCCGATAGGTTTTTTTCCAGCGCCTTTCTTTCCCGTTCGAGCCGAGCCACTTCTTTCTTTGTAAAAAGATTATAGCGACCGTCGGTCGACATCTCTTCGAGTTCTTTGAGACGCTCAATGGATTTTTGGATTGTAACGAAATTAGTCAGCAGCCCACCCAACCAACGTTGATTGACAAAGTACATCCCGCAACGTCGTGCTTCGTCGGTAATGGCCTCCTGTGCCTGCCGCTTTGTCCCCACAAACAGCACACTCCCGCCCTGGCTCACCACTTCGGTGACGAACCGGGTTGCCTCCTTGAACATTCGAAGGGTCTTTTGCAGATCGATAATATAGATTCCGTTCCGCTCCCCAAAAATGTATTCTTTCATTTTCGGGTTCCAGCGCCGAGTCTGGTGCCCGAAATGAACACCAGCCTCTAGAAGTTCTTTCATCGAAACAGCCGCCAAACAAACCTCCTGGACTAGCTAAGTATAGAATCAAATCAAGACCGCGAATTTGCTCTTTCTGGTGCTGATTCCCCATTCGTCCTGGTGAGGGCTTATCGGGGCACTCCCCTTCTCCGCTAGAGAGTCCTGCAAACCTGGTTATGCCACTCAGGGTTCCCGTTCCACAGGAAGAGATCAGAGAAACGCCCGCAACCACTTACCGCTTGGAGAATTGGAACCGTTTCCGGGCACCCTTCTGGCCATACTTTTTACGTTCCTTGGATCTCGGGTCACGGGTTAGGAACCCGCTCTTCTTGAGTTTCTTACGGAGTTCCTGATCAAATTCGATCAGGGCCCGAGTGATACCTAAACGCACCGCCCCTGCCTGACCGGCAGTGCCGCCACCACTCACATTCACTAATACATCGAACTTCCCAGTCGTCTCGGTCACCAAAAAGGGCTCCCGAATGATCATGCGGTGGGTCTCATTCTTAAAATAGTTTTCCACGTTCCGACTGTTGACGACAAGAGTACCGCTTCCCGGGCGCAAAAAGACCCGCGCCGTGGACGATTTTCTTCGCCCCGTCCCATAATATTGAACCGTCTCTGACAAGCCGCCTTCCTCCCTCCGAGGTTATCGCACTATTTGAATCAACTCCGGCAGTTGAGCCGCATGGGGATGAGCAATTCCGGAATAGACCTTGAGCTTCTTCCCCATGGCACGTCCGAGTTTGTTTTTCGGCAACATTCCCTTGACCGCCTCCTCTACCATCTGTGTCGGCCGTTTCTGCTTCATCTCTCTTGCCGGTCTCGATCGGAGTCCGCCAGGATATCCAGTATGGTGACGATAGACCTTCTCTTCCATCTTCCGCCCAGTCAGCTTGACTTTTTCGGCATTGATGACTATCACATGATCGCCCATGTCCATATAAGGAACCCAATCAGGCTTTAGCTTTCCAGTCAGCAGGTTTGCTGCGTGGGTCGCCAGCCGTCCCAACACTTGATCCTGAGCATCAATCAGGTACCATTTTCGACTGACCCCTTTGCCGTGGGGGAAATATGT
>JBGOTQ010000484.1:0-4704 GCA_041476565.1 Terriglobia bacterium | reverse complement strand
CGACGGAACCCTGGTGGTCACCCCGAAACCCAATGAAGGCTTCTCACCCAAGGACTACGAGGAACGTGTTATTCCCATTCCCCCCGACCTGACAACTCTCCTCAAGCAACTGCCCCACAGTGGCCCATGGGTTTTCCCAAATGCCAAAGGCGAGCGCATGACGCATCTCCTTCGGAGACTCAAGGCCATCGCCACCAAGGCCGGAGTGGAGAATGCCACACTCCACAAATTCCGCCATACGTACGCAACACGGCTCTTGGAGAGCGGTAGTGACATCGTCACCGTACAAAAGCTACTTGGCCACAGCGATATCGAAACCACCCGGCAGTACTTGAACCCGGACGAAGACCTGAAGCGCAAGGATGTCAACCGCCTTTCTCTCTCATTTGTGATCACAGCTCTTTAAGGAGGAGTAATCTGAGATGGCGCTGAAGTAGACGTCCCTGAATCATTAGCACCGAATCAAAGGAAGCTGGATTCCACCGTCGTTGAAGCGGCATGGACTAAGAACCTGGCTTCTGTTTCCAAGACGTTCCAGCCTACGACCGCCATTTTGTGGCTTGGGACAAGGGAGATTCAAGGACCATATCAAGGCCAGTTTCGGCTCCTGGTCGCATTCGACTTCTCATTCAATCAGTTTCTCTATTTTACAGTGGTCCAGATAAGCTTGACGTATCATCTCGGAATACGCAAGATTTCAGCGTACTATGATCTTATGCTGCAGAGTATCACGATGTTGGTGATTTGACATATCATACTTAGACACGTAATATATCTATGTATTTCGATATTTTCTGTCAATATGCGAGCCATAAGATACCAGGAGTTTTTTGCTCAACATCCGGTGTTTACTTACGAGGAATTCGAGCGGTTCTGCGCAAGCCAGCGCAATCTGAGCGAACGGACTCAGGATTCCCTGTTGACTTACTACACCAAGACCGGACGAATCCTTCGAGTGCGGAGGGGTTTGTTTGCCTCGGTCCCCCTGGGGGCGTCGTCCGAGGCCAGTGCCGTCGATCCTTACCTTCTAGCAGCCAGGTTGACTGACGATGCAGTCCTGGCGTACCACACGGCGCTGGAATTCCACGGCAAAGCCTATTCGGTCCAACAGCAGTTCCTCTATCTCACAAAACACGCAACGCGTCCTCTCTGGTTTCGCTCCCACAACTTTCGTGCTGTGCGCCTACCCAAAGCCCTCAAAGCGAAGAAAAGGGGATCGTTTGGAGTTGTTATAGCTGATCGCCTGGGTTTGGATGTCCGGGTAACCAGCCTGGAGCGAACGCTGGTGGATGTGTTGGACAGGCCTGATCTGGGAGGAGGATGGGAGGAGATCTGGCGTTCGCTGGAGTCGGTGGAATTCTTTGATCTGGACCAGGTAGTCAAATATGCATTGTTGCTGGGAAACGGGACGACGATAGCGAAAGTGGGCCTCTACCTGGAGCAACACCGTGAGGCGCTGATGGTGACTGACTCTCATCTAAAGCGCTTGAGGGCGCACCGGCCGGCCAAGGCACACTACTTGGACAGAACCCGGCGCGAGTCGGGTCGTTTTATCTCCACCTGGAACCTGGTGGTTCCTCAGACCGTTCTAGAACGTTCCTGGCAGGAGGTACCGTGAGGATTTCCAGGGAGAAGCTGCTCACCCAAGCGGAGGTAACGGGATTCCGGGCAGAGATCCTGGAGAAGGTAATCTACCTCCTGAGCCTGCTGGAAGCCCTCAACAGCCACCCGTTTCTAAAGGGCAGACTCGCGTTAAAGGGTGGAACCGCTTTGAACCTGTTTATCTTTTCTTTGCCTCGTCTTTCGGTCGATATCGACTTGAATTACATTGGTGCAGCTGATCGCGAGAGCATGCTATCTGATCGCCCAAAGGTTGAGGAGGCCGTCAGCGCTGTCTGCCAGCGAGAAGGTTTGGGCGTTCGCCACATTCCCAAAGATCACGCTGGCGGGAAGTGGCAACTCCGCTATCAAAGCGCTTTGGGCCTGGGAGGCAATCTGGAGATTGATTTGAATTTCATGTTTCGGGTTCCACTTTGGCAGGTCGTCATAAGGGATTCTCAAGCCATCGGTTCCTTCAAAGCGAAGCGGATCCCAGTCCTCGACATCCATGAGCTAGCTGCAGGTAAACTCGTTGCTTTGCTGGCACGACACGCCAGCCGCGATCTATTCGATGCACATCAGCTTTTGACTAACGGCCAGCTAGATGCAAAGCGGCTGCGTTTGGCTTTTGTCGTCTACGGGGCCATGAATCGAAAGGATTGGCGGAAGGTTTCTGTCAAAGACATCAAACCTGACGCAGACGAATTGGAGAGGTACCTGGTTCCTCTGCTCCAGAGGGGTTCACTAGAGGGAGTTGGGATGCCCTCGCGCTGGGCAAAACGGCTGGCAGCAGAGTGCCGAAAGAGCCTAAGAATGGTCTTACCACTCAACAAGTCCGAGCGTGAGTTTCTTGACGAGTTGCTGGACAACGGAGAGGTAGTCCCTCAGCTTCTCACCGAGAACCGCATCCTGGCGAAACGAATCTCCGAGCATCCTGCTCTGGCCTGGAAGGCCTTTAACGTCCGGCAGCTTAAAGAAAAGTGACATCTCGATACTGACGACCGTTCCAATTAAGGCAATCGACCAGAGCGTTGTCGTTGAGCGGATTGAGCGAAAATCTTATTCAACTACTACTCGTTGAGTCCTCAGCATTCCTTCCTATTTAGCGGAGTTATTTCCAGCTGATTTTCGCCTTTTATTAAATCCGGAGCCAAACTGCCGTCCCGGGAACCAAAGAAATAAAAAATAGGTAAGTTTTCGGCACTTTTTCCCACTCTTATCCTATGAGGGAGGAATACGCAAGTCTGGCACCCAAGACAGTTCACCAGCGGGGCCAGCCAAAATGGTCAGCGGGACGACAGTGCAGGCAGGCACCATAGGGCTCCCCGGAGTGCGGCATCCGGATGTCGAGAGCGAACCCTCTGGTTCCAAGAGAGATTTTCTCTGAGCATTTGCCAAAAAATCCCTCTGTTCTAGGTGAAGGGAGAGTTTGGAGAACGAACCTGGAAAGAAGATGACTTCCTGGTTCACGATTCGGGACTCTCAATACTCCTTATAGACAGAATAGACGAAAGGAGATTGGGAACACAAAAATTCCTGTTTACTGTATCGGGCTCTGGATCCTCCTTATAGATGAGGGATTGGATGAAAGTGGAAACAGGGAGGATCGCTGGCTGAGTCATTGGATTTTTTGACCCTCTGGCGATTAGCCATAACTCGAAGCCGGGCGTCTTTGGACATCAACGGTGGAAGCAAAGTGTGTTTGGTGAATCCAGCCAATGAGCGAGAACGTTCGCGAATTCCCCTGGTGGTTGCCCGCTCTCATGCTCCTTACCGCTCCTCGATGTATCGTCAATCACCCGATTCTTCGAACTGAGACTCTATGTTTACCTGTGCCAAGATCCGAAACGGAAGCACCTACCTGAGTACCCACCTCAGCACCAACGACTACTATGCCCAAGGAGAGCAGGTGGTTGGCGTTTGGCTGGGCAAGGGAGCTGAGCTGCTGGGAATCGAAGGACACTCCATCGGCAAAGAGGACTCTGCCTTCGAAGCCCTCCGGCTGAACCAGAATGCCGACGGATCAGGACAGCTCACTCCCCGAAATCCCCAGAACAGCATCCGCTTTTACGACTTCCAGTGCTCGGCCCAAAAGTCGGTTTCAATCCTGGCCGTTACCCTTGGCGACCAGCGCCTGCTCCAGGCTCATGACCGGGCCACTCGCTGTGCCCTGGCCGAGCTCGAGAAGTTTGCAGCCGTTCAAGTCCGACAGGGAGGGAGGAAATGCCGGGAAACGACGGGGAACCTCTCTGTTGCCGCCTTCCGTCATGACGCCTCGCGGGAACTGGATCCTCAGCTCCATACCCACTTCGTGGTTGCCAATGCCAGCTACGACCCCGCCAGCTGGAGATGGCTGGCCCTGGAAACCCATGACATGTTCAAGGCCATCCGTTACGCCGGCAAGTGTTACCAGAACGAACGGCACTGGAATGCCGCCATTTGGGTTATGAGATTGAGCCCATGCGGACGAGCAAAGGAATGATCAAAGGGTTTGAGATTGCGGGGGTGCCAGAGCAAATCCGCTTGCGCTTCTCCAAGCGCCGGGCCGAGGTGGAGGAGGCCATCTCCAGGTTTCTCGCCGAGCGGGGCCGGGAACCATCGGCAGCAGAGATTGCTGCCCTGACGAAAGAAACCCGCTCCTTTAAGCTCAAGGAGATCACCACGCCAGAAGTGCTGGCCAGGCAGCGAGCCCAGCTGAACCGGGAAGAACTCCGGTCGTTAGAGGAGACCCACCACCGGGCACTGGCCCGCCAGTCAGAGGAGCTCCAGATGCAATCCCCCGAAAAGGTCTTAGCCTCGGCCAGACAGCATCTCTTCGAGCGCCGCTCCGTGCTGGCCAGCCACCAGATCCTGGCGGAAGCCCTCAACCAGGGTCTGGGTGCCCTGGACAGGGCCCGGCTTGCGGCCCACTTGAGAGATTCCAGGAGCGGTCTGGTGTCGCTGGGTACTCGACCGCCAGATCCCGGTACAGGAGCCCCTCGATTGGACCCGGCAACAGAGGAGGGTGGCGGCCAACTATCGGCCCGGGATGGTGGTGACCTTTAACATGGGGACAGCGGCCATTCCGGCAGGGAGGAGTGTCGTGGTCGACCGTGTGGAGCGGGG
>JBGOTQ010000483.1:0-4710 GCA_041476565.1 Terriglobia bacterium | reverse complement strand
TGTGTGTCGTCAAAACTCCGTGAGGCAGCAAATTCAAGCATTTAACGCGGGCGCCGGTGTGCACCTTTATGCTATAAATCCGGACTCATGATTCCTTTTTTCATCGGCTTCCTTACCTGCCTCAGCACATTCTTCCGTTCCCGCTACAGCCTCAGCCTAGAGATCCTTGCCCTCCGTCAGCAGCTGGGGGTACTCAAGCGAAAACATCCTCGCCCTCGGCTGCAATACCAGGATCGGATATTTTGGATTCTGCTCCGCCGTCTTTGGCCTGCATGGAGCAACGTCCTGGTCATCGTTAAACCAGAAACCGTGGTCGCCTGGCATCGGGCTGGCTTTCGGTGGTTCTGGCGCGTTCGATCGCGCCCAAAGAGCCTTGGTAGGCCAAAGATCGATACCGAGCTTCGAGCTCTCATCCGGCAGATGGCTAAAGAAAATTCCTCCTGGGGTGCTCCGAGAATTCACGGGGAGCTTCTGAAACTCGGCTTCGACGTCTCTGAACGCACCGTCTCGCGGTACCTCCGGCGCCTGTCCCCTCCCGACAACGCCCGCCAGTGCTGGTCTGCTTTTCTCTGCAATCACCGCGAGGTCATCACGGCCATGGACTTCTTCACTGTGCCGACCCTCACCTTTCGAATCTTGTATTGTTTCTTCGTCATCGAACACGGTCGACGCAAGATCCTCCATTTCAATGTCACGGAACATCCGACTGGTCCCTGGATAGTGCAGCAACTGAGGGAAGCATTTCCGGAATCATGTCCATACCGCTACGCGATCTTGGATGGTGATGCCAAGTTTGGGAAGGAGGTGACCGATGTGCTGACAACGGAAGACATGAAACCCGTGCGCATAAGCCCTGCAAGCCCCTGGCAGAATAGAGTCGCGGAACGCTGGATCGGAAGCTGCCGCCGAGAGCTTCTCGATCACCTGATCGTCCTCAATGACGTTCATTTGCGTCGTCTGATCCGGGATTACATCTCTTATTATCACGAGGACCGAATCCACGACTCCCTAGAGAAAGACACACCGGTGATGCGACCTATTTCCGCCACGCCAGGCCAATCTGCGCGTTTGGGTTCATTCCCGCGCGTTGGTGGCTTGCATCATCGATACGACTGGCAGCAAGCTGCTTGAAGGGCTCTTCGTAGATGCAGAACTTTTCGCGCTTGCATGGATCGGTGTCTGATGCTGCAGCGGACACCCAAACTTGCTTCCCTCCCGACAGGTGTGGACTTGTCAGCACTTCAACTTCCCTAATTCTCTGATTCCAAGTGCACCAATCCCGGAGCGAATGGACTATTGGCGACGGACAACGGTGGATTAAAGGCATGGCTATCCGGTATACCTTGATCAAGTCAATAATCATGAGTAGCGGAAAGATGACTTCCATTCAAAGCTTTTGCATGGAATTCCTGTCAACGGATCTTGAGCTGGTGATATTCCGTAAACGCATGCTGTAACCCGCTCACCAGAAAAACATGGTCGTTGCCGCAGACGACCAGACGCGCTCCTTTATCTAAGCTCTCTTGAGCAGACTGAGGCGTCGCGGAAAGAGTTCCCCACCATTTACTTGATTTAGCGGCGGCGGCGGCAACACGATCAACAGCCCGCCGCATTTGTGGATGATCAAATTGCATGGGTACCCCATAGCTAATGCTCAAATCTCCTGGCCCAATAAACAACAAATCGACACCTTCCACAGCAGCAATTTCTTCTACGCACTCCACGGCCTCAGGATCTTCAATTTGCAGTACCAGAAAGGTCTCTTGATTGGCATGCTTTAAATTTTCTACGGCGCTGGCCAAGGTATAATCTGCATCCGCTCCAGACCCATCAAATCCGCGCTTGCCCAATGGCGGAAAGTGGGTCCATTCCACCCATTGGCGAGCTTCCTCGGCGCTACGGCAGTGGGGCACCATAATTCCGTTTGCTCCAAACTCCAAGGCTCGCATCGGGCTGGTATAGCCGGTTTTAAGAATTCGAACCATCAGATCCATCCCGGTGGCACGGCAAGCCAGGGCAATCGGATCAATTACTCCATACCCAAACGGACGATGCTCCATATCTAACCAGATGAGATCAAAGCCCAATTTGCCAGCCACTTCCGTCAGCCATGGTTCTGTAACGCGGCTAATGGAAATCGTCCGCACGAAATCTCCTCCCCGCAATTTCTCTAGAACTCTGCTTTTGATCATTTTGTGATTGTCCTTTCGATACTAACGACAAGACTGCCCACAATCCCCTTCCCCATCTGCGACGTAAGGCAATTGAAACTGGGGAGATACTGTTCGATTATCCCCCAACATACCTTCCTTGAGGCCAACCCCACAAGAGATTTGAAACCCCCAATCTTGAAAACTGCGTGGATAGGCTTTTTTACAGCGAGGTCCACCTTTGTTTTCAGTATGAGCTCCTTCACTGAAGAAAGTCTATGAAAAACCGCAATTATTTTAAATAATAGAAACTAAGTATTGATAATTTTTATTTTTGTATGATAATTGTTGCGCTGTTTGGAATCGCCTTGCGCATTCATGATACAGGCATGATACAGGAAGGAGGACGCGCCGACTGTTACGCCGACCATCGAGATGTCTGAAGAAGGGTTGACGATGACAAGGTGGGCCGAGATTGATGTGGTTCTTGGGATTGGAGGAGGGAGAGCGCTGGATGTGTCGAAGTTGGTGGCCGCCCTTTTAGACTCCGAAGAGACGCTCCGTGAATTCTTCGGAATTATTTTGCTCAAGGGACGCAGGATTTACTTGGCCTGCCCGAGGCCGAGCGGGACTAGCAATGGAGACTCATTCAATTCTCGTGGATGGTTGGGTCCAGTCCGTTGCGTGCGGTCAGGAACGGCAACGATACGGAAGCAAGAGCAAACCTGGCGCTGGGCAATCTTTATGGTGTGTTGTGTTTGGGGGCCGGTCAACATGGCTGTCGTACATACACTGGCCTATCCTCGTGGGCGGAGAATTCCATGTGGCTCAGGTGTCTCCATTGCTGTCCTGCTGCCTCACGTCATCCGATTCAACCTTCCTGCAGCCGCAAATCGTTATGCAGATGTTGGAGTGGCACTGGATGTGACGATGGGACCCAGCACCGAAGAAACAGCCCGGTGTGGACTTGATCTGCGAGTCCTGGATTATGAAGATGTGTGAGTTCCGATGAACATTGCGGAGCTGGGAGTTCTAACTGACAAAATTCCGCCGGTGGCGAAGGCTGCTGTCAGCTTCACCCGACCCCTAAAGAACAATCCGCGCGAAATAATTGAGGTCGACATGCATTCAATCTATTAGGCACCTTACTAATATGGCGGCGCAAACACAGCACTCAGGCATCGTAGTCCCAATGATCACACCTTTTACCCTACAGGGTGAACTGGATGAGTCGGCAGTCCGTCGCGTGATTGAATTCCTGATTGAAGGCGGTGTTGATGGCATTTTCCTGCTGGGTACGACGGGAGAGGCGGCCTCGATGCCTTTAGCGATGCGCCGTCAACTCGTTCAGACGGCAGTTACTCATGTAAACTGCAGGGTGCGGGTGTATGCCGGAATTGGTGACAACTGTGTGGCCCACTCGATCGCCACGGCTAACGAAAGCTTGCGCCTGGGAGTGGATGCGGTAGTGGCTCATCCGGCCTCTTACTATTCACTCAGCCCCGAGGAACTGTTCGACTATTACACGTTACTGGCGCGGGAGATCCAAGGCGATCTGCTGATTTACAACATGCCAACCACGACTCATATGTCTATTCCGGTGGATATCGTCGTGAGGCTCAGTGGCCATCCCCGAATTGTGGGGATGAAGGACTCTGAGAACAATTTGGACCGGTTGATGGATGTGGTCAGGCGACTGAAAGGCCGGAGCGACTTTTCCTTGCTCACAGGGGCTTCGGTGCTATCGACAAAGGCCTTGCTGCAGGGAATGGTTGGAGCGGTTCCCAGTTCTGCCAACTTGGTGCCTCGCTATTGGCGAGACCTCTACCGATCGGTGGTAAGTCGTGACGAGGAGCGTGCCGAACAAATCCAGTCTCAGGCCAATCAGGCCGCCACGATTTTTCAGCGGGGGCGCAGTCTTGGGCAGTCTCTGGCTGCCCTCAAAGCGGCGATGAGCGTCAAGGGACTGTGTGAGCCCAGCGTTTTGCCACCTCTGCGATCCTTGTCCAGCCAGCAGATCGATGAGATTAGAGAACAGATGAGCATCTTAGGGCTCCGTTAAGTATGCATTGTCCCCATTACGAAGGGGGACTTCAGGGGGTATTTCGAGTGTAGCCCATTTTCATCTTTCGTGGTACCACTGCCCATCCATGAATGAGTTTGTCTTGCGTTTGGATTGTTATTGTCCCGCTGGCCCGAGTGTTTATAACGGCCCATCTTTCATTTTGGATATACCCTAACTTCCTGGACCCCTTTGACCCTTCACAACCACCGTGCGAATCGGCAAGGCTGTGACTTCATGGGTGCGCGTAGGATTACTGAAATTGAGCTGAGCGCTCGATGCAACAATGTGTAGGGGTTGGTCTCGGTCAAAACGACGCTTATCTTATTGTCGGACGAATTTCTGCACGCGCATGCCCAAGTGAACGTCGACGACGTAGACATCTCCGTTCCTAGCCACACCCACGTCATGGGCCCAGTAAAACTGGCCATCGTAACTGCCGAAAGATCCCCACTTGTCCACTATATTTCCCTGTAGATCGAGCTTCAGTACACGTCC
>JBGOTQ010000482.1:0-4750 GCA_041476565.1 Terriglobia bacterium | reverse complement strand
GGACCCTGCCCTCTGGATTCATAACGATCTCTATATAATGGAGGACCTATTTTACAGGGACTATTTACTCCCTGATTACACAATGGGGGGTGGGTCACTTTTCCTTTATCACGGTGGTACATTTTTCCGTTGTCATTCTGACGCCTTTTTACCGACCGTTGTCCAGAGCACTGGTAGCTTCATCCGGGAACAGAATTTTCGGCCGAGTCACCAGTGCTCGGGCAAGCAAGAGTCTCTGGCGCTGCCCGCCGGACAGGTTCGTGCCACCCTCGCTGACAAAGGTGTACGTGCCACTGGGCATCTCCCGAGCATCCGGCTCGCAGCTTCCACAGGGCATTCCGAGAAACTATCATTGTCCGGGAGGTATCTACCTCCAACCCCAAGATATGGGGGTCATCCATACCTCGATCTCGTTCCACCCACAACCTTCTTTATGTCACTGTCACTCAGCTCCTTGCCCGTCTCTTTGTTGGGCTTCAAGTCTCCGGCTTTGACCTTCCCTCTTTTCTCCTTGCCCTTCTCTTTCTTCTTGGTCACCATCGATGTGCTCCTTTCTGAAGTGAACTTCTGTTGAAAGTGTTTCCGTCCTGGTCATCGGTTGGTCCTTGCCGTCGACCGGGGCGGAGCTTCGTCTCCAACTGCCCTGCTTCTACATCACACGCTTTCTAACCGTGCGGGACTGGTGTCACCTCCTTTGTTTGTTTCGTTAGACTTTCAGACTAAATTCGGGTTCATCTTCAAATCACATACCAATACCTTTGCGACGGGAATATCGAATGGCGGGCGCGTCATGTTGACACGGAAGATGTTCTTGTAACCGCTCACAGAGAGGTTGCGCAAGATACAGGTATAATCCTGGAGCAAATCATCTTCAGCCATGTCCCTCAATGTCCCCCAACGGCTCTGGGCTTCGAGATGGTCAAAAAAATCATAAATCTTGTGGTGAGCGCTTTGATACCCTTCAGGCTCCAGGTCTTCGCGTGACCCGTGAATGCGAGTCAGGCGTGATTGTGCCGCCTCGGTAATCGCTCGCGTCGCCGCCACGGAAACGCTGAGATGAGTACCGTAACCGAGGTTCACCCTCGAGGACGGACTGAACGGTTTCCGGTCCAGCAAAACAGCCATAAAGGTGTGGATCGGAATGCAACTCTTCATCCAGATCAGGACGAGTTTGACGTCGGCCGCCACGAGCTTCTCGTGCAGTTCCTTGACCGGTCCGTCTGTGACAGTCTTCAGTTCAATGAATCGGCAGCGCTTTTGCCTAAAATCCAGCCTGCCGTTGGTGCTCAGGCGCGATATGGCGTCGCGTTCGATGACCTCATAAAGCCCATGCAGCGTCGCTTCGAGAAGGTGATTGCCGCTTGCCAAGCCATTAGTTGACACGTTGTAGAGCATTGGTCTGCAGAGGGAGGCGGCGGACGCCGGCAGCCACACCTCTTCTCCGGACAGCAGGTCTTCTGCGCGGACCCAGTCGATGACATAATCGGCGGAGAAGAAGGTCTCCGACCGGTAGTCGGGGAGAAGACAGGGTTGTATCGCGCGGTGACCGTCGCATTGCATGGATCGAAGGCTGCCGCGCTTCCTATCACCACTTAGATTTTCGAAGTAGTAGAATTCGACAGCCTCCATGAGGGCGGAAACCTTTGCATCGGTGTGGCACAATCCCTTCCCATTGCAAACTTGTACAGACGTGCCTCGCGGCCTGATGGCACAGTAGACGGGAATGTTGAGGCAATCCAGACCGGTGACATCGGCTAGGCGGGTCACGCCGAGGGCAGCCACGTGAGGCGTGACATGCGCCAGGGTCTGCTCGGGCGCAAATAAACGATGTGTCCCCCATGTGTAACCTTTAGGAAGAATGTCCATTATTTCGCCTCACCCTTTTCCATGAGGTCTGCGGCTCTCCCTGTGATCTGTACCTCTCGCAGCAAAGCCACTTCAAAACTCCAGCCCAGACCGAAATAGCGCGGACCCTGTTTCACGATCCATTCTTCAAGCGCCTGCTCTGTCGGCTCGATGGAAGAGTCAAGGCAACCCGGCGTGAAAGAGACACCATTTTGTCTTGCCCACTCCAGGACAAAACTCCTTTTTAGCCCGAAATGACTCTGCCCCTGTGTCGTCATCCAATGAATCAAGGCGCGCTCCGCCAATAACATTCCGTAGGTCCTCTGCGTCAAACCACTCGCGTGTAACCACCGGGTACGATCGCGTATCTGATGTTCTTTTTCCCAATGCTGGATGAAGCTCGTCAGGACATCTTTCGGGCACGCCACTTTATGTTGCCTTGCCCACTGCAAAAGGAAGTAACGTTTCGATAAGATTGGCAGCATGGTCTTTACCAGCGCGGGATCCCGGTTCGCCCCGTTCAGGACTTGCTCGAGGGTGACAACCCCGTGGGAGTTCATGAAACCGCCCAGAAGGAGCCGCACGTAATCCCAACCCCACGAGCCGTCTGCTTGAAATGAGTTGTGGATGCCCCTGGACTTTCGTCTTCCTGGCTGACGGGTGTCCCTGCCGGCGTAATAGCGAAGCAGCCCGATGGCGTCGAGCCTCTTCAGGTCCCTACTTTTCGTTAAAAAGTAGTGTTCCAGCCTCGCCATCTGATCCTGCGGCCAGCCTTTAACGACAGAACTGTTCAACAGTTGGCGATAGGAGCGATTTGGGTAGTAAACCTGCTTGGCATATGCTGTCAGTTCCTGTGCTTGCTCCGGTGTGAGGCAATGGTCTTTGACCGCCCTGAGCAAGGTTTAGCGGATATTAACCAATGGCTCGGAAAGCGGACGGAAGCCAGATTCCTCCGACCCATGCCAGAGCGCCACTTCATCGTCGCCATCAATCATCCCGTCACGGTACCATTCGAAAATCGTGCCGTAACCAATCATGCCGAACGGATGCAATTCGGCGGCTCTCAACGCTCCCATGCTGGATGCGCCCAGCACCTGAATACCCTCGTCCATCGCCTGAAGAAGTTCACGCTGCCAGACCGATGGTGTGCTGTCAAAAACTCCGTCTATCAGGATGATGGTCTTGACGCCCGACCCGATGAGGCGGTAGACATCGCCCTTGCGGGCAGGGGGATAGTAGGCGGCATCGAGGAGTGCGCAAGCCTGATCTTTGCGCAGAGTGGGACCTAAAAAGACAGCGAAGAGTTTGAATGCGCGACCGGTAGACTTCATGGGCTGATAGAGTAGCTCGTCAGAAGACTTTTCAACCACGGAGACACGGAGGACACAGAGAACGGCTTCTCTCTCCTTGCTCTCCGGGTCTCTGCCGTGACAGAATTTATCGTGGGGGATTCATTGACCAGCCCAGGGTTGTGCGGCAACGCGCAACCCTGGGAACAGAGCCGTTCCATTCACCCCATCCCTGAAGGGGATGAACACCAACTGCGGCTTTTATCCATCCCCTTCAGGGATGAAGATCAAGAGGCCACCTCCGGTTACTGGTTAGCAGGAGCCAACGCCTCATCCTTGCAGGCCTTAAGTTAAGCTATTTATCCGTTGACTCTCCTTTAATGTCGCCGAAGTGTACAAAGGAGCTAAAGGCGCCGCCAGCAACGCCACTCAGTTGGCTAGCTTTGAACTCCGTTGCCTCCCCAGTAAGTTTGGCCTCCAGAGCCATGGAAGAGGCCTTGTCCGTGTTCTCCACGACACGCACCTCCACTCCTGCAGGCACTTCGATCCCATGCTCTTGGAGGACTGAAGCGGTGTTATCCATCAGCCGTTGCTTGAGCTTCTCGTCAGCCTGGGCTTGCGCCACCAGTTGCGACCACTTCCTGCGATACTCTTGGCCTGCAATGACAGATTGCTCTTCAACTTTCGCCTGGGGGTTCACTTCAGCTTCCTCTTGTTTCTTTTGTCCAGCTTGTTCGTTTGCCATGATCATTCTCCTTTTTTCGTTTGCGCCCCATCCGTGCAGGATGTGGCTGGTTAGTGGCTTATGCGAGACGTTGCAAGAATTGGGTTCTCCTTTTACCGAACTAAGGTATGCAGGGCTGAGCTCCGCGAAGCCGTCAGAATATCAAGGGCGATGCCCTTAGACAATTTAGTAGGAAAGAAAAGTACCAAAAACCCTCACTGACGCCACTCAGTTGGCTCGATGTTCAGGGTCACGTCAGAGTCAGAGTTTTTACCCATGAGCAGAAAAACGGGCCCTAACTTCTTTCCCGAACCCACAGACTCCATGGAACCGCCAAGAACCCGAAGGGCGCCAAGTAGAAGACCTTGTCCGTGTTTTCCACCACACGCAGCTCCCCTCCCGCAGGCACTTCGATCCCATGCTCTTTGAGGACAACGCCAGGTTCGGCCAGCAGCCGCCGAGCCTTTCGGGTTGCGCCTTAGGTTTCTCGACCAGGCTGGCGTAAGCGTTGTAACCTCACACGAAGATCACCTGCTGGTCACATCGGTCGAGGTGCTCGCTCAATACAATTTCGGTGTCGCTGCGTCTAGTAGCTTCACTATCGAAAACTCGCTGTGGTTAACTTCCTCGGCGCTCCGCGTCTGATAACATGCAAAAGCGCCGATTGGCGTAAAGCCGCCCGCGACGCTGCTCAATTGGCTCGGTGTTAGCTCGTCCGATGGCCTGGCCGGCAACGTTAGGTAATAGATCTTGTCCGTGTTTTCCACCACTCGGATCTCAACTCCCGTAGGCACTTCGATCCCGTGCTCTTGGAGCACGGCCGCTGGGCTGTCTGTCAGTCGCTGCTTGAGCTTCTCGTCGGCCCAGGCCTGCGCTACCAGCTGCGACCATT
>JBGOTQ010000481.1:0-4753 GCA_041476565.1 Terriglobia bacterium | reverse complement strand
GCTCAGAAATCGAATATCGGCAAGCTCAAAAAAAGGGTAGCAGTGGTTACCTGCTGGCAGCACAGAGCATTTTCCTCAACGGTATGCCCTTAAGGGGCCGAAAGACCGATCCAACAGGCAAAGACAGACTTATCTCCTGACTCCCAGTTCCTGCATCATCTGGTTGGTTTTTTGATAGGCTTCGGTGACCCAGGCCATGACCCCCTCCCGCGAAGGATCGGGGGGCCACTCGAGTTCAATTGAGACGCTACCGTCAAAACCCGCAATATCCAACTGGTTTAGATATTCCTTCAGCGGCGCTCGGCCACGGCCGGGCGGCAGATCGCCGTGCTGATCGATGGCGTCTGAAAAGTGGACGTGTGCAATCCTCCCCTTGAGCCGTTGAATTTCGGTGGGAGGAATATTGGCCAGAAACAAATGAGAACAGTCAATGTTGGCCATCACAACACCTGGTAGGTTCACCGCGTTGAGGAACTTTTCCATACTGTCGATCGTGTTGACGATCGACATCCGGAATGGCTCCAGTTCAATTGCGATCCGCATGCCAATTGCCCGGGCATGTTCCCCGATTTGACGGACCCCCTCTACTACGGCATTCCAGATCCATTGCTGATTAAACCCTGTCTCTAATTGCCAGAAGTACTCACCGTTGACTAGCAACAGGTTGTCAGCCCCCAGGACGGCAGCAAGATCGGTAATCCGGCGACCAATGTCAATGGAGTGCTGCCGTGCAGAACCATTGGGGTCAAAAAGTCCAAAAAGGATGAGGGGTACCGAGCGAATCGGCAATTCCACTTCCTGGGCAATCGTCTTGACACCCTGAATCTGCGGGTCCGTCAGCTCTCCATCGGCCGGATAGATGTCAATTGTGTCGAAACCAATTTGCTTCGTTAGCCGGACTCCTTGGCTGTAAGGGTCCACGGCAGTCCCCAGCCACGCGGAATTAATCAGACCCAGTTTCATGGATACGCCCTCCGATTGAGAGTTTGGATGGGAAAAAGGCGACCTTAACTTGTCAGAATTTCACTGAGCCCTACGGCCCGGTGTTCGTCCAGAGATCGATAGCAGGCATCTACCAAGGCCATGGTTCTCAAGTTGTCACGGCCACTAATTTCGGGTTCAGTATTGTCCTGGATGGCGAACATTAGCTGAGCCATGGTACCTTCAAAGGCGTCGGGAAACCAGACCTTATTCCAGCGGGGTTGGAACCAATATCCAGGTTGCTGCGTGGTGGTGAAGTTGATCGTGCTGGGGCTGCCCGCCGGGTAATCCGGCCAGCCGATTGTTCCCCACGCCAGCCCGTCACTTCCTTCCACGCGCCATTTGATATAATTGTCACCAAGACTTCCTTCTCGGACAGGGCCGCCCCATACATCATCCCATCCGGCAGCCCGAAGGCCATCGGCATATTCCAGAACATATAGAACAATGCCGTCGCGATGCGGAAAGTCGGTGCGGGGATCGGTCCGACCACTGGCAAAAACCCGCTCGGGATCTCCAAAGAGGAAGCGATAACAATCAAGGTGATGGATACTCATATTGAGCAGCGTCAGGCGACCATAGTTGCGGAGGAAAGTCTGCCAGTGCGGGATGGCACGCATTTCAATGGTAGCCAGAATGGGCGTTCCCAGCACCCCGCGGTTGAGCAGGGTCTTCAAGGCACGAATAGATTGATCGTACCGCATGTTCTGATTGACCGCGAGCTTCTTTCCTGCCTTGCTGCAGAGTTCCACGACCGCTTGCGCTTCCACCAGGTTCATAGCCAGAGGTTTCTGGGCCAAGATTCCCAAGATGTGGGGTCGTTTTACCGCTTCCCTGACTACCTCCAGCTGCTTGTCGGGAGGAATGGCGATATCCAGGATTTGAACCTCAGAATCGTCCAGGAGGTCTTCAAGGCTCCGATGCACCCTGGGGATCATCCGGAGTTCAGCAGTCTTTCTGGCCACCTCAGGCGCAATGTCACAGATGGCCACCACCTTAAAGCCTGCATTCCTGTAAGCCACGAGATGCACGTCGCGCATGATAAAGCCGGCTCCCAAGCAACCGATTCCATAGTCTATCTTGGGGGGCAGATGGGGCAGATTGTCGAGGTCCAGGTTTATGATTGCAGGCGACATCTAACTACCTCCTCTTTGCCGGCGAACATATAAAAAAGGGCAGGACCTGTCAAATCAGATCGATGGGCATCAACTAAGGGGGAAGATGGCTGACGAGAGCCCGAGGGCTCCTGTTAGTCTGCCAGATTCTCAACTCTCAAGCGCACGCTCATGGCATGGGCATCAAGCTGTTCAGCCAAGGCAAATTGCTCGATGTGGCGGTGGTTTGCCAATAACGCTTCGCGAGTATATTTGATGATGCTGCTTCTCTTCAAGAAGTCATACACGCCAAGCGGTGAGGCAAAACGGGCGGTGCCCGAGGTGGGTAACACGTGGTTGGGACCGGCAAAGTAGTCGCCGACCGGTTCGCAGGAGTACTCGCCAAAGAAAACGGCGCCAGCCGCGCGGATTTTTTTCGAGAATTCCTCTGCCTGAGGCATTAATAACTCCAGATGTTCCGGTGCAATTGCGTTCACCACCTCTGCAGCTTCCTCCCAGTTATTCACAACAAGAACGGCTCCCTGAGTTTCCAAGGCCTTCTGGATAATCTCCCGGCGTTTCAGGTGAGTATGTAACCGGTCGAGGCTTTGTCGAATGCGCAGCGCGTATTCATTGTGAACGACAATGGCAATTGAGCAAGCCAGTTCGTCGTGCTCGGCCTGAGCCATCAGGTCAGCTGCCACATAATCCGGGTTGCAGGAGGAATCTGCCACGACCACTACTTCGCTGGGGCCGGCGATCATATCGATGTCCACTGTGCCAAAAACCTGCCGCTTAGCCAGCGCCACATACAGGTTTCCGGGACCGACAATCTTGTCGACCCGGGGGATGGTGTCAGTCCCGTAGGCCAGCGCCCCCACCGCTTGAGCACCACCAACACCGTAGACTTCCGTCAGTTCCAGTTCCATCAAGACTGCAGCGACTCCCGGGCTCTTGCGAAACTGCGGATAGGGGGTCGTAACGACGATGCGCGGAACCCCGGCAATTTGGGCGGGGATCGCATTCATCAAGACAGAGGATGGGTAGGCAGCTTTCCCGCCAGGAACGTAGAGACCGACAGATTCCAGCGGGCTCACTCGCTGGCCCAACCGAACCCCATAGTCACAAACTATCTCCCAGGACTTTTCTAGCTGGTGCTGATGGAATGTGCGGATGTTCTCTTTGGCAAGCTTCAAGATCTTCCGCAACCCGGGATCTGCCTGACTTGCCAGGGACGCGATTTCGGTGGGATTAATTCTGAAGTGATCGAGTGCAATGCCGTCAAACTGACGGGTAAATTCACGGACCGCGAAATCACCCTTCTCCCTGACAGCACAAAGGATCGCTGCTACACTGGCCTCGACTTCCGGATGGGCTTCAGATCCCCTCCTGGCAACCTTCTTGAGATAACCATCGCATTCGGGGCTCTTCCAGGAGTAAATTGGGATTTGCATCGTCGTATCGTTGGCCTGGTCTAGTTCAACGCCACGGCCTTGGCCAGCTGTTGGATCAGCTCTGTGATTCGCTTGCGCTTCACCTGATAACTGGCGCGGTTTACCACCAGGCGCGCACTGATATCACAGATGGTCTCAATGATCTCCAGCCCGTTTTCGGCCAGCGTCCGACCGGTGGCCACCAGATCGACAATTCGGTCCGAGAGACCCAGCAGCGGAGCTAATTCCACACTCCCGGAAAGGGGAATGATTTCCACTGGCACACCGCGTTGTGTGAAGTATTCCGTAGTAACCCTG
This sequence comes from Terriglobia bacterium, assembly GCA_041476565.1. GTDB lineage: Bacteria > Acidobacteriota > Terriglobia > Versatilivoradales > Versatilivoraceae > DATKMG01. Next base: position 927 of record JBGOTQ010000481.1, on the reverse strand, counting down.
GGATACTTGGTGGCAATGCGAACGGTGGAGAGCTCTCGATAGTTCTGCCGTGCCGTTGCTTTTGGGCCAGCCACAACCATTTTGCAGAGCCCGATACCCAGATTGAGGGGTTGATGAATGTCCGCGTTCGATTCCATGAGTATATCCCGACCGGCAATTCCCACATCCGCCACGCCGTATTCCACATAGGCGGGAATATCAATGGGCTTCACCATGAAGATCCTGAGGCGGGAGCTGGCATCCTCAATGACCAGCTTGCGGGAGTTCAGGTCCGAAGCTGCAAGCTGAATGCCCGCGCGGTCGAGCAACTCCAAAGCTTCTTCAAGCAATCTTCCCTTTGACAAGGCTATGGTGATGGACTCTCGGCTGAGAATGAGAATACCCCCTATTTAACAAATCCCTTAATGAGTAGAGTCCACGGAACGCATCATCCGCTTTCTAAAGACATCAACCGTTCCAGACTAAAGGAGAATCCAACCGATGGCAGGTCGGAACCAAAATTACGGAGGAGGTTGTCGTAGCGTCCTCCTCCTCCGATCTCAAACCCAAGGCCGGGGGCATAGATTTTGAAAATCGTCCCAGTGTAGTAGTCCATTCCTCGCACTTCACTGAGGTCAATGGTGATATGCTCGTGAACCTTGTGTTTTTTTAATAACTCGTAGAGATCCCGCAGATTCTCCAATGCGGCCTGGGACTGCTCATTGGAAACCAGTTGGCGTGCTGTCTCGAGGACTTCCTGACCACCGGTCAGCTGAACCAGAGACAGCAGGATATTGCGCCGCCTTTCTGAAAGATTGAGCCGATCCAATTCGGACTTCAAGCCAACGACGTCTTTCAGGTCAATAAGGTTTTTGACCTGGGCGAGGTCCTCTCGAGAGAACTTAATTCGCTGCACGATCCCGCTGAAGTAGCCAATCTCCCCCAGGT
>JBGOTQ010000480.1:0-4758 GCA_041476565.1 Terriglobia bacterium | reverse complement strand
GCGATAGGGTGCCGAGAAGCCGCTCGAGCCAATTGTCGAAGAAAATGCCGACAAGCAAGATCACCAAGATGATCAGCACGCCCTGCAACGCGCGGTACAGAACGTCGCGCTGCCGAGCCGCTACCAGACCGCTCCACTGGGAGTATACCGCGGCGAGCTGCTTCTCATAGTCGGCGCGCCTGTCAAGACTGGCGAGGTCCTTTTGATCCGATACAATCTGCTTCATCTGCGCCAGGGCTGCCGCCGATTCCGCGTGACTGCGATCCTTTCGCGACGTGACGGCAGTTTCAGCAGCCCCTTTCTTGGTGTGCGCGGCCAAATCCGGGGAGGTCCGCTTCGCGGCCTCAATCCTCGCATCCAGAGCATCATGTTTTGCCCCCAGCTCCGTAGCTGCCGTCAGCGCTGCCTGGTTCGCCTCGGTTAGCAGTTTCTGTTTTAGCCGTAATTCCGACCATAGCAGGTACCGGTGAATCAATCCAAACTGATCGGGCTTTGGAGCCGGATATGCAGGAACGGCTTTATCAATTTCGCGAGAGACTTCTTCATGTTCCTGCTTCATGCGCTCGATCCGCGATTTGGCATTGCCGCCAGCCCGGTTTAAGTCCTGAGTCGCGTCGTCGACTTCGTCTTCATCGGATTCCAGTTGTACCTCCACTTCATTCAGTCTGTCAGCCAGCCCCTCTTTCTGGCTTCCACTGGCCTTTGCTTCCAACGCCGTTAACTGAGCGGCCAGCATTTGATCAGCCTTCTGAAGCCTCTTCGCCTTTTCCAGCCTCGCCTGAATTTCGCTTGCCTCCGGAGTCAAGACGGGAGGGTGCGCCTCCACGTCACGCCGCGCACTCTCGTATGCCAGGTCCAATTCGTGGTCACATAAGCGGATCGCCTCCTTTGACAATGCCTGCTCTTCAGGATTGTCCGCGAATTGCGCGAGCTTCTGTGCTGTCCTCAGGGGTGATTGGTCGATCTGAGGCGCCGGTACCGTGGCGGCATTCTTCCCTTTGCCGTGTGATGGCACAACACTCGGAGCCGTTGTCGTGCGGATGAGTCCGTAGACGATGGCGCCCAAGAGCAGTATCAATACAATCGCGGTGATCTTTTGTCTTGTCCTCACCTTCTCTTGGGAATTCTTTTCCATTCTATCCCTGTGCTACGCAAAAATTCTCCGGAGTCATTCAGAGCTAAGTCTCGTCCCGATGTAACGGCACCTAACGTAGCCTTAACTTGGCTGGACCGAATGCACTCGTTCACAGAAGGCGGATCTATAAGCTAAGCTATCTCAATCTGATCAAGTCTTTTTGACCACAAGGGGTTCGTTCCTGCGCCCGCATTAATTCCTTGAATCTGCTGCCTTACGGAGTTTTGACGACACACACCGAGTCTCTTCACTCTGACCTGGACCATCGCGCTTAGACCACCTCTGGAAAGTGAATAGTAGGGTTATCTCAATGACAAGAAAATCTCACGGTACCTGGAGCAAGACCTCTACTCATTCTCCTATAATCTTTACCAAGACTCGCTTCCTTCTCCCTCCGTCGAACTCCCCGTAGAAGATCTGTTCCCAAGGACCAAAATCTAATTGTCCCTCTGTTACTGCTACTACTACTTCTCGCCCCATGACTTGCCTCTTCAGGTGAGCATCGGCATTGTCTTCCCCAGTATCGTTGTGACGATATTGGCTGGCGGGTTCGTGTGGAGCTAATCCCTCAAGCCATATCTCATAGTCGTGGTGAAGACCTCGTTCGTCATCGTTAATGAAGACGGATGCCGTTATATGCATAGCGTTTACAAGAGCGAATCCTTCCTTGATGGAGCTTTCAAAAAGGCACTGTTGTACCTGGGGAGTAATGTTAATGAAAGCGCGGCGAGAAGGGACGTTGAACCAGAGTTCTTTACGGTAGCTTTTCATAAGACGAATTATCTCCGCACATCAGGAGGCGGTAAAGACCAAGTCACATTGCACTGTCGAACAGTAATTTAGAGAACCGTGTAGTCAGAATACTCGACCGAATCGACCTGCCATAGCTTACACCCGTGCCTCTTGTCTCTCAAATTACCTTTTCACAGAATTGCTGGCACCTCTGTCGCCTGGGTTAAGATCCTTCAGCCTGACGTGTTGCTTCCGATGAGTATCCAGTCAGACCTGGTTTTCGAGGGAGAAGGATATTTCCACTTAGCTGATATCGTGAGTTTCCGTTTGCTCCGTGAACGAGTTCCCACCGGCATCGTGACGCTAAACCTAGAGCTTTGAATTTTCACTTCCTCGCTTCGCTCCACCGTTGTGCGACGACATCACATTGGAGTGGGCGGCTGGACCACGATAGCTGAAGGCAGGCTGGATTGGCGCATTTCTTTTTTCGAATACCAGGCTCTGCATTTCCAGAATTACAATAGCCGTATCCTTATCCTATACTGCTCCTGGCGCAGGTTTTCGGGTGCTTCCGCCATCAAATGTTGGTGGGGTAAGCATAATGCTCTATTGTTACAACACTTTACGGGTGAATTTGAAGTCAGTAATTACGGTTGGCTTCAAATCAGGAACAAGTCCTATTATCAGAAGGAGATGATGGCAAGCTACCCACAGCAGACTGTGGAAGCACCTTCCACCGCAGTCCCACTTAAGGCTTTCTTGCCTCTGTGGGAGTCATCAGCCCGTGGAGTGATTCCGGTGGACTCCATCACCGATTCGTCCGAACTCAATGTCAATGATTCTAGCAATCTCTGCCAAATTCAGGGGCTTCACGGAGCTCAACTCTCCAGTGTCCCCCCGTGTAAAGAGGTAATGGGGTCATGGAAAACAACCTGACCGATAAGCCTATTCTAGTCTTGTTACTAAACCGCTTGGCTCAAATCCTGATCAAACAGCGAAGCGCAACTAACCTTACTTTTGTGGTCACTCGAGGCTTCATCCAGGCTGCCAGTGAATATAATATCAGTCTGGAAGATCTAGAAAAAGCGGCTGCGGATTCTCGGGCGAGAAACGGAGACCTTAGTTGACCAGGCTAGCTGTCTTTGGTCTCACTGCGGGAGTGTCAAGGCCTAGTTTTTAGGCGTCCTTTCCGGCCGAGAGGTCAAAACGGCTTAGAGAAATGGCAAGTCCACAGGAACTATCCCGGATCGAGGCTGCGCAATTTACCGAATGACCTGAGCCGCGCTTCTTGACTCAATCTGAAGACGATGTCCCGGGGACAGTCTCTTCTTGAGATTTCGATTTCTGGGGTTGTCCTTGCCAACAAGTCCATCTGAGCCGGGTTCAGTCCATCCAAGCGGGGCCCAGGCGAATGTTGATTTTTTTAATGCATTTTTCATCTTCTTCCGGTATACTACGGGTCGCAATCTAAATCGGTTTTTGTGATCTCACTGAGACCGCAAAATTCATGATTTTGCGGCCTTTTTTACTTTGTAGCCAGGAACCAGCAAACTGTTTTTGAGTTGTTCTTCCTGAGAAGCAAGGGCGGGTCAGAAACGGGTTGGATCTGCAAATTCTAAAATTCAAAGGAAGACAACATGAAAGAACAAGGAACAGTCAAGTGGTTTAACGATGCCAAGGGGTTTGGGTTCATTCAACGCGACGGTGGGGAAGATGTTTTTGTCCACCATTCCGCGATCCAGGAGGCCGGCTTCAAATCTCTCAGCGAAGGCCAGCGCGTAGAACTCACTGTTACGAGTGGACCGAAGGGTCTGCAGGCTTCAGATGTAGTGAAGATCTAACGTAGCAATCCCACTACTTACCCGGAGCACGGATCAGACTCCGTGCTCTGTCCTTCTCCCAGGTAAATTCCTCCTCTTATTGATTATGAATAGGAATTATCGATTGCGGATCAGTCGATGGGCATGCGCTCGTCGAAGAAGTCCGCAATTTGTGTCGCTGCGGGCGGATCAAGGTTAGACAACACCACCACGACCGTTTCCATACGGGGGTAGACTCGAAGTTCACCGTTCATCCCCGGCGCGCCGCCGCCGTGGCCGAACCGCTTGCCCTGGGGTTCGTCGGAAACCATCATCCCGAAGCCGTATCCGGTTCCAGAGGGCATCTGGGGGCCGCCCGCCTGTTTTGATGTCATTTCGGCGAAAAGCTCCCGCTTGATGAGTTTGCCGGTAGAGAGCGACTGGGCGAAGAGGAACAGATCCCCAACCGTCGAGTATCCGCCGCCAGCGGACGTACCGCGCCACGGTAGAGTATCCGCATTATTCACCCAGGAGCCGTTTTTGCGCATGTAGCCGATCGAGCGTTTTGTGACGTTGTCCGTTTCGGGCAGTGAATCGGTATTGCGCATGCCGGCCGGCTCAAAGATGTGTCTGCGCACGTACTCGTAGTATGTCATGCCTGAAACCCTCTCGACCACAGGCCCAAGCAGCAGAAAGCCATAGTTAGAATACGACCACTTCGATCCGGGCTCAAATTCGAGCCCGCGAGTTCCGTACAGCTTGACGTAATCGCTGAGCTCACGGAGTTCCAGCCGATGTTTTTGATACTCGGGCGTGAAGATGTCTCCGGTGCCGCCGGTATGAGTGAGGAGGTGGCGGATGGTCACCTTGGTTGCGACGTCCCGGTTCGGATAGCCGGCCATATACTTGCCGACCGGTGCGGCAAGCTCGATTTTTCCTTGGCCAACGAGTTGCAGAATCGCGGCGGCCGTGAACATTTTGTTCATGGATCCGAGGCGGAACCGCGTGTCCGTGGCGTTGCTAACGTGGTTCTCGCGGTCAGCCAGCCCGTACGACTTCTCAATCGCAATCTTTCCGCCGCGCGCAATCAGT
>JBGOTQ010000479.1:0-4794 GCA_041476565.1 Terriglobia bacterium | reverse complement strand
TGAAGTAAACTTTGACGATTCATTGTCTGTTCTTCCTTATCCTTTCTGTGAAATGATTAATCATGGCTGGCGCGCCCAACCATTGATTAACTGGCAATGTTGCCCTGATAATTTGATATTAGTGGGGCTTTCGGGCACTATTGCCCAATCCATATTATCAACCGAATTGCCTACCTACTCTGGAGAAAAATGCTATGCCTGCCCCCGCCAAAAGTCAACAGCCCAAGCTCATTGAGGAGGTCCGACAAGTGCTCCGTCTTCACCACTAGTCCATCCACACCTCGAGTTGAAGAGGTATTCATATCAGTTCACGTCCCACAACGTAAAGTGAAGAGGGGTGAGAAACGAAGACGCGGCCTAGCCAGGTGGTTCCAGGTGCACTGCCGCAAAGAGTGCGGGCGGAGGAATGCTGAGTCTTTTCAGAGTCCCTTTTTACTAATTTTCAAGTCGTCTCGACCTACTCAAAATCTACTCATTAATCTGCAAAAATTCGTTATAATTATTTTTTTTCGACATTAAACGTCACTGATTGAGCGGGATTTACCATGTTAGCGGAATCTCCGGAGCTGTAGGTCGCAGGTTCGAACCCTGCCGGGCGTACCAAATTCCTCTTTATCTCCCGAGACAAATCTTCCATTCGCGGTTGCCCTCTTGGCCACATTTCGATCCTCAGTTTTGACCTGGTGATTGATTCTCGAAGGCAACGAGAAAGGTAGAAGCTATATTTGTCCGCTCGCATCTGCGCTTTTGGCAAGCCATTTGTGCTCGTACCAATTGAGGAGTTGCCGGTCCGGAACAATTAAGGGCTCGACTTCCTCCAGCCATTGGATGATGTCACTAATGTGGAACGGTTTGAGGAAGACTTTGCAGCCGAGCTGCCTTGCGCGCTCGACTTCAGCCTCGGTCCATGCCCCTGAAGTCATTGCGAACTGTGGTTTCCGACAGCCCTTCCCCATCAGGGCCTCCAAGAAGTCGAGCCCGTTCACATTGGGCATTTGCAGATCCGAAATAACAATATCGGCACAGAGGGTATCCTCCGGGCAGGGGCAACGCTCGGTCACATGGAGCGGGCAGACGCCAGGATCGGGAAATGTGAAGACTTCGTACCCTCGCCGATCAAACACGGCCCACAGCAACTGCCGCATCAAGGGTTCGTCATCAAACACTACGGCTCGACGTCTCATAGTCACTCCTTTCTGCTGCTAAACTGACCGGCGTTTGAGCCCCTCTTGCGGGAAGAGGAGTGCCAAGAGACATCAGAACCGTATCAGAGATGTCGCAACTAGCACTGATTATAACGTGCGTTTTCGGTGTAGCAAGGCACCTGTGGAGGAACACACGTCTCCCGAAAGGCGAATGTTCGTTGCTAAAGGAAGATGCCGCAGGAATTCGATTTCTTCAGGATTCAGTAGCTTCAAAGCTGGCATGGATATCTGAAACCAATGGGATCTTCATCAGCATCTCCCGTGACAGGCTTGCCGGTAAACGGCCCATCCTGCTACTGCTTGAATGACTTTCTCAAGAGGAAGAGCAGCCCGACACTGCCGAGGTTGAAGACTGCAGCGAACCCAAACCCAGCGCCCGCTCCAAACGCGGCCCAGAGTCCGCCAACCATCGCACTTGAGAGGAAATCTCCTATGCCGTTGGCAGCACCCAGGGCGCCAAAGCCTGTCCCGCGATGGCTTCCCGGCAGGAGTTCTGCTGCTGCGGTGGGTTCCATAGCCTCAATTCCTCCCACGGCAACCCCGGCCAGAGCAAAGAGCGCGACCAACGTGGCCAGTCTTCCTTCAACAAAGGCAAATCCAATAGCGGCCAAAGCAAAGGAGAAATAACCGATCCCCAGCAGTTGGATGCTTCCAAAGCGATGACTCAAGGAACCGCACACGTAAGCACTAGCGGATTGTGTGAGATTGAAGAGGATATAAAGGGCAATGACCGTTTCAGGAGACGATCCACCCCCCGAGGCAGGTTTGAGCAACTGGGAGGCCCGTAAGATCAGCAGGGTAGGGGCGAACTGCCCAAGACCGAAAACGCCGACAACCATGACGTAATACCGGAATCCAATCGGAAGTTGCTTGAGGTCCCCCAACAATTGCCGCTCCGGCTGAGCCGGACGGGCTTTCTCCTTGACAAGCCACGCCATGGCAGCAACAGCCAGCAACCCTGGAAAAAGCCCCGCCAGAAAAACGTGGCGGTAAGAAAAGCCGAAGGAAACCAAACCTAAAGCAATGATGGGGGCAAACACCGCCCCGGCGGTATCCATCGAGCGTTCGAATCCAAATGCCCTGCCATAATGGACAGGCTCCACGGAATCAGCCATCAAGGCGTTGCGAGCCTCAGTCCGTCCTCCGCGCGCGGCCCATGCCAGACTGCGGCTGATGAGCACCATTGTCCAATTCCTGGCCAATGCGAAGCTGGTAGTGGACAGGGCGGTGATGAGGTATCCTACCAACGCCAGGGGCTTCCGTTTGCCACTGCGATCTGTCCACCACCCCCCTAAGAGCTTGAAATAGCTGGACAGGCCATCCGACAGCCCTTCAATCAAACCCAGAGCGAACGCAGAAGCTGCAATCTGCTGGGCGAGAAAAAGGGGCAGCACCGTTGTGGCCATTTCGTGGCCCAGGTCTGAAAACAAGCTGGCTAATCCAATTCCAAGTACGCTATGAGTCAGCCAGTCACTTTTTGACTTTGGCGGAGATTTCACCTATTTTGTCCCAGTCCCAAGCTTGATTTCATTTCTCATGAATTATCCATTAGTTGCTTTACCGTCGATGGATTGCGCCCAGATTATCGCTACGCATTCTCCATTTTTCTGATGATCCGCTTCAGTAGAAGTGTTTGAGACATTGTCATTTTTGTAGCCTCAGACTCCTCCGAATTGTCTTGTCCGTCCTCGAGTTCCTTGAGGATGTGTAACAGACTGTGAATTCCAAAAGACCGGATCGCCTCTTCGCAAATGTTTTGTTCAAGCCAGTTTCCCTTCTCAAGAAAAATCAGGAGTACCGGCAGTGCCTCTTCTCTCTCAGTCTCATTTCCGCACCGAGACAGGGCCAAAGCCGCATTATGCTGCACCAACCCAGCATTGTTCCACAACAGTTCTCTCAAGAGGTTCTGCGCATTCTCTTTTTGAAGTATTCCCAGAAGCCGTGCAGCTTCTGCTCGCCTAGCAATGCTGCGATTCGTTTCGACGGCGTCCTCGACGTGTTTTTCGACAACAGTCTCCCGCAATGGCCCAATGGAATCCGGCGAGAACTCAAGCAGACATTCCGATATTGTGTTGCGAATCATGTCCTGTTCGAGGCACTCCACCAGCAAAGGGATGACAGCTCGGACTCGGAGCGCGGTTAATGATCGAGCTGCACCTTCGAGATGGTTTTCCCTAAGGGCCCTCAACAAAGGCAATATGGCTCCTTCTGCGTTTAGACGGCCCAGTTCTAAACAAGCCCGATTCCTCACCGCTTTCTCGGACATCGCCAAAACAGGCTCCAAATTCTCCAGACGATTGCAGGTAAGAACCTCAATCAGTCCCTGCACAGCGTCAGGCCCACCCAGGATCCCTAGGGCCTCCGCTGCCAAACAGCGGGTTTGCGGGTGAAGCGACGGTTTGGATAGCAACAACTCTACCAGCAGCGGCACTGCAGCTTGTCCAAAGGGGAGGATTTCAAGGAAGACCCGCTCATTGATTGACAGGTCATTGAGCTGTGCCACGAGTTCGATCAACTTGGCTTCCACAGCCGATGCTAGCCGATCCATAGGTCAACCTGTCAGTGGTCACCCCAACGTGGCCGTACCATCGCTCACGCTTATCGAACACTCGTCTGGGAAACTCAAGGGACAGGAACACCAACGGGCTTTTCCGTGTCGACTTTCCATTTTGCGAGTTCCAGCAAGTCGCGTTGGATGGTTTCTCTTCCTCCGACTGAACTGGAGTCTGTGGTTAGCAGCTCCAACTGTGCCCGATAGGTGTCGGCATGGACGTCAAACCGTCGCTGCATTTCCGCCGCCACCCGTCTTACCCAAGCCTCGAGTGTTCTTCCAAAGGCCTTCAGCCCTTCTGATATCTGGGGTCCCGCCTGAAGCTGCAACTGTTTTTCGATCCGGTCCCTGGCCAGATATTTCGAGATGGCCAACACGAACGGGCGCTGCAAGTCGATGGTGATTGTGCCTACGTCCAAACGCGGCATCTCTCTGACCACACCCACTAGCTCCTCTTCCATAGTCTCCGCTTTCATATTCAATACGGCAGCAGTCTGATGGAGCGCCTGGGCCAGATTGCGGGCCAGGGTCTCCAACCTGGCTTGTATGGTTCGCGTCGTTTCCAGAGTCGTTTGGGTCAGGATAGAAATAACCAGATCGGTGGAGACTCTCTTCATTGTTCGATTTTGCCACCAGAGCTCTATGAGTTTCTCGGCTATCCCAAATAGGATGAAATCGCCAAGCTTGACCAGTTCATCGGCTAACCGCTGGCAGTCTGCCGCCACTTCCGTCATTTCGCCCGTTGCTTTCCTCAAGCTTTTTTCGACTTCCTTCAAGCCTGCTCCGCCTTCAAAAGGCCGCCGTTCGGCACTGTCCAACTTTAATCGCAGCGTGGCTTCAACGGCCTCACACAGCGAGCCGATCTTGCGGCGCAGCGATTGCCTGGCCAGTTCCTGGTGGCGGTCATATAAGGGCATAATCTCCTTTTCAAACCAGTGCTCCAGGGTCCTGGCATGTTCTTTGATTACGCTAACAGGACTGGCTGAGAGATTCAGACCCAGCTCGCTTTGGATATGGTCGGAAATATACTTGAGAGAT
>JBGOTQ010000478.1:0-4955 GCA_041476565.1 Terriglobia bacterium | reverse complement strand
TGGTCCGACGTAGGAGGACCGGATGAGGGGGCGTTGAATATTTTCATAATCTTATGTTGACGGCATCACTGTCATGAGGGGCTCCTCGACAATAGAATGAACAGGCAACCAGGAAAAATGAAAACCCGTTGAAGCGATTCGCTAATTTGGGCCTTCGTGTTAAATCGATTCTCCTTTGATAGCCCGCAGGGAAATGCGAAGTCCAGAGCCTGTCTGGCGGCCGCCTCAACAGGCCTCGGAGTTTCAACAAATCCACTTCACCCGCCTTCAACCACCGCGAAGCAATCCACCGATCATGGCCTTGGCAAGGGCCCCGGTAGTTTCAACAAACTTCAGCTTCAACTGCCTTCAGCCACCGCGAAGCGGTGCGGGAAATTAGCCTGGGGTTCTCGGCGATTTATGCCGCGCACCCCAGGACTTGATCAGTTTTCACGTTTTCCGCACCCGGAAAGGGTGCAGGAGCCCATCCCTAGAGATATTTCTCGGCGTACGGAATCCCTGCTTTCTTAAACAACTCCTGCTATTCCTCTTGGGAGCTCAGGTGGTGATGATCCTTTATTTGGCTCTCAGTAAACCCCTGCTTGGGGAGTTCGCATTCGCCCTCAATGTCCCGTAGCAGCCGACAAGGCTAGCTGTGGGGTCTCACGCCTAACTGATTTTTGTTGAGTGTGAGATTGCGCACTGCCAGCGCCCGTCGCGTTTCACGAAAATATCGGTCCAACGATACTTGCCGCTTGTGTCTTTGCCTTTATGACTGCTCTTTTCGGTGGAAAGCCCGCTCACAGTAGCCGTTTCACCCAGCACGATCGGTTTCATATCGCTAAGCGCCATTGACTCAAACTTGAGGATCTTGCCTTTGACGTCCGCGATGAGTTGCTTCTTCGGCGAAACCTGGCCGTCAGCATTATGCACCCAGTCCTTGCCCAGTGCTTTCTCCAGAAACGCCACGTCGCCTTTCTGTAATGCATTGGCCCAGTCGCGTTCAATGCTCAGTAGGGCCTGTTCTTCCTCGCCTATGGGCAACGAATCTGCTACCGCCAAGTCACTATTCCCAATTTCCCAGAATATCTTCCAGGATCCATCCGGTTGCCGCTGGTAGGCACAGACCCACTTCCCCGTATCTTGCGAGGAGAATCCACCGGCCTTGAGGTTGGACTTGCCTTCATAGGTTCCTCTGACCACCGCCAAATCCCCGGAGACACGGACGTCTTTTGTAACGCTACGGCTCTCCGCGGCATACTGGTCAAAGTACTTTTGGAACGAAGCGCGAATTGCGTCCTTGCCCGCGAGAGCTTTTTGGTTCGGTTCCATGCGAAGCGCATCATTCGTATAGTTGGCCGACACCAAGGCCTCGGCGTTGCCGGCATTGTATGGCTTGTCAAAGGAAGCATCCATCCCCTTGATTGCCTGCACGTCAGCAGGCGCGTTGACTTTCGGCCCGCAGGCAAAAGCCAGCAAGGCCAGAGAAACGAGAATTGCTCCATAAATGGTCTTCATGATTTAACCTCCAACCGAATTCCTGCAATGGTTTTCAGACGGCTGGGACTTTGAACCAGACAAGTGGCAAGCCAGACACCTTTGGCCGCCGTCAAGCTTCTCGGTGGTCTGGACCTGCGCGAAGTTCTTGATGGTCATGGAAACGAACCTGTCCATTCCGCTGTTCTTAGCTCCAGCTGAACGAGAGCGAACAGGTTTACCGAGGTCCTCGAACAGCCGGAACTGGAGGTGCGCGCAAACTGGCGCTGTCATTGAACCGGCGCTTCCCGGAAGAGACGCGCGGGCCAAGCTCCATGCTCTCATCCCCATTGAGCCGCTTAAGCTCGATTCGAGTCTTGGGTGCTCCTTCCTCCGGCAATCCCAAAGGCATGAAACCCGCGCCTTCGACTCGGTTGATATCCTCGATTTCAATTGGGATTTGATAGTGAGAGATCGTTTGACCGATCATCGTGATCGCCATATCGAGTGCGCGTCTTGGTCCTCTATTGGCTATAACAGCACTGCGTCACCGGAAGAAAATAGGTAGCCACGCTGAGCGCGTGCGACCGCCGTCGCCTTTGGCGAGGCGTGGAACAATTTATCCGCCAAAAACCCACGCCTCGTTCGTCAGCTGACGGACTCAGCGCGGCTACCTGCTTAAGCTTTGCCCGTGAGTGGGTCCCTGGCCCGGATTTCGACGATTGGCGACGTTACGATCCTCCGGTAGGTCGGATGCTGGAATTCCAGGCGCATCCCACGCCCCACAAACCGCATCTTCAGCATCGAGCCACCCCAGCTCGATCCCTCGATCCATACCGCCACCGGCTCGGGACAATACTTCGGGTGGCCCATATCAGATCCTTCCCGCTCCTGCCTACCACGATGGTGTACCAACGGTTCTGCGTCTCCACTTCCAAGACCTCGCCGCCGGATAGATTGTCCAGGTTTACTCCTCCTTCGATCTCCGATTGCACGATGTTCCGGTTCACCTCGTCACTCAAGTTCGGATGAGGCATGAACAACTTTGGAACTGGGACCTCAGTGTCAGTATCCATTTTCGCTATCGTTATCTCCACGTCCCTCCGTCCTGCCTTCAGTGGCTTTCAGCTCGCCGTCAAGGACTGAGAGCTGATACTTGGTCTTGCGCCGCTGGAGGGCTGAGCATGTGACCGCTGTCACCACACGAAGCCGCATAAGGAGCGGAGTTCGGCCTCGCAGGAGCTCGGCCCTCCACCACTAAAAGTTGACAGCTGACCCCTCCACTCGCCACTTGTCACTTGTCACTCAATGAAAGTTCTCCACTAGCATCAGGTCGCAGCCGGCTTCGTCGTTCTGCGAAAACAAGAGGAACCGGCCATCCGGCGAAACAGAGAGCGTATCAGAGGGTCCTGACATTGGAGCGATCGTTTTCACCTTACCTGTAGCGAAGCTCAAAAACTGGAGGGAAGACTTCCCATTCCTACCTGGTTCTGGGATGAAATAGATCCCATCTTTGACCAAAGAGAAACCGCGCCAGATTAGGGACGGGAGCACCTGGCTCTCCTCGCCGCCACTCAAGGGCATTTTCCATAGACCCGATGAACGCCAGAATCCTTTGGTGTAATAGATGGACTTGCCATCCGGTGACTCATAGGCCGTCTCGCCTCCATTTCGGGTCACCTGGACAGCCTCCCCGCCTCCAGCCGAGACCTTCCAAGTCTCCCATCGACCTGTCCGATTCGAGGCAAAGTAGATGCACTTGCCATCCCTTGACCAGCTAGCAGGGGTGTCGTCCGCGGAATCGGTGGTCAGGCGGATTGGTTTTCCTCCACTCGCCCGGATGACATAGATATCAATGTTCCCTTCGATGTTAGAATCGAAGGCGACACGCTGCCCATCGGGCGACCAGCGCGGGTCCCCGCAGCCTTTGCCCGACCTTGAAAGTAGTTCCACGGCGTTGGAGCCGTCCGTATCGCTGACCCATATGCCCTGGCTTCCACTTCGGTTGGATTCAAAGGCAATCCGCTTGCCGTCGGGAGAGTATTGTCCACCACCATCCACTCGTGTGGAGGCAATGAACCGAACTGGAGGGCCGCTGGCCACTCCCGGGCCTGACAGTGAAAGACGCCATATGTTTTGGTCCCACACCTCCCGCTGGTACGCCAGCCGGTTGCCACTTGTGGAGATGGTTGGCGAGGAGACTCCTATACCGCTATATTGTAGTTGCTCCGGTTGCTCGGTACCGGAAATCGATACCTTCCAGAGGCCCGCTAAATAGGAACCAAAGATGATCTCCTGCCCATTCGGGGTCCAGGCGGAACCGGAGTTGGAACCCTTCAAGGAAGTCAGACGTCTCGGCTCCCCTTTGGGCTTCAAGTCTTCGCTCAGCTCCAGCAGGTAAATGTCCGAAACCCCGAAACCTGGAGAACGGCTGAACGCGACGGTGTGCCCATCGGGCGAGACAGCAAGAGAAAAATCAGTTGACGATTTTGGTGGTGATGTCAATCGGCGTGTTTCCCCTGTTTCCGTCGATAACAGCGCGAGACCGTCAGTCACAACCCACTTACCGTCGGGAACCCAGGAGAACAAGGGACCGGCGCCATATCCAACATTTGGTGGAACAGCAACGTCAACAACGATGCGCTCCGGGCTGCCAATGGCGGGGATGACAATGAAGGTGCCACGACCTTTCGACACCCGGAGAAATCCGATCGAGCGTCCATCCGGCGAAAAGGCCGGGCTGAAATCGTCAGCAGTATCCGTGGTCAGCCGCACAGGTGTCGGAGACCCAATCAGCTTGATATAGATATCAAAGTTGTCCTGCTTCGCCCCGTTCCAGGAAAAAGCCACCTGATTGCCGTCCGGGGAAAAGCTCGGAGAGTATTCAAAACCCGCGTAGCTGGTGAGGGGAACCACTTCGGGTGCCGCTGTGGGATTTGTGGCAGTCCCGCGAAAGAGCCAGACGGCAACGGCGATGGCCATGACAACGAGCGCTGCTCCCACCCAAACCCAGGTCCGCCGTGCTGGCCAAAGCGCTTGGAGGGCCGAGCTCTGCGAGGCCGGTCTCGCGGCCAGCGCGCCCGAATCGGATTCTTCCTTCAGTTCCCCCAGCTCGACCCTGAAATCATCCATATGATGAAAGCGCCATGCCGGATCCTTCTTCAGGCAGCGGTGGATGATCCTTTCCAGTTCGTGGGGCAGGCCCTTGACGATTTGACTGGCCGGCTTCGGCTCCTCGCGCAGGATGGCTGTCAAGATCGCCAAATTCGACTCGCCGGCAAAGGCCCTTTGCCCGGTCACCATCTCGTATAGCACTGCCCCAAAGCTGAAGATGTCTGACCGGACATCGACTCTCTTTCCCTCCGCCTGCTCCGGCGACATGTAGGAGACCGTCCCGACAATCGTCCCTTCTTCTGTCTGGTGTTGCAGCGAGCGCGTTGCCTCCTCGCCACTCTCCGAGACTTCAGTCAGTTTCGCCAGACCAAAGTCCAATACCTTCA
>JBGOTQ010000477.1:0-4977 GCA_041476565.1 Terriglobia bacterium | reverse complement strand
GGGGAGACAAGTGTTCTGACCAATTCCGCAGACGAGCCCAGGTAGACCGGGAGGCCATCATCGAAGATCTGATCAGCTTACGGGAAACCCTTTTATTGGCTGGTTATGATCCGGACCGAGGGAGTGGCCCCCTGATTGGTATTCCCAGGGCGATGTACACCTACGACCGCCTCCCCTTTTGGACAGCCATGTTCACCAAGCTCGGCTGCCGAGTACTGCTCTCCCCAAAGACCAACAAGAACATTATTCATCACGGAGTCGATGCAGTAGTGGCGGAGCCTTGCTTCCCCATCAAGGTCGCTCATGGCCACGTGCGGGCTCTGCTGGATGCGGGAGCGGAGTTTATTTTTGTTCCCAATATTATCAATTCCGAAACTGAGTTTCCCGAATTCAATTCCCATCTGTGCCCGTGGGGGCAGACGCTGCCTTTTGTGATCAATCACTCTCCGTTAATGGAGAATCATCCCGACAGGATTCTAAAACCTACTCTCCATTTTCGTGAGGGGAAGGATTTCCTCAAGCGGGAATTCCATGTGTTGGCGAAACGCCTGGGTTTAAGTAAGCGACTGATGGATCGGGCCGTGGAGGAAGGATACCAAGCACAGGAAGAATTCCGTCATAAAATCCGCGAGGCCGGCCAACGGGCCTTGCGGACGCTGGAAGAGACGGGTGGATTGGGCATCGTATTGATCGGCCGACCCTACAATATTTACGATAGTGGGGTGAACCTGGATATTGCGCGCAAGCTCCGGGACTATTACGGAGTTAATGTCATTCCAATGGATTTCCTATCTTTGGAGGGGGTGGATATTCGCGACATCAATTCGCAGATGTATTGGAGTTACGGCCGCAAAATCCTCCAGGCTGCTCGCGTCGTTTCCCACTATCCGAACCTGCACATCATTTACATCACTAACTTCAAATGCGGTCCGGATTCCTACATCAAACATTACGTGGGGGACGCGGCAGGAAAACCCTTTCTGAGCCTGCAGTTTGATGGTCACTCCAACGACGCAGGGATTATTACCCGGTGTGAAGCTTACCTTGACAGCAAGGGTTTTCTGCGCTGGTGGAAGGACAGGCAGATGGCCGTGGCGGGGGGCTGAACTACCTACTGCGAAACCGCCCACTCGTACTTCGGGTTTCATCTCTCCCAACTACGGATGGCAACGTCACGAGATGAAGGGGAGGCCCCCCCCACATCATATTGCCGTCTGACTTGTCACAGGCTCTCATAACTGGTTCATCAAAGGATTCATGAGTCGTATATCCCTAACCGGGAGGACCATTTACATTCCCCAAATGTCTTACGGAGGGGCGCACTGCATGTCGGCAGCCTTTCAATCCGTCGGACTCCAGGCGCAACCTACCCCGGATTCGGATGCGGAGACATTGGAACTCGGGGGCCGTTTCACTTCGGGAGATGAATGTCTCCCGGAGAAGATTACCCTCGGCGATTTTCTCAAAATCACCCGCCTGCCCGGATTTGATCCGGAGAAAACGGCCTTCTTCATGCCAACGGCCGGAGGACCCTGCCGGTTCGGACAGTACGAAGCACTCTTGCGCAAAATCGTGAAGGAGCAGGGGTTGGAGGATGTACTCGTATTCTCCCCGACAGCTGCAAATGCCTATGAAGATATTGGGGGAAGGGACTTCATTCGCACCGGTTGGCGTGCTCTGGTGGCTGCCGATGGACTTCAGAAGCTGCTTCATCACACGCGTCCTTACGAGACAAACAAGGGGGACACAGATGCCGTTTACGAAGAATGGCTCAAGAGGATGTGTCAGGCCCTGGCTATGAAAACGGATCACAAAGGCCGCCTGCGGAAAATGGTCACGGTCATGACTGAAGCCCGCGAACGATTTGGTGCAATACCCAAACGACTTGATCCCGGGCGGCCCCTAATCGGAGTCGTTGGCGAGATCTATTGCCGCCATAATTATTTTAGTAATGAGAACCTGATCCGTAAGGTTGAGGAGTACGGTGGAGAAGCCTGGCTTTCGGACCTGGGCGAATGGGTCTGGTACACCATCCAGGACGAGCGGAGAAACCTGAGAATTGAGAGGAGGCGATTCTCTATAGCGATGCTGGGCAATTGGATTCGTTCGGCCATCCAGCGGTCTGACGAGCATGCATTATTTAGACCATTGCACGGATACCTTCGGGGACTGGAAGAACCGGAAGACATCACGGTTCTTCTCAACTATTGCGAACCGTATTTGCCTTTCGAGGGGGCGCTGGGAGAGATGGTTCTCAGCGTTGGGAAAGCCGTTTACCTTTATGAAAAAAGTGCTGATGGCATTATCGACATCAGCCCCTTTACTTGTATGAATGGAATCGTTTGTGAAGCCGTTTACCCCCGAGTTAGTCGCGAGCACGAAGGCATCCCGATCCGGAACTTCTATTTCGACGGTACAGCCGTAGATCTCGACCGCGACGTTGGCATCTTCATTGAACTCGCACGCAATTACCAGCGCAAGAAAACCAAAATTAACCCCCATCGACTTGCAACGCAGCACTAAAGACTTGCCCGCGATGGATTCGGATAGACCCATCGCGGGCTTCTTCAGTTCGCCAGGCCCGGCCTAACGGGCGGCTATCATCACCAGTTTCGATGTCAGTCCCTTGTTGACTTGCCCTTGGGGTGCGGACCGCATAACCTCCCGTTCAGCTCTAGACTTCGGCAGCTCTGTGCCCGCCTGGTCAGAATCGCTCCAGATCTGGGAAAGGAAATTCTGATCTCCGTAAGAGTTGAAGAGAAGATAAGCATGGTCTTGAAGCCTTTTGGCTGTTCCGTCCATGACGAAGACTTTGATCCGGGTCTTCGTGCCCGCGTTCTTGAGCCACACTACTCCCCCCAGTTCTCGCTTCGAAAGAAAGTAATCGTGTAGTCTCCTGCCGGCAGAGCGGCCTCCTGGACTTTGAAGCTGAAGGGAATGCTGGCCTTCATGGCAATGGTCGACTGGGCAAAAGCCGAAGCGGCCACAAGCAGAATTAAAATCCCCCCATCGAGAGAATATGGTAAAGTTTGTTCTTCATATTTTCAATACCCGGGTGATCTTATAACGGCCTGCCGGTATCAACACAGCCCCATCGGAGACCGCAGCAATGGCATCCAGAAAAGCCTGACTGTCATCAGCCTGCCCGTCACCCTTGGCTCCAAATTCCTTGACGCTCGCCTTAATGGGCACATTCGGGATAGGGACATTGCCTGAATGGTATCCGGCGAATGAAAAGTCAGGCAGACGGCTCTTGGGAGTCCAGAGCTCGCCATGCTCACCCCAAAGCGCGGAAGTCTGTGCATCGAGACGCACCACGGCCGCCAAAGAGAAAAGGACGATCATCGAAAGCAGTGAATTCCTCCCAGAAGACTCAAAAATCATTGGATGCTCCTTGCTCTTTCTGTCATTTGGTCCGAGTCGATATCACCGGCACTGGGAATGAAGCACCCGTCGCTTGTCATTCTCCAGGGCTCACCCCGTCTACGACCACTCCGCAATTCATAAGGCCAAGATTTGGCGATTCGACCCCCCTCGAGGGTCTTCGCACATGAGCATATCCTGGAGTCGTGGCTGGAGTATAACAAACCAGGATGGCACCCATTTGCCCCCTGCTTAAGCACCAAGATCAAATATGACGCTATTTACCTTCATTCCGGTCTCGAAGTCAAATACGGCAAATTCGAAATCTGCTGCAACATTGAGGCAAGAGTCCGGAAAGCCGACAGTACATCCGTTTGGCCGAGGGAGTATAATCGTGGAAATTTGATTGCGAGGTAACTCCTATGAGTACCACCCAGAACCAAAAGGGAACCCGCTTCCGCGCGCTTCACGACGGCCCTGGTGCCTTCGTAATTCCAAACCCATGGGATGTCGGCTCCGCACGCTTGCTCGCAGGCCTCGGTTTCCAGGCGTTGGCCACATCGAGCGCCGCCTCCGCCACTGCCCTGGGCCGAAGGGATGGCAGGCTGACGCGAGAGGAGGCGCTGGCGCATGCGCGTTTGATCGTCGACGCGACGGATTTGCCCGTCTCTGCGGATCTGGAAAAGGGCTTTGGCAACCTCCCGGAAGTCGTGGCAGAAACGGTCCGGCTTGCGGCCGAGGTGGGACTGGTTGGATGCACGATCGAGGATGCGACGGGCATCCCAGACAACCCCCTTTACGATGTTGGCTTGGCTGTCGAACGGATCGCGGCCGCCGCGCAGGCGGCACGAGCACTCCCGTTTCCCTTCATCCTGACGGCGCGGGCGCACAATTTCCTCTACGCCGCCCCGAGCCTGGAGGACACCATCAGCCGGCTTCAAGCCTTCGAAAAAGCTGGAGCCGATGTGCTGTTCGCACCCGGACTGCCTGACCTTGCCTCGGTGGGCTCAGTCTGTGCGGCGGTAGCGAAGCCAGTCAATTTCATGGTGGGAATCAAAGGAAAGTCATTTTCCTTGGCTGAACTCGGGGCAGCCGGAGTCAGGCGCATCAGCCTTGCGACCTCACTCTATCGCGCAGCAATGACCGGTTTGCTCGACGCTGCAAGCCAGGTGAAAGACACAGGCCAGTTTGGTTTCCTCGACAGGTGCCTGACAACGCCGGAGCTGAACAAACTGATGCGGATTTGAGCGCACTGCTTTATTACGATGAGCACAATGGGAATCTGCTGGATTGCGAGCGACTTCTGATAGAGTGGCACGGCTTGGGAGTACACATCTCGCGAGCAATGGAGCAAGGCTAGGTTGCTTTCAAAACCTTATCCGGGTTGGGAATTCTTTCCCCCGCACTCCGAAGGAGCTATTCTGACTTCTTGCGCTGGGCCAGCAAGGAATTCACTTCTTCCATCACTTCAAAGGCGTTGGTGACGTAGAGGACATCGGCTTTGCCACGGGCCCAGCCGCAGTTCGGGTCCAGGTTGATGGCGCGCCGCTCATTGATGAAACGCCAACCCACAACGTGCGGCTCCTCACCGTGACAACAGGTCGAGAGGCCCTT
>JBGOTQ010000476.1:0-4998 GCA_041476565.1 Terriglobia bacterium | reverse complement strand
GAGTTCTGCCTGTGGGACGCCCAGGATGATGCGACCAACTTCCAGCGCAATTTCAGCATCGGCCAGGTGGAAATCGAGGATGGGGTCATTTACCATAAAACCGAATACCGCGAGCGGCGCGACCACTTCGCCTATTTCGCATGCTCGCACAAGCTTGCCGGATATGAGACGCAACGCGAATCATTTGTAGGGCCATACCGCGGCTGGGACAAGCCGGTTGCAGTTGAGCGGGGAGAGTTGTCGAATTCCGTCGCTCATGGCTGGGCTCCGATTGGTGCACACCAAGTAAGGATCGAGCTTGCCCCGGGCGAGACCCAGCAGATCATTATTGCACTGGGCTATCATGAAAACCTGCCGGACCAGAAGTTTGACCCACCCGATTCGCAGACTCTCAACAAGAAATCCGTTAAGCCGGTAATCGCCAAGTATCGGGACTCCGCAAACGTCGATGCCGCGTTCAAGAATTTGCGCCAATACTGGGACGGTTTGCTCAGGATCTTCCAGGTGGAAACACCCGATGTTCACACCAACCGCATGGTCAACATCTGGAATGCCTATCAGTGCATGGCGACATTCAACATGTCGCGCTCGGCTTCGTTCTATGAGTCTGGAATTGGACGTGGCTTGGGCTTCCGCGATTCTAACCAGGATTTGCTGGGGTTCGTCCACATGGTCCCGTCGCGTGCGCGGGAACGCATTCTGGATCTCGCCGCCACACAATTGCCCACAGGCGGCACTTATCACCAGTATCAGCCGCTTACAAAGCGTGGCAATAATGATGTCGGCGGTAACTTCAACGACGACCCCCACTGGCTCATTTTGGGCGTCGCCGCTTATTTGAAGGAGACCGGGGACTGGAGCCTTCTAGACGAAGCTGTCCAGTACGATAATACCCCTGGTTCGGAACAGCCCCTTTATGAGCACTTACAGCGCAGTTTCAAATACACGCTCGAACGCCTTGGACCCCATGGACTACCCTTGATCGGCCGTGCCGATTGGAATGATTGTCTGAATCTAAACTGCTTCTCCGAAACTCCTGGACAGTCGTTTCAGACGACCACCAACAAGGAAGGCAAGGTCGCTGAGTCCCTTTTCATTGCCGGGCTGTTTGTGCTGGCGGGCAGAGAACTCGCTGACATTGCGGACCATCGTAGCCTGAAGAACGAAGCGCAGGGTTATCTTGCCGAAGTGGCTAGGATGGAGGACACCATCCACAAGTACGGCTGGGATGGTGAGTGGTTCCTTCGTGCCTATGACGACTTCGGCCATAAGATCGGCTCAAAGGAGTGCGTCGAGGGGAAGATCTTCATCGAGACCCAGGGCTTCTGTGTGCTGGCAGGCATCGGATTAAACGATGGCCTGGCTGCTCAGTCGATGGAATCAGTCCACAGACATCTCGCCACCAGACACGGCATCGTACTACAGCAGCCCGCCTTTTCGAAGTACTACCTCCATCTGGGCGAGATCTCGTCTTATCCGCCGGGGTATAAAGAAAATGCCGGTATTTTCTGCCACAACAATCCCTGGGTGATGATTGCAGAAACGCGAGTCGGAAACGGAGATCGAGCCCACGATTATTATTCGCGAATTAACCCCTCTGCTCGGGAAATCATCAGCGACTTGCACCGCTGCGAGCCATACGTTTATGCACAGATGATCGCCGGGCCAGATGCGCCAACACACGGCGAAGCAAAAAACTCCTGGCTTACGGGTACCGCAGCCTGGAATTATTACGCCATAACGCAGTGGGTTCTCGGTATCCGGACTTGCTATGACGGGCTTCAGATTGCCCCTGTCATCCCAAAGAGCTGGCGCGGGTTTAAAGCTGCTCGTACATTCCGGGGCGTCACTTACCACATCGCTGTCGAGCGGGCGGGTGATGGGAACCAGGTCGCACTTAAGGTTGATGGCGTCCCCATCAAAGGTGACATTGTGCCACCTCCAGCCGACGACCGGCGAGAGATCTCGGTGGAAGCAACGCTGAGCTAGGATATTTCCGATTGCTGATTGCCGATTGGAAGAGCCCTAAGAATAAACACGAACAAGAGTACTCGGTAATTCCAGTGCCATTAGAAAATCAGGGAGGAGCACATGTATTGGGCTAGCGAACAACGTTATGAGACCATGCAGTATCGGCGCTGTGGCAAAAGCGGTTTACTTTTACCTGCCATTTCACTTGGGCTATGGCATAACTTCGGAGGAGTCGATACCTTGGAGAACAGCCGAGCCATGCTCTGCCGTGCATTCGACCTCGGGATCACGCATTTTGACCTGGCCAACAATTACGGACCGCCACCCGGGTCGGCAGAGGAAAATTTTGGGCATATCATGAAGACGCACCTCGCGGGATACCGGGATGAGATAATCATCAGCACCAAAGCCGGCTGGCAAATGTGGCCAGGACCGTATGGAGACTGGGGATCGCGAAAGTATCTCCTAGCAAGTCTCGATCAGAGCCTCATGCGGATGGGACTGGACTACGTCGACATTTTCTACTCCCACAGGCCGGATCCGCAAACTCCAGTCGAAGAGACGATGTCGGCCCTTAACCGTGCGGTTCAATCAGGAAAGGCCCTGTATGTTGGCATCTCCAGCTACAACATTCAGCAAACAGCGGAGGCAGTAAGAATCCTGAGTGAACTGGGGACGCCATGTCTCATTCATCAGCCCAGGTACTCGATGTTTGACAGAACCCTCGATGAAGGCTTGCTCGATCTGCTTGGGACCGGGGGCATTGGCTGTATTGCCTTTTGTCCTCTTGCACAGGGCTTGCTCACGAATCGCTATCTGGATGGAATTCCGGCCGATTCGAGAGCCTCCAAACCCCATGGGTTTCTGAAAAAGACGGACATTGACGAACGTCGACTCAAACAGGTGCGGGCATTAGACCGGCTGGCACGACAACGTGGACAGACGGTTGCGCAGACAGCGCTTGCCTGGGTTCTCAGTGATGGCCGCATGACCAGCGCCTTAATTGGAGCCAGCCGGGCTGAGCAGATTGAACAGAATGTCGCGGCACTCGGGAACCTGCATTTTTCCGCAGAGGAACTCCAGAAAATTGATGAGATACTCGAGTGGAAGATGATGTGAGTCAGCCTTAAGGTAAGATTCTCTTTGTTTAAGCCTCTCTGTTCCTTGGGGTCAGTATCCACAACATCTCCTCCCGGGCCGTTCAACCTTCTCTCTCGCTGCCACCTTCCGGGGTGGCCACGCACCGCGCGTAGGCTTTCCTTCGAGACTTCACTCCGGCAAGCGACCCAATCAAGGCGCGGTCTGGCTCCCAATCCTCCATATTCTTGGAGTACAGTTTTGGTCAGATTCTCGGCCAATTCCAGGACTTCTCCCAGACCTTCCTACGAACAAATCACCTACATCGTCGGTCGCTAAGGCCGA
Source organism: Terriglobia bacterium (assembly GCA_041476565.1). Taxonomy (GTDB): domain Bacteria; phylum Acidobacteriota; class Terriglobia; order Versatilivoradales; family Versatilivoraceae; genus DATKMG01. The sequence continues at coordinate 1,605 of JBGOTQ010000476.1, read as the reverse complement.
TAAGTAGAAAAGGCTAAGCAGGGTTACCGGAATGTGGTTCTGTCCTGCAAAACCCGGTCCTCCCCGAATCGACGGAGCAGGACAAAGCACGGAATAATACTCCATTTGCCTTGATGGTGTTTGAGCACATTGGGCCAATGATATTCTTCACACTTCTAAATCATCTACTCTGTAAAAGGAAATTACAGGCCGCTAGCCTTCTCCTGATCGTCGGCAGTTTCTATGGCAATCTTGTCTATGCTCTGGATCCTCATAAATCGTTCGGCCAATATGTGCACCAAACGTGGCAAACCCAGGACGGATTGCCGCAGAACACGGTGACTGCCATCGCTCAGACGGGGGATGGCTATCTCTGGTTGGGAACTCCGGCTGGCCTGGTTCGGTTTGACGGGGTCAGATTCACTGTCTTTAACAAACGCAATACCAACACGATCAGGAACAATTCTGTGACATCACTTCAAACAGGAAAGGACGGAAGCCTCTGGATTGGTACTGCCGGAGGACTCCTTCGCATGTCGGGAGGTGAGTTCGCAACTTACGGGGCCCACGATGGTCTCCCTTCTGAGAGTATCACCTGCCTTCGAGCCAGTCGTGATGGTAGCCTTTGGATTGGTATCTCTGGCGGCGGGATCGTTCGCTGGCAAGATGGAAAGCTCACTGCATACACTACCCAACAGGGCTTACGAAGCAATGCGGTAAGTGCCTTGTATGAAGGTGATGATGGGAGTTTATGGATTGGCACCGACCAGGGGGTCAACCGGCTGAAAGACGGGAAATTCTCGTTTTACGGCCTGGAATCGGGGATGTCCGACCTCGACGGGATGTCTTTTTTGGAGGATTCCGACGGAAGTTTGTGGATTGGCACTGATGGAGGTGGGATTGACCGACTGAGAAACGGACGGTTCACCATTTACAGCCTGAAGCAGGGTCTGTTGGATAAGGACATCTGGTCATTCTGCAAAGACCGTGACGGCAACCTCTGGTGCGGCACAATAGGCGGGGGCCTGGCACGATTCCAGGATGGGAAATTCATCTCGTACACCACGACAGATGGACTTTCCAGCGACTACGTCTTGTCGCTTTTTGAAGATCGGGAGGGGAGTCTGTGGATTGGAACCAGGGGAGGCGGATTGAATCGACTGAAAGATGGCAGCATCACAACCTATACCAAGAAGGATGGGTTAACCAATGAAGATGTGAAGTGTGTTTACGAGAGCAGTGACGGGAGTCTTTGGTTTGGCACAGAAGGAGGGGGATTGAATCGCCTGAAAGCAGGAAGATTCTCAGCCTTTACTCGAAAGGACGGGTTCCTCAATGAAACCGTATATTCAATTTTTGAAGATTGGGACGGAACCCTCTGGACCGGGGCTGGGGAGAAGGGTGTGTGCAAGATCAAGAACGGGGTCTTTTCCACGATGACAACCCGGCCGGCCCTCTCGGACGCCGATGTTAGAACGATCCACCGAAGCCGGGATGGCAGCCTCTGGTTAGGAACTAATAACGCTAGTGCTGTATCGGAAGCGCGCCAGCGAGATAGCCAGCAGAGCAGCGCGAAGGCCTCCACAGGCGCGCTTTTGATACAGCCGTTTGAAGGAAGCCGCGGGT
>JBGOTQ010000475.1:0-5015 GCA_041476565.1 Terriglobia bacterium | reverse complement strand
GTTGGCGAAATCCCATCAAAGACCCCGCTTTTAACCGAATTCTCAACTGGCGCCTCTACAGGGAATATTCAGGCGGCTTAATGGCAGAACTCGGTTCTCACCAGGTCGACGTTGCCAACTGGGCTTATCGGTCGGAACCGGTATCGGTGGTAGGAGTTGGAGGTCTGGATTATTGGAAGGACGATCGGGACATCTTTGACAATGTCTCGGTAATCTTTGAATACTCAAGAGGACGGAAGTTCGTTTTTACATCTATTTGCAATAACGCCCACCTGGATTTCTCAGAGTCGATTATTGGAGATGAAGGCTCCATTGAGATTACCCTGGGGCTCAACACCGCAAGTGCCACCTTCTATCCCGAACAAAAAGCCCCCGACGCCCCCACCAGCCTGGCTAGAACTCCAAGTGATCAAGAACCGAAGAAGTGGGCAGGAGCTACCCTGAAAAAATGGGGCGGAAAGCTTGGATTCCCCATCACACCTTTGGGATCCAAACAGAATCCCGGCTTCATCGAGAAGGAAATCATGTATGCCAAGAAGTGGCTGACGGAGATGGGAGTCCTCGAAGTTGAAAAGGACCGAGATGCGATAGCGGTTGAGGAAGATTATTTCTTCCAGTGCATTCGGGAAGGGAAGAACCCCATCGTGAACGTGGATATTGGCGTGGCTGATTCTAGAGCCGTCATTTATGCCAATCGGGCCATGGATTTGAAGCAAAAAGTATTTTGGCCCGGAAAGGGCGGAAACATGGCCTAACCTAAGATGCCCAAGAAAGTTTGAACCTCGACCTGGGTTGGGCAGAGTCGGTTCAACCGCAAGAACCCTCCAACCTGTCCCGACATGGGCTTCCCTGCAGGCCCACGATTCCATTTTCCCTTGGATTCCTCACCTGTCTCAACGTCTTCTTCCGTTCCCGCTACAACTTCAGCATTGAGGTCCTTGCCCTAAGTTAGCAACTCCGCGTGCTTAAGCGAAAAAATCTTCGCCCGCGGCTGCGAATCCGGTTAGATCGGTACTCGCCTACATCCGCACAGGATCGCCACCAAAGCTCGAAGCCCATCCATTCTGCAATTCTGTTAAGCCGCAAATCGCCTTGTGTGTCCCGTATTCTCCGCAATCTGGTCTTTGTACTTCGGGAACATGCCCACGATTAAAACGTCAGTAGATTTGATGTTCTCGTATGCGAACTTGAACGCCCCTTCTACCGCCTGTGGCGAACCACATTTCCGTCCAGCCGCCAGGATCTTGAAGCCCAAGCAAGGCTTGGAAACCTGGCGAATCACCTTGCACATGGCGGCAGGATCCGTGCTCAAGTAGGCTTCGCCCACTGGCACTACGTTGATCTCCTTTTGGTACTCCTCGGCATTGCGCGACTGGCGGTAAAAGCACGCTTGGTAAAAGTCCGCCGGCCACCCTTTTTCCTCGGCCTCCACAATGACAGCAGGGTTGTGGGTCGAAATACCGGCGGGGAAGCCCAGGTCGTGTGCTTTGTCGATGAAATTCCGAACCAGGTCGAGCTTTCCAATCCGAAACAGGTTGTCTGTGACGTTGCCATGATGACCGATGATGATGGGTTTCGCTCCGACCACCACGGAAAGCTGCTTCATGACTGCAGCATGCTGTTCTTCAGGGGTGCTTGTTCCACGACTGAAATCCCACGGATCGGCAAGTGCGATATAGTTCATCTTGCATCCAGCGTCTCGAATCATGGGGTACTGTCGCCTCGCGCGCTCGGCAAAATTCCCTTGCCAACTGTTGATGCCCGCTTTTTCGCAGTTGAGCATGAACTGAACTACTCGCTCGTCGGTAAAGTACTCGAGGTAGGTCGCGTCCATGATCATGTTGAAGTGAGAATAGCCGTACAAAGGATTCGCCCCCGCTACGAGCCGGGTTACCTTGTGACCACAGAAGTCGACTGTAGGAACCAGTTTGGGCTCTTCCGACTTGCCCATTGTTGGAATGCCAAGAGAGGTAGCCGCAACCAAGGCAGAACCTTTGAGAAACTCGCGCCGCGTCGACCCGCCGGAAGATTGGCTAGAATAGGAGAGCTTCGAATCAGAAGAAGACCTATTGGTCATAGTAATCACCTCCGCGAGTGTTATAGATAGTGCCGCCCCACCTGTCAATGAATGTTTTATTGTGTTCTGTTCCTTCAACAGAGGGAGTCGCTGTTGAAACCGAAGAGATCCCAAACTCGGAGAATTATTGGAACCGACTCCCCCTACGACTTATCAACTATCAAGAATTCCAGACATTCCTATTCCATGCTCCATGCACACCCAGGATAGTGTCCTCCGGGTGATCCTACCTAGCCCTCCTCTTGGTGCTCTTGGTGGGAGATTGGCGTCGTTCTGATGCCATGAAATGAACGATGATTGTACTCAAACAAAGCCTCGGTTCATCTCGCCACGCTGGTCTTGCCGAAGGAACTGCAGTGCATTTTCCCCATTCAAACCCTGTTGACCATGACAGGACGTGCACACTCGCTTCTTGACTTCCCTGTACGCGAAGGCTCCGTGGACCACAGGGCACTGCGTTATATGCAAGGAGACAGCGCCGCTCGCAGACGTTGCAGTGGATCTTGTTTCCCTCACGGTCTTGGAGAAGCGACTCTCGAACAAAAAGCTTGGCCATCATCCTCTCCTCCGCACATTTTGGAACGGAACTTTGGTGGCATCAACAACTCTTTCTCTCCGAGATTGAAGATCGGGGTCGTCTGGAAAGTCAAAAGAGCTTCTTTGACAAGACACTGGGTTGGGGAATCGAACTCATCATGCCGCTGTGAAGGGTAGGGGAGCAAACAGTGACAGGTACTTTGCCATGGGAACCATGCCGGGTCTGTATGAGAACAAGATGTTGGCGGGGATTTTGGGCCGGTTCTGGCCTTAAGAAGGGAGTGAATATGCTAACGGGTCAACAACTATGCACCGAAGAAGTGGACTTGGTTCTTCAGCTCATTCAATTTGCCAGGAGCAATGACTTCTTCCAGTCTGAGTTTGATGATGAAGACACCTGCGCTCATTACGCACATCTTCAAGAAGTAGCTGGTGAGCTTGATCAAAGACTTACCCAAGTTCAAGAGTCTGTCGACGAGCCGGAGGTCAGAACGGTCGGACCCTCACGCGGTGATGCAGAGGCGACCGAAATTGTTCCCTTGAATGGAAAAACCTGTCTTCCTGCTCCGCAACCAGGATCTGGTTCCAAGGTGTGGTGGGACCTTTCGAACATAAAGCCGGGTCTTACCCGAGATAGCTTTCACCAGCAGGTTGGCCAAGTTGTGGACCAACTTGGTGAACTGTCTTCATGTAGTGACTATCTTGATGACCGACAGAGATTGCAGGAAGCAATCTTTCTTCTGAAACCAATGGCCGAGATAGCACAGTGAATACTGGGCTGGAGGTGACTTGTAGCTCGCTGATAAAGAGAGAATAGACCAGAGAGAAAAAAGTTGCCTTGGCTAGTGAAAGTTCTACAATCCACCTATCGGAGCACAGAAGCCTGTAGTCAATTCATTAGGTCAAAGGAGAGGGAATGAACAGAGCGGATTTGATCGAGAAGATTGCAAAAGATGCAGGAGTAAGCAAGGTCCAAGCCGACATGGCAATTACCAGTGTCCTGGGTGGAGTTCTGGCCAGCCTGAAGAAAGGCGGGACCGTAACGCTGGTTGGCTTTGGATCGTTCTCGGTAGGAAACCGGAAAGCAAGAACCGGCCGTAATCCTCAGACAGGAGCTGCCATCAAAATCGCGGCAAAGAAGGTACCCAAGTTCTCTGCCGGGATGAAGCTAAAAAAGGCGGTCAATAAGAAGTAAGAGAGGTTATTCGCTAAGCTGATTTTCTCATCTATCTGGATTCAAAAGGCCAGGGTCCTTGTCCTGTGCAATAAAACTGTGGCAGCCATTACGATCAATATTCGCCAACTCGAGCCTCCAGTGAACTGGGAGTCCTTATCTATCTGGTTCATCCATTCCGACGCCGACCGCTCCGGATGACACTCCGCTCTCGTGAAAGATGGCCTCCGTCTCATTACCTTACCCTCCAACCTCAGGCGGCGATCTTCTCCAACCGATACTCGTGATGAAGTCCACCGAGAATCGGCTGGGCTCTCACTTGAAACCCCGTGGGAATGCGATGTCGTTGTTCTTGCAGTGGCACCGGAAGGCCTGGCCTCGCCTCTGGGAGCCCAGGTCCCAGGCTCGAATGGGGGCGTGTTTGGTTATAATGGACCTGCCATCCCTTCACTATCCTTCTGAGATGACTCTCACCGAGCGGGATCAGGAAATCCAGACAACCCCGCCGTAGGCTGCCGATCAGCCGTTCGCAATAGGAATTCGCCTGAGGCGAACGGAAGGGTGTCTTGAGGATTCTCACTCCCATGGCTCGCACCGCAAGGTCCAACTCTTCAGAGTAGATGTTATCTCGATCGTGGATCATAAAGCGGTACCTCGCGTCGTTATCAATGGCTTCGCGAAACTGCTGCAGGGTCCAGGCTGCCGTGGGATGGGAAGTCACATTGAAGTGGACGAGTCGCCGCGAGCCCACCTCCATGATCACAAACACATAGAGGACCCGAAAGCGTACGGTCACCGAGACCAGAAAGTCCGAGGCAACCATCGCTTTGGCATGATTGCGGACAAAGGTCATCCAGTGCTGGGATGGAACCCTCTGGCGTCGGTCACTCTGCGGATCCTCCAGCAGATACTTCTGAACAGTCCGAGCAGACACCTGAATTCCCAGCTTCAAGCGGAGCTCCGCTGCGATGCGGACTTGCCCCCAGGTCGAATTGTCCCGGGCCATGGTCAGAATGAGTTGACGCAGGTCTTTGGGAATCCTGGGCCGACCAATGGGCCGGGATTTCCACCGCCAGAACAATTTAAACCCTCGGCGGTGCCATTCCGTATAGGTCTCGGGTCGAACCGAAATCAAAGCCTCTTTCCAATCAAACAGTCTGGCCGCCCATATCATGATGAGCCGCGTGGCGTCGGTGGCCCGTCGAGGTCGAACTTGACGTTCCTGGT
>JBGOTQ010000474.1:0-5016 GCA_041476565.1 Terriglobia bacterium | reverse complement strand
GAGCCGGTCCGACAGCGCGAGCGACAAATGCGAGGATTCAAATCCGTGGCTCAAGCGCAACGATTCTGGTTTGTACACGGAGGCATCCAGAATCTCTTCCGAGTCGGACGCCACCTGCTGCGGTCAGTCAACCATCGCCTCTTACGATCTCGCTCCTTCCTGGTTTGGCAAGAGGTAACGTGTGCCTGATGAATCCGAAGGTCAGCCACAAACCGTCCCAACCTCACTCCAACGACGCCAAGTTGACAGTACTCAACACCTTCAGCCTCCGCCCTTCGGCTGCTCGTGTCACTACCTTTTGTCGTATCCTGTTCGTGGAAATTCTCATCCACCTTAAGAAGCACAGGACTCATGGAAGTGTTCAGATTATTTTCTGACAGCTCCTTACTAACTTTTTCTATTCTGTAAATCGAGTCAGCTCGCGATAGATAGCCTCCACTTCCGCTCTGTTGGCTTCTTTGTCTTTGCTGGTATTCGCTTTGAAATGATAAGTCCTATTTCGAAACTTGATCTTTAAAGTGTTTCCCGCTTCAATGCCGATGATCTCACTCAAACTGGATTTGAACTCGTCTTTGGAATTGCCTGAAGGGACAAAGGCAATGGATTTCCCATCAATAATTAGCATCCCTTGGCAATTTCCCACTACATGGCCATGAACTACTGAATGGACTTGAAGTTTCGACTCCTGTTTTTGATTCTCATTCCGCAGACCTGTGATCTCTTCGGGCGGTGTGAGACTATGGAGTTCGGGCTCGATCATTTTGGTATTAATTCCCCGAGGTTCATTCCGAATGCCTGCGACTTTGGCCTTGTTGGGTGCCGAGGCTCTATTGGAGCTGGGCACATTCAGTTTGGCAGCACTTTCTCTGGCGTCGCGTTGACCTCCGATTAGATCGCTTTCTGACACACCCTGTCCTGCGACTGCTTGGGCCTCCGTACTCCTGTTCTGTGCTGCAATTGTCAGAAATTGATCTTCAGAGCCTTTCAGCTGCCCGTTTGGACTTAACATAGGTTGCGATTGACCTATCGCGGTGAGCGGCTCGCGCTTCTCGGTTTGGTGAAGCGTCCGAATGGTCACAAATGCCATCAAGAAGAGGCTTGCTGTCATCCCCAGCAACAGAACCCACCATCTATTGCCCTTGAGTCTGACAGCCAATTCCACTTCAAGGCCCCTGAGCATTTTAGGCATCACACGGGATATACTTCTTCTATAGATGTTCTTCAGTTCCGTGCAAGCGACGGTCACGACCGAAGATTCAGACAAGAGCTGTATTCTATGTGGTTCCATGTCTGCTGATGGGATCGTGGTTTGGCTTGTCAGTTCCTGATCACCTGCAAGAGAACCGCTCCGCGGAGTAACAGCTTCAACGGTCGAAAGGTCTTCTTCGGGTCTTGCCTCTTTTGGATCTTCGCTTTCAACGTTGCTTCCGCATTCGGGTTCCTTCTCCAGAACGAGCTGGCGGCTGAGTTCTAGATACTGCCGCCACTTCTGATTCTCCGGTTCCAGCTCAGAGAGGAAATCAAATATCCCCCCACACTCGCCATAAAGTTCTCGATCAAAACGATCCATCGCATCTTTCTTGACGTCTTCGAGATGAATCTCAAGCTCATCCTTTAATCGCTGTTCCTCCTGCTTCCGTTGAGCTTCATTCCAATACCAAGCGGCCTGACGATGATCGGGATTGCCATGAAGTATTTCCCCCATCTGAACACTGCATCTGCCAAAATCACCTTGCTCAAAATACCTCTTTCCTTCATTGAACCGTTTGATCAAGTCCGGGTCGGCCCTTCCGTCTTCCTCTGCCGATTCAATCTGGCTATCAACCGAGGTCTCTTCCATTTCCCGCCTGCCTGGACGGGAGGCTTGATCCATTTCTTCGTGTGTCTCGGCAGTTGGTGCCGGCCTTGCTTGGTTCTCAAGATTCTTGATCTCATAAAGGAAACGCTTAATGGCCCTAACTTCTTCGAGACATTGCTCAGGCTTCTGCGATCCAGATGAGCTGACCGTTTCACTTTTCCCAATGAGCTCCTCAGCCTCTGCGCTATCTACCGGTCTCGAAAAAAAGTAGCCTTGTGCGTATTCACAGCCGAGCTGTTTCAGCTGTGCGAGCTGTTCCGCCGTTTCGACTCCTTCTGCAACTAAATGCAGCCTCAGGCTGTGAGCTAGCGCTACGATGGTCTGAACAATCGCCCGGTCTTCCTCATCCAGACACATTCGGCTCACAAAGGAACAGTCAATCTTGAGCCTTTGCACTGGGAAGCGTTGTATGTAACTGAGGGAAGAATACCCGGTACCAAAGTCGTCAATGGAGAGTAGGATGTTCAAACCCCGGAGTTTCCGCAGAACTGCGCTGACAGATTCCCGGTTTTCCATCATCTGCGTTTCAGTTATCTCCAATTCCAGGTTGGACCCATCCAGGCCAGTCTCCCTCAATACTTGGCTGATCTGCTCGACTACATCCGGTTGCTGGAATTGGCGGCTGGAAAAATTGACGGAGATCGTGAGAGGTTGTTGAGTCGTGTATCTGTCCTGCCAATCCTTTATCTGGCGGGTGGCCTGGCGCAATACCCAATAGTCCAAAGGAAGGATCAATCCGGTTTCTTCGGCTACTGAGATAAACTCGTTGGGGCTGAGCAGACCGCGGCTGGGGTGTTGCCAACGGAGCAAAGCTTCAAAGCCGCTCAACTGGTCCTTGCTCAGAGAGAAAATAGGCTGGTAGTGCACCGCAAATTCTTGATTAGCAACGGCTCGTCGTAATTCGACCTCCAACTCTTGGCGAGCCTCGACTCGATCGCGCATGGCCGTATCAAAGACTTCACAACGGCCCTTGCCCAGTGCCTTGGCCTGGTACATGGCCGTATCGGCATCCCGCAGAAGGTCTTTCGTCTGCTCATATCCTGTGGCACTCAAAGCGATCCCAATGCTGACAGTAATGAACACCTCGTTCCCATTCAGATTAAAAGGAACTCCCAACTCCTTGAGAATCCGGTCAGCGACACCAGTCACTTGACTCAATTCCCGAATATCATTGAGGAGAATCGTAAACTCATCTCCTCCCAGTCGAGCCAATAGACTCTCTCTTTCGAAGCGAGCGATTAGGTCTTGAGACCGCAGGGAGGTTTCCAGGCGCCGCGATATCGCAATCAGCAGTTGATCTCCCATAGGATGTCCAAAACGATCGTTGACCGTCTTAAATCGGTCGACATCCAGAAATAAGACGGCAAACATCGGCCCGCCGTGTCGTTTGACTCGATCCAGACAAGAGTCGAGCCATTCCAAAAAGAGCGCCCGGTTAGGCAGACCGGTCAACGCATCAGCTACTTTCCCGTGAGTGATGTCACTATGAGACCCGGCCATCCGGACGGGTCTTTTCTCTCCATTTCGTGCCATCACCCCACGGATATGCATCCAGCGATAGGTCCCGTCCTTGTGAAGCATGCGATGCTGGCTTTCCAGATGAGGCGTCACGCCCTCGAGGAGATTGCTGATCTCCTCTTTCAACCGGACAGTATCCTCAGGATGGACGCGCTTAAACCATTCGTCGGGGTGGTTGGAGACTTCGTTTTCCGCGCAGCCGAGCATTGACTTCCAGCGAGATGAGAAGTAGACCTGATTGGTCTCCAGATTCCAATCCCACAGCCCATCTCTGGCACCACGGGCTGCCAGGGCGTAGCGCTCTTCGCTTTCTCGGGTCCCTGCTCGGCGCAACAGCTGAGCCCGAACACGAGCTCGCATTTCCGGAACGTTGATGGGCTTGGTGATATAATCATTGGCTCCTTGCTCTAAGGCTTGGATGAAATTCTCGCTCTCACTTAGGGCAGTCACAACGATCACTGGCAACTCTGTCTGAGAGTAGATTTCACGCAGTGCCTTAAGCACCTGAAGACCACTCATGTCCGGCAGTTGAAGATCCAATAGAACCAGATCGAACGTCCTTTGCCGGATGGATTCCAGAGCCGTCATGCCAGTCTGCGCCACTGAAACTGAATGCTGATCCTGGGTCAGATTGAAGGACAAGATCTGCTGAACTTTCGGATCGTCGTCCATTACTAGCAAGATGCCCTTCTGAGCCTTAGAGGAAGAAACCCTTAAGCCAGAGTCTTCCCACCCCTCCACGGGGATTTCGTTTCTGCTCTCAGTCTCCGCGATCATCCCTAAACCTCCCTGATGCTAAGGTCTATAGCAGGTCAGGTTCCAGCCTTCAAATCCTAGCTAACCCCTATCTATCCTTAGATTTAGAGACCAAATCCAACCCAAAATGGCAGCACGGATGCCCACGCGGGTAGGAATTCCGGACAAATTGTCCGACTTCGCAGATGGCTGTGTGCAGGTTTTGGGGCCACGCAGGGCGGATTGGGGAATGCTGGAGAACCGGAGGATTGTTAAGGTCCGTAGCGAATCAGGACTGGTTCGCGCACAACCTCATCACCGCGTGCGTTTATTAACCAGACGGCTCTCAAATGCAAACCAGTGCCTTTTACCTGATAAACAAACAAGTGATTATTGGTCAATATGTTAGCGCTGGTTAAAAAGGGGGCCAGGAGGCTGTGAGCGGTTGAGAAAGCAGACGAGTGCGTAAGCTGCTTGTCGTTGGGAAACAAGGCCGGCAGCGAAGGACTCGATTCTAAGGCAGAGGATAGTTACATGGATTAACCTTCCGCCTGGCATCGGGCTGGCTTTCGCTTGTTCTGGCTGTGCTCCGTCAAAATTAGATGTCCACCCGAAAACCCTCATATCCATTTATTTAAAGCAACTTACGTGTGCTGCCCAAATATTATCCGGGCTCGTTTAGGGCGCAGTCTTATTCTAATTTAACGTCATGTAACACAGCCTTAACTCGGACGGATTGAATGCTGGTCACCCCAAAATGCAAAGTTGCAAGCTGTGGTTCTTCAGTCGCTTCGAGTTTTTTTACCATACGGGATACACGTTTCCGCTTTGTTTCCACTCTCATCGGCGGCTCTCATCGCAGTGGAAGCATTGTGGAAACACGTTTCCACTTCGCATTCTTCTAT
>JBGOTQ010000473.1:0-5027 GCA_041476565.1 Terriglobia bacterium | reverse complement strand
TTCACCCTCCAGCGCAACCACGGAAGTATAGTGAATCCACTATGGGTTTTCAAGCCCAATTGTGCCTGAGGTGCAATCAATAGTGACGTACAACGGAGATGCTGGTTCAGGGTTTCTTGCTGACATGGCAACCCCTTGGCCTGAAAGGCCAAGATAGCTCAGCCCAGGGCATAGCGAGCGTTTCCCGGCGAGCGACGCCCTGGGTAAATGACCCCGACAAAACACCTCGAGCTCTGAAAGAGCGGAATAGCATACCGGACCCCATCAACCCAATGTCGAGGAGGAAGAGGGTTGCCTGTGAGCGCAAGAACCTCGAGACTCAAGATCTCTCTTTCGCCCGTTTCAGGGCTGGGGGCGTCTTAGGGGCACTTGTACCCAGGGCTGCGCCGTGGCTTTCAGCCCCCGCTGACCGCTGGGCTGGATTATGCTGGCCTTTCAGGCCAGGCTTTCGATGCTCTCCCTCTGAACGTCACTTTTGATTGCACTCTGTGCCTGGCCAGATTGGACCGTCCTCCTATTTAACCTTTCTCACTGGCAACTTCCAATGCTGCCACGTCCACTTCCAGTCCCAGGCCAGGGTCCTCTGGGACTTGCAGGGTTCCTTGCTCGAAGTGCCCAGAAATGTCCGCCGAGAGTTCATTTTTTTGCGCCCTCCTTCTTGCTTGGAATATCACCAACGCGCTATTCTAACAGACTTTGACGGCCCGATCAGGCGAACGCGGCCTCAATCAGCCCAGGTGGGATCAGCAAGATTTGGTGAGGCCGGGATATGGCATGGACCAAAAACAGGCAGGGACTTGGAGAAAAAGACCGGGTCCGTTCCTTCATCTGTATCGAAATCCCCCCTTTCATCCAGGCCCGTATTGAAGAACTGCAACAGAGGCTCCGACCCCTTGGAGCAGACGTAAGTTGGGTCAAAGCCTCGAACATCCATCTGACCTTGAAATTCCTGGGGGATGTTCCTCAATCTCAATTAACCGCGGTTCGATCCGTACTTTCAAACGCATGCAAAGGCCATGCTCCGGTCGAACTCAAGATCGGGGGGACCGGGGCCTTTCCCTCACTTCGGAATCCTCGCGTGTTATGGGTGGGGGTAGCCGGAATGTCCGAGACCCTCCCGCCCCTTCATAAAGCTATCGAGGACATGTTGGAAAAGGAAGGATTGCCTCGGGAAAGTAAGCCGTTCTCGCCACACCTCACATTTGGTCGAATCCGCTCCCCACGCAAGGTCGCTTCCTTAGCTGATGCCCTCTCTCGGGAAGAGTTTGTTGCCGAGGGCTTTCAGGCAAATCGAGTTATCCTTATGCGTAGCCAGTTGAGCCCTGGTGGGTCAATTTACACCCCTCTGGCGGTAGTTTCTCTGACGGAGACAGAGTAGAAAAGATAAGGGATGGACTTGGCGACGGACTTACGGCTGGCGCATTCGCTCCAGATTCTACATCTTCTCTGGAACGACGATTCCTAGCAGATTCAACCCCTCTTCCAGAGCATCGCGAATGACCTGAGTGATGGCCAGCAGGAAGCGTTTCTTCAATAGATCCGATTCAGTGATGATCCTGTGACAGTGATAGAAGAGATTGAACCCCTGGGCCAGCGTAAAGAGGAACTTGGCCAGAGTAGCAAGCTCAGACGTCTAGATGGCCAACTTGACGGTTGATTCAAGTTGAGAGGCCAGATAGATCAGTTTCCAGAACTCATCCTCAATCCGCTCAGTCGGAAAGTCCTTGCCCAGGTTACTCTCGACAAAATGCTGAACGGATTCTTGGGTGATAGTGGGATCGTCCTCAGTCACTTTGCGGAAAATATTATTAGCCCGCACTACGGCATACTGCACGTAGGGTCCTGTCTCGCCTTCAAAGCTCAAGGCCTCCTTGAAGTCAAATGCAATAACGGAATTGCGTGTGTATTTCAGCAGAAAATAGCGCAAGGCGCTGATTGCGATGGAAGTGGCTATGTGAAGGGTTTCTGCTTCACCAAGCTCGCTATGCCGGCTGCGCACTTCTTGAAGGGACTTCTCGATCAGGGTGTCGAGCAAGTCATCGGCCTTTACGCCAAGACCCCTGCGTCCCGATACTTCCACGTAAGGCCGCCGCTGGTCCTCTTCGGAAAGTTGAATTCCCAACTCAGTGCAACAGCGCGGTGACAGCGCCACCATTTCATAGGAAAAATGTGTCGATTGGTCTGCCTGTTTTTGGTAGCCCAGGGCCCGCAACCCCGCGACGACAATGTTCTGCAGATAGGACTGGCGGGAGTCTATGACGTTGTAGACACGGGTCCCGCCTCCGAAGTGGGGGTCTTCAAGACTCTCGCTCTTTTCGGAGTTGGTCATGTAGAGGACATGGCCGTCGGCATAGCGGTAGAAGGGGTGGTAATAGAAATCCATCCCCAATAAGCCGAACTTCCAGAGTTGGTAAGCGATGTCCTTACCCACGTAGGTGACCGTCCCGTTGGACCGAACAATAATCTTATCCTCTTCGTAGTCTTTGCCTTCCTTTTCTTCATCCGTCTTCTGCGGCGACTCGACCCCTTTATCCCCCACGCGCATGATCCAGCAACCCTGGTTCTTTCCAGACGACTCCAGATGGATGGATCCTGTCTTTTTAAGTAGGTCAAAGGCGTAACTCCAGAACTTCAAATGCAGGATGTCGCTTTCTTTGGGAAGCAGATCGTACTGAATCCCAATCCGGTTCATGGTTTCCAGGTGAGCCCTGACAATCCGGTCGGCAATGTATTTGGCCAGCTCTGCCGTCTCGTTTCCGCCTTCCTCAATGAGCTTCAGAGTCTCGGCCCGCAGGGCCTGATTCTCAAGGCTCACTTCATAAAAGAGGGATAGGCGGGCGTAAAGGTCCCAGCAGTAGTAGTCGAACTTGCCTTCGATGGCCCGAACCTGCTGAAGAGTCTTCTTCTCGATTTGCTGGAAGCCGACCACCACGTCGGCCACTTGCACTCCAGTGTCGTCAATATAATTCTGGACTTCGACTACTTCTCCACTGAAACGAATCAGTCGCGCGAACGTGTCTCCCAGTACGGCATTGCGAAGATGCCCAATGTGCGCGGCCTTATTGGGATTGATGTTGGTGTGCTCGAGAATGACTTTTCCCCTCTTGCTCCCCTCAGTTCCGGCCCGTTGACGTAAAGAAGGTTTAGAGCCCAAGACTTGCCTGAGGAAAAGGCCTCTTTCGAAAAAAAGGTTGATGTAGCCCGGGCCGGCCACCTGGACCTTCGCCACTCCCGGCAGAGGGGCAATGGCCCCCACAATCTCGACAGCCACCTGACGTGGAGCTTTTTTTAGGAACTTCGCCAGTTCAAAGCAAAACGGAAAGGCCAGATCGCCCAGTTCCACCTTGGGAGGTTGTTCGGCCACAATCTGGTGGAGGGTATACCCGTATTGGGATTCAATGTGAGTGCGGAATTGTTCCTTTATCCGTTCAATCAGGGCAACCAGCATCGCTGTTCCTTACAAAGAGACGTCGATGTTTAAGAAACAGCGAAGTGTAGCACATTCGCCTTGTGTTTTCATAAGGCGAGAATACGTGCCGGGGTTCCGTAAGCATCCGCATCCCATAGGGATGCGAGCGATTAGCCGGTGGTTGAGCCCAGCGATACCACCGGTAGCAGGATTCAACAAGCATCCGGACCCCGGAGGGGTCCAAGCCATCAGCCAGTGGCCGAGCGGAACGACACCACCGGTCGCAGAATTCTCTAGACGCTAACGGCCTTTGCGGATGATTCCGAGAAGCTAGCCCAATACCTTGAGTCATCGACTATTAGAGGGCTTTATTGTAAAGTAACTGTTGAGGCAGCGCAGAGCATGCCCACTGTCAAAGGAATTACCGGTCCCCATCGCTTTTACTTCTACAGCTTCGACTGCAACGAACCGGCGCATGTGCACGTCCAAAGGGAACGGATGGTCTGCAAGTTCTGGATTGAACCTCTTGCGCTCGCAGAGAATCATGGGTTCGCCCCCCAAGAGCTAAACCAGATTCGAACTGTCATTCAGGCAAACCTGCAAAAGATTCAGGAGGCATGGCATGAGCATTGCAGTTAGCACCGATACTCGGGTCAAGCAAGTAACGGTGACTGAGGAGTTCATCACTTTCAACCTCGTAGACGGACGCGTGGTGAGCGTCCCATTGGCATGGTCCTGGCGGTTGAGTGAAGCGGCACCAACTCAAAGAGACAACTTTGAGATTATCGGAGACGGCTACGGAGTCCACTGGCCAGATGTTGACGAAGATCTCAGTGTCGAAGGAATGCTTCACGGAGTTCCCGCACCTCGGCCCTAGAAGTAAACCCTGCAAGACGGCCTGCTAACAACAGGGTCGAGCCGATAGCTGAGAAGCGCGGCGGCTCACCCTGGAGTTAGACAGATCAAATATGGAGGTCGCAGTGACCGATGGCACACCCACATGATGTTCATTCGGGCGAAGATATCAAAGTGCTGGCCAGACTTCGAGATGAAGCCGAAACTGCTTAACCTCGGGCTGCCCAGCCCACCGCGCCCACTCCTAGTTCCCTCGGGCGCTGGCGCGCCTTGGGAACCACGGAGTCGACTCGGCCAATCTCCCTGATAACCGGCCACTCCGTGTCCGTTATCAGGATAGATTCGCCGGTCACCCTGGGGCGTTCTGCGGACTACCGGGCGCGAGCGGGTGTTGAGTGGATTGGAGGCGGAGAATGCGTTCAGTTGCTGTCGTTGTCTGCGCTTTGACCGCGTTGGCAGGGCAAGTGGTTCAGGGACCGGCCGCGTCGGCTGGAAGCGACAGGGGCCGCGATGCGGACCTGGCCGGCATCGAGAAGTTCCACCAGCAGAACATCGCCGCTACGTTGTCGCGAGATTCTGCTGCGCTGACGGATCTGTGGACCGATGACGCCGTTCGTCTCGGCCAAGGCCAGCCGGCAGAAGTCGGCAAGCAAGCTATCCAAGAGAGCAACGAACGCTAGTCGGCTCGCCCAGGTATCAAGGTGTTGACCTACGTTCCGGAAACCAAAGACTTGACGATCTTGGACGACTGGACAGTCGAGTA
>JBGOTQ010000472.1:0-5074 GCA_041476565.1 Terriglobia bacterium | reverse complement strand
GAGAAAGCTTCCCGTTGGGATTTCTAGGTTGACGTCACGAATGACGGGTTGGCCGCGGTATCCGAAACTCACATCTTCCAGCTGAAATATCAAAATTCCCCCGCCTGCTGCCTGCTGTGCAACAGGTAAATAAAATATGGCGCCCCCAACAGGGCGGTCAATGCCCCCACGGGAATTTCGGTCGGCGGCGCCAGGGTTCGTGCCATCGCATCCGTCGCCATCAGGAGAACTGCTCCGGCCAGCGCGGAAGCGGGGAGCAGGTAGCGATGGTTGGCGCCAAAAATCACGCGCATCATGTGGGGTACGATCAAACCAACAAAGCCAATCATCCCCGCAACTGCCACACAAGCCGCAGCCATGGTCGATCCCGTGACGAAGAGAATTCTCTTCACCGATTCGACTTCCACCCCGAGATGAAAGGCCGCCTCTTCCCCCTGCGTCAGAATATTTAACTCCCGCGAAAGCAGCCAACTTACGCCGAAACCCACCATAATAATAATTCCAGAGATTGTGATCAGGACAGAATCCCCACCGGCCAAAGTTCCCAACAGGTAAAACAGGACGTTAAAGGATTCTCGATAGAACAAGGAGAATACGATGAAGACAAACGAGTTGAAGAACAAGCCTACGATGACGCCTGCCAGGACGAGAGTCTGGATAGGAGACTTGCCATCGATTAGAGCAATTCGGTACACAAGCGCGATCGATAGCAAGGCAAATCCCAGGGCCATACAGTAGAGCAAATAGTAATTATGGATCCCGAATAGATTGGCTAGCATCACACCGGCAGTGGCTGCACCAGTCGTCCCCAGGATAAATGGATCCGCTAACGGGTTGCGAAGAACCCCCTGAAAAACTGTTCCAGAACTTGCCAGCCCCATACCGACAACCAAGCCCAGTATAATCCTGGGCAGACGCACGGTGACCAGAATATTCCAATCAGGAACACCCACTGATCCAAGCAGCAGCGAGATTCCCCCTGTTGCCAAGGTTGCCAGGAGCAGCCAGAATAGCCGTTGTGTGGGTCTCATGTTACTCCTTCAACAGGGCTTCCAATCGGACCTGGAATTTCTCCATCCCTTCGACTAACCGGTGGTTCCCCCTTGAGAAGAGGTCCCTGTCGAAATGGTCAATGATCCGGCCTTCCTGGACAGCGGTGATCTCTCCCCAACCGGGACGTCGCCGAATCTGATCCGCCGACGCTTCAAAAGAAAGAATGACCTCCGGATTGCGCTGGATGATTGCCTCCTGGGAGACCAGCAACGCGGCCTTGTCGACATCACCAAAGATGTTCCTGGCACCGCAAAGCGTCACAGCCTCATGAGTATAGCTGGCACGACCTACCGTCCAGGAAGGGAGATCGATTTCGATATAGATACTAGGCCGCCAGCTGAGATTTGCTGCCCGCCGAGTAACAATTTCGACCCTCCTCCGCATGTCAGCGACAATTCTCTGCGCTTGCTCCGGTTTTCCTACATTGTCTCCGACCATCTGTATGGACTCATAGATCTCCTGGATCGACCGGGGGCTAGGAACTTCAACCACGTTGATGCCTAATCCTCGGAGACGATTGACTATTTTGGTCGAACTCCACCGTTCAGCTAACACGATATCGGGCCGCAACTGGCTAATCTTTTCGAGGTCTGGGTTGAGGAGATCACCGACTTTCTCCTTGGATTTGGCTTCCGGGGGATAGGAACAATACCGGGTCACCCCTACGATCTGTTCCCCCTCCCCTAGCGCGAACAGAACCTCTGTGAGTGTCGGAGAAAGGGAAATGATGCGCTCCCCATGGCTAGAAGGCAAGGGTTTCGTTCCCTTCCTGACCAGTTGCTGATAGATCAGCAGACCAGCCATCAGCAGAAGAAGAGCCAACAGGAGTTTCTTCATCAGAACTTCAACCTGAGTCCGGAACGAAAATTGAATTTCAAGGCTGGGTACCCAAGAGCCTCAAAGTATCCCCGGTTCAACAGATTTTCAATAACTGTGAAAAAGCCAATCTTGGGATTGATCTGACAGCCGCCTGAGAGATCGAGCTTGGCATACCCTCCAACCTCGGTGAGCCCCAACCCCACGAAATCACTGGCTGCGCGATTGCCGACAAAGACGGCAGTAGCATTCAATGACCATCGCTTATTTGTCCAACCGAAACCCATTTGGCCGGAATGAGTCGGACGTAGGAGGAGACGTGCCCCCTCCCGATAGACCGGGTCTAGGGGGTTCGCACTTTTCAGTACTCTCGAATCCAAATAGGTGTAGCCGACAGAAACCCTCAGATGCGGGAAGGGCGAGGCTTCGATAATGTTTTCAATTCCCCGAGCCCGGCTCTTGGCCAAATTGAAGTAAGACCCTGCATAGGTTGTAGGATCGGTAACCTCCAGAGCAATCAAATCATCGAACTGGTTCGAGAACAGGTTTATTTCTGCCCGGACCCGGTCATGATAGAACTGTTGTTCGACTCCCCCTTCGAAGCTTCGTGTCTTCTCGGGTTTCAAGTTAGGGTTGCCTCTGAAGTAGGGGTTCGGGCTGAAGGACTCGATAAAATTAGGTTCCCGGACTCCGAGCCCGAAGTTGGCCTTGGGGCGCGTCATCCCAAACCAGCCGTCGGGGTCTCCCTGGCGGAGCAGGTAAGCCACGGAAACCCTGGGAACCGCGGCAAACCCGTAACTCCCGTTGTCTTCAAAACGGACACCTCCGGTAAACGAGAGCCGCTTTCTCAGGATGACTTGATCTTGAAGATAGTAACCCAGGTTGGTTCGGCTTGCGCGAACCTCACCAATGGTTCCTCTCTGCTCCTCAAAATCCACTCCAGCGGAAATCAAGTGAGTTGAAACCACAAAATCGCTCTGGTAATTCAGATTGTGACGTCGGGTTGCACTGAGGAACGAATATGGGAAGTCATAGTAAGGGAATAGGGCGGTAAGACCCTCGTATGACGGAATAAATGGGGGCGATGCGATGGGATCTTCAGACAGCTGATTCACGTAAGACTGGGAGTAAGATGCCCGTTGGCTCCACGCATCAGTTATCTTCTGGTTCCAGCGAAGCCCAGCCAGGAAGTCTCTCATTCGATAATAGGCGTCGAGGTCGGCAGGACCGAAGGCCGTGGGGCCTGGTACTCCTGAGCGACCGCGTTCAACTCGAGTCAACACAGAGAGCGATGAATTTGCTGAAGGATCGAAGTCGAGCCGGGAGTCGAAACTGTCGTTGGAGAAGAAATTATTGGGCACCCGGTTTTCAGTCTCAAAGTGTTGAAACTCCGCACTGTAGGAGAGGGACCCTACGCCGCCGGAAAGATCTGCTCCTCCCCGCAGGCTGCCGTAAGACCCTCCTTCGAAGTTCACTCCTATCTCAGGACGTCGTTTCTCAGGATTTCCCTTCCTGGTAAAGACTTGCACCACACTAGTAATCGCATCCGAGCCGTAAAGCGCACTCTGGGCTCCCCGAACAATTTCGACTTTCTCCACATTCGATACTGTCAGGCTGGAGAGGTCGACTGCGCCGCCTGGCTGGTTCAAGGGCATACCATCGATCAATACCTTATTGTAGCTCGAGTCCCCTCCCCGAACGAACAGGGAGGTCAAGTTACCTCGTCCTCCGACTTGGTTGACGTTTGTACTGGGGGTACTGCGCAGCAAGTCGGCTATCACCAAGGCTTGACGGGCAGTAATTTCTTCATGGGAAATTTCCGTGACGCTGGCACCCAGAAGACTGGTCGGGGTCTCTGTGCGGGTGGCTGTAACCACCAGATTCTGTTGAAGAGATTCAAGCTGGAGGGTAATCTGGCGTTGTGCTTCTTCGTCGGTTCGGAGCTTTACTTCGATTTTCTGCTGCTGAAACCCCGATTCTCTGACAAAAATCCTGTAGTCTCCCGCCTCTGTATCCCGAAAGTGATATGACCCCTGGTAGTCAGTCGTGGCCTTGGAAACGACTGTTTGCCGCTCGTTGAGCAAGAACAGGCGAACCCCGGGAACAGGCATCCCCGTGGGATCTTCAACCCGACCCGAGATTGAGCCGGCGAAGGCAGAGTGCAAGCAGAGGAGAAGAACCGGAAACGCGCTGAAGCGAAGCATGATGCCTCCTGGATTGGTCCAAGCGGCGTCGGAGGGTGGATGAAGGAAGAGAGAGCAACTTGAGGTTCCTGTCCCTTTTGACGCGAAGGTTGTTGGGATAACTTACCGAGGCAGGTTTCCTGACTTACGGGTCAACGTCGCTTCCAAGGCCTTCCCCTCAATTCTGAGAGTGACCGGCAGCCCCTGCTGCCACGAGGAAACAACTCACCGATTACAGTGACGCGATCGTGTGGGAGTCTCACCCACTTCCCTGTTACCTGGATGCACCTCGGCAACGTGGAAAACGATTTGATGCTACTTCCGGTCGGCGTCGAGAGTCAAGGAGATTTCGATGGAGACTGCGAGGCCTCAGGAAGTGCGAAAAAATCCTGCCGACAAGCGGACGGTACAGCCGGAGCGGACACACGCCTCCGCTGTCTCACTGCCTACACTTGACGAACGCTCGCAGGAACGCGTGTTCCATCATCCGAGTCATAAGCCGGCTTCGCGTTGCGATTTATGCGGGAAGATTTAACTCTTGCACAACACGGTTCACGATGGCGAGGGCCTTATCGATATCCCCCCTGGACACATCGAGGTGGGTGACAGCCCGCAACTGGTAGGGTCCAACCATGCTCATCCGAAGACCGTGCGACAAAAGCCGGTCTGAGAATTTCACGGCGGAAAGACCGGTCTGTGACACATCAACCATGACAATGTTGGTCTCCACCTCTTGGGGAGAGACGATGAGTCCGGGGATTTGAGCGAGTTTTTGCGCCAGAATCTGGGCATTGGCATGATCCTCCGCCAGCCGCTCAATGTGGTGCCTCAACGCATAAACCCCACCAGCAGCAATGATCCCAGCCTGGCGCATGGCTCCGCCGAGACGCTGCTTCCAGCGCCAGGCCTCAGCAATGAAGTCCTGGCTACCTGCCAGCACGGCACCGACTGGAGCTCCCAATCCCTTGGTCAAGTCAATCCAGGCAGAGTTAAAGCTCGCAGCGTAGTCCTTCGCACTCACG
>JBGOTQ010000471.1:0-5120 GCA_041476565.1 Terriglobia bacterium | reverse complement strand
TCGCTCGCCAAAAATCGCTACGCGACCGCCGTCGCTCGCTTTGCCCTGGGCTACTCTCCTTCGCCCACTTCGTGGGCTGGAGCCCATTTTCATCCGCCGTGGTGAACTTGAAAAGGTCATGCGGCACTTCTATGGAAATGCGCGCTTGAAGGTGGGCGCTAGCTCCATCGCTGTAGTTCTTTCCGACCATTAATGCCCATTTCTTAGCCCGAGCACACGCACATCAATCGTCTGGTTAGCCGATTTGGCCTCTGGATTCTTAGCCAGGATAACTTTGGCGCGAGCATCCAGAACGTTGGCCTCGGCCTTCCTTTTTGTCTTACGCAACAATGATGCGTAACTCTTGAGAGTTATGGCCAAGTCCGGATTGTCCGGCGGCAGTGTCTTCTCCTGGATGGTCAGGGCTCGGCGGAAAAGAGATTCTGCTTCGGGATAGCGGTGCTGAATGCAATAGAGTTGAGCCAGGCTTTCCAGACAGGCAGCCGTCATGGGGTGCTCGGTACCTACGGACTTTTCCATGATGGTCAACGCCCGTTCATAGAGTCCCTGGGATTCCTCGTTCCGATGCTGAGATTGGCATAGCCCTGCCAAATTGACCAAGACAATCCCCGCTTCCGGATGTTCCATTCCCACGGTATTTTCCAAGACGGAGATTGCCTGCCGATACCAGTTTTCTGCTTCGGTCCGACGACCCTGCAACTGGCTGAGTTGCGCCAGCCAATTCATGCTATAAGCTACGTCGTGGTGCGATGGGACGATGGTATCCATTCGAATGGATAAGGCGCGCCGTTGCAGGGCCTCGGCTTCAGCATAACGGCTTTGTTGAAATTTGATGTTGCTCAAAAGACTCAAGCTTGTAGCCACATCCGGATGACTGGCCCCGAGTGCCTTTTCGCGAATGAGCAAGGCCCGATGGAACAGGGGCTCAGGTTTCGAGTAATGTCCTTGAGCAACGTAGAGAAGACCTAAATCCTCCAGGCTGACAAGCAAGGGCAAAAAACACACAAGTATTCAAAAGCCAGTTCATGGCGTTGCCTCCTTACTCAATGGATGGACGTTCTGAACTGGCCGGCCAGAGTCCTGATGGCAGTCACTCTGACTGCTCTAACCTGATAAAGCGGAAACTGAGGTCACAACATAACAAGGCTAAGACAATTTTCTTTGCAGGCTTTCTTGAAAATGCGAGTTTTGGTAGCCACGCTGACCGCGATGTTTGCGGGAAGCGTGGGCTTCTTGGATCCACGAAAAACCCACGGCTCACATGAAGCGCTCGCCGTGGCTACCCCTGCGATTGTCATCCGCGGTGGTGAACCTGAAATGGTTATGGATCCCCGCCACAGTGCTAGAGACCTTCGCCCGATTCGTGGGCTTATTGTCCTTGCCATAAAGCCGAGATATTTGAGAATTGCTCATTGGTATGCGAGTGTATAATCTCCTCATTCGGGCAATCTGTTCCACGGTAGGGTTAGCCCATGGCCGCACCCTCACCCGCAGACGTCACCCAGTTGCTCCAAGCTTGGAGCCGGGGCGAAGCATCAGCCCTGGAGAAGCTGACGCCGCTGGTCTACAAAAACTGCATCGGCTGGCCCATCGCTACATGAGTTTCGAGAATCCTGGCCACACCTTGCAGACCACGGCTCTGGTCAACGAAGCCTACCTGCGCCTGGTTTCCAACAAAGCCAGCTGGTAAAACCGAGCTCATTTCTTTGCGATCTCAGCGCAATTGATGCGGCAAATCCTGGTAGATTTCGCCCGCTTTCGTCATCAGCTCAAGCGAGGAGGCAAGATCCAGCGGATATCACTGGATGAAGCCCTTGTGAGTTCTCAGGAACTAGACGCCGACCTGGTGGCCTTGGACGACGCGCTCAAGGCTTTGGCTGCTGTGTATCCCAGGAAGAGTCGTGTGGTGGAACTGCGCTTCTTTGGTGGATTGAGTATAGAAGAGACTGCCGAGGTGCTGAAGGTTTCAACCCTGACAGTGTCGAGAGACTGGAGGCTGGCGAAGCTATGGCTACTCCGGGAGCTGAGTCATAAAGGAGAGAGTGACAGGGGATGACAGGTCCCCGCAAGGCGCCCGAGACCTCGTCAGTGTGTGCGATCCCCCTTTCAAGGTTCCGGGTGGTAGGGTTGATGCCCCGCATCTATCGCAGCTCGGATAGAGCCTCACCCTCTAACATTTGCATTCGCAATTGTGAACTTGAGTAAGGTCCTGCAGCACTTTCATGAAAATGCGGGCCTTGGTAGCCACGACAAACCGCTTTGGGTTTGTCGTGGGCTTTTGACCACATGAGAAGCCCACGATGAATTCAGAGTACGAATTCATCGTGGCTACCCATGCCATTTTCATCTGTGGTGGTGAACTTGAATGATGAACTCATCAGCCCCGGGTTGCGCGAAGCGCTACCCTGGGATCGGAGATCAAATATTCCCACTTCCCTGAAGGGCAAAAACAGAGGCTGTTGGGGCTTACTTATCCCTTTCAAAGGACGTGCGGATCATCGTCAACTGGCGCAGGACACGGGATGTCTGCGCCAGCCACCTAAAGCGCTTGTCGCTCTGACTTACAACCGGCAGTCCCTTGCTAATTGAGAAGTAACCTACCTATGATAACCTTCTTCTGCGTCGTTATTCCCCCATTGTCTCCAATGTCTCTCCCTCTTCAGCAGAAAGCCATGATACACATAACTGCCGCTGTCAGGCAGGTATACAACGTATGCCCCCACGATGTCCCCCTGCGGACTAATCCCGTCGGGGTTAGTATAAACAACATTAGCATTAGGAAAATCGATTGTAGTGAAGGTACCTTCGCTTAGCAGAAAGCCATGCCCCACACCACTGTAATCGTCATACTCCCCGACGATCTCCCCGGCAGGATTGATGCCGAATGCCGCGCTGCCACTAGCGCCGGGGACGTCAATAGAAATGTAATTTCCCTTGGAGAAGAGGAAGCCATGATAAAGAGCAGCGCCATCGACATAGAATCCGACGATCTCCCTGGCAGGATTGATGCCATCGGCAGAGGTAGAGGTAGAGCCGGGCGGATCAATGGTAAAATACCTCCCGTGGCTCAGCAGAAAGCCGTGCGACACACCGTTGCTATTTGTGTATTGTCCCGAGATCTCCCCGGCAGGATTGATGCCATATGCGACGCTGCCACTGGCGCCGGGGACATCAATCCTGGTAAAACGCCCATGGCTCAGAAGAAAGCCATGCCCAACCCAATTGCTATCTAAGTATCCCCCCACGATCTCCCCGGCAGGTTTGATGCCGCATGCTTCGCTTCCACTGGCGCCGGGGACATCGATCGTCGTAAAACGCCCATGACTCAACAGAAAGCCATGCACTACCCCATTGCTATCGAAATACTCGCCCACGATCTCCCCGGCAAGGTTGATCCCGAGAGGCCACGTGAGGGTGGCCCCGGGGACATCAATCGTTGTCCAGCTGAATGAATCCGCCAGCCCGGCCGCAGGTAGACTCACAACCCCAGAAATTGTGATGCAAAGGAAAAATACGAATTGCCACGTCGTCTTTCTTGTTGTTTTCATCGTGTCCTCCATAATAAGAAATTTACTGGAGATCCATAAGAAACTCATGAACAGTTTCATACTGCTCCCTTCTGTTGTATTAATTGTGGTGAGGTTGACATTGTCTGCCGCGAGAGAGCCCTGCAGCCTGGGGCCGTAGCATCTCGAATTCACGATGGAGCTGTTTTGTGCTTGCTCTGCGGTCTCTCCTTTCTCGGTCTCTTGACCGGGACTTGGGGATTGGCTGCACCCGTCGCAACCCGAACACCCTGACGAACCATGGAACGAACTTGGTGATTGGACATGTTTTGCTTTTCCCTGAAGGGGAAGGACAAATGCCGTTGGAGTTTGTCTATCCCTTTCAGGGAACGCACGGATCATCGGACTCTGATTCCCAGGGTAGTCCGCCAAGGCGGACAACCCTGGGCTGGAGAATGTGTCCCCTTCGGGGAATCGAGTGTTTCGGGGTGGTGCAGACAAGCCGTTCTTGGGCATGTCTGCTAGATTGTCCGCAGACATCGCAGAACGCGCGATTTCCGTGCCACCCACGAACTGCCCTTTGGTCTCCGGATGACAAACTCCTCACACGTTTTCATGCCACATAGCCACCCGAAGCGTCATAAAGTGCTTTCTAGGAAATTTCCGTTCTCAGGGTCGTGGGAGTGGCAACGGTCATCAGTCGAGGACGATCAAATATGCCGCCCGGACGAAACCTCCTCCTTGATTTTGGTGCGAAAGTATTCAGACGGGGTCTTGAGAGAGACATACTGACCGGCATGCCATTCTGCTTTACCAAGAAGGGGGAAAGCAATGCACCGCAAGTCATTCTTGCATCAATACTAGGTCTCTCCGCAACTTACTGAAGGATAAAGAGAAGGAGGGAGATATAACATTTCTGTAACGGTTACTCGCCTGCATACAAGGGGCTCTCCCTTCAAGCGCCAGGGCGATTGCATCTCAAGAATCGCTCCCGACAAGGATCTGGAGTAAATAGTCATTATCCCAGCCTGCCGCTTGACGTTTGGTTTTGATTCCGACCCCTGCCGTTTTTTCTTTTTTGAGAAGGTTCAAGGCCATATGGCGGATGACCGCCAGGTTTTGCGGGGCATGGCCCTTGTGCACACGACAGGCATCTTCATGGAAAGAGACATCCAAGGTCCAATGCAGTTGGTTTTCGATACTCCAGTGGGAGCGGACGGCCGCATTCAACCGCTGCGCATCCGACCCCAGGCTGCTGATGTAAAAGCGCTGCTCCCGCGTGGTTTGGTTCTCCTGCCAGCGTTCGGCGTCCACCATCACCAGGCTTCTCAGTCCCTTCCACTCGGCTTTCTTTTCGATCCAGTCCACGTCACTGACCGTCCAGCAGCGCCGGGTTTCCACCCGTCCGTGGTCTTTCCCTACGGTTTCCTCAAAATCATGGCTGATCCCCTTAAACTGGCGTTGTAAGGCGTCTTGAAAATACAATTCCACGTCCTGATGCAGAGTGCCTTGATTGCCTTTCAGGGCCAGGATATAGTCCCCGCCCTGATCCACGATTTTCTGAGCAATCTCTTTCTGACACCCCATGGCGTCGATGCTCACCACACAGTTCTC
>JBGOTQ010000470.1:0-5142 GCA_041476565.1 Terriglobia bacterium | reverse complement strand
GATGTCAGCCCGAGTAAATACCCGCCGGCCCGCATAAAACAGATTCCACTTCTGCCAGTACAAGACAAAACGGGAAGGCACTTTCAGTGCTGGCAATTGGGTCTTCGTTCTTTGATAGGCCAGCTGCAGCTCAGAAACGGTCAGACGCCTCTGAACCATCGCATAGATCCGCGTCATCTCGTCCACCAATCGCTCCTCCGTGGCACTGCGTGGACGAGTGGACAACCACAGTTCTTGCATTTCCCAGAGAAGTTGAACCACCCCTTGGAAATAGGAGGCAATCTCGCCCATGCGCATTCTTGCAAATGCCCAGCGCGATGGCACGGAAACTTCATGACGCATAGCCTTGCGGCTCTTGCGCCGGAAGAAACCAGCCATCATGGGATGGCGCTTTTCCAGGATAGCAGCGTTCTTGTACCAGATGTAGTTGCGCATGATGTTCCAGTAATTGCGTGGCGCGGCCCGGGAGAGGACCCGTTTCATATTCTCGAGACTATAGAAGGTCTCCCAAGCCTCATAGTAAAGCGCCTTGAGCGAGCCAGGCTCGGGGAAATGCTGATAGTGCATGGTCTCATGGATCGAGTCATACTTGTTGTAGTCGGGATCCATGTAATCGCCTCGCTGCTTCATTTCCAGGTGATCGCGAGAACCCGGCAAGGGGGTCAGGATGAAGAACGAAGCCTGCTCGACTTGGATCTCATGCATCAACCGCTGGATGTCCCGGCGGATTGATTCCTCAGTGTCGTGCGGAAAGCCCAATATATAGCCGACATGGGTTGCCACCTCGGCATCGTGCCAGGCTCGAATCAAGTTCACATAATCCTCGGCCTTGTTTTGTGTTTTCCCCGCGTCTTTTAGACTCTCCGGGTTGATCGTCTCCATTCCGATGAACACCTGGCTACATCCAGCCTGCCTGGCCTTAGTTACAAAGCTCTTGATCTTGTAAGAGAGAACGTCGACCTGCATCATGAAATTCACAGGGATATTCTCTTGCTCTCGAAGCTCGATCAGCGTGTCGAAGATCTGCTCCCACTGGGCATTACGGGCGAAGTTGTCATCGGTAAAAAAGTAAAAGTCGACTCGATTCTGCCGCCAGTTCTCGCGAATGGCATCGG
The DNA here is from genome assembly GCA_041476565.1 of Terriglobia bacterium. Lineage (GTDB taxonomy): Bacteria > Acidobacteriota > Terriglobia > Versatilivoradales > Versatilivoraceae > DATKMG01. The sequence continues at coordinate 4,027 of JBGOTQ010000470.1, read as the reverse complement.
CAATGAAAGCAGCCGACCGGACCCGCATTTTGCGCCCCTGCACATTGATGATGGTGCAGAAGCTGCAGTTGAATGGGCAGCCGCGGCCGCAGTCGATGGTTCCAAAATTGGAGGCCATAAAGTGTTTCATCAACTTCCTGTCCAAAAGCGGGATGGGCTTGGTGAAAAGATCAGGCTTGTCATTCACAAAGTCATAAAGCGGCTTGAGTCTTCCGGCAAGGGCATCCTGCAGGAGTGTGGCCCAGGTTTCTTCCACTTCCCCTTTGACGATGGTCACCCCTTCATCCATGAGCGCCTGAATATCAGGGGGAATTTGAGGGAGCATGGCCAGGTAACCGCTTACGTGGAAACCTCCGATCAAAACCGTGATATCTGCCTTTCGAAACGCCCGAGCCAGGTCACTAGCTCGGGGGAATTGGTTGGTTTGGACCCCCACCAGGCACACAATGGTTCGGTCCAGAGATTGCTGTGCCCTTCGGCAAATCTTTTCCACCGGGATGGTTCGTACTGTCTCGTCCAGCAGGTGGAGGGTCACGTCTACGTCCTCCCCCAGCAGCTTTTGAGACAGCACATCCTCGGTCAGGGCGGCCAAACAATTCAGTGTATTAGAGGGCAACACACCGCGAAAGTGGGTGACCACATAACCCTCATCATCATAATTGGACGGCTTGATGAGGAACAGTTGGACTTTCTCTTTCGCGGTGCGATTGCTATATTTGAAGAGCATGCTTGCCTCGCTTTTTTTCCTTTCCTATTTCAATCCCGAAGACTCCTGCACAAAGCGAACAGGAGGAGATTTGAGACGCTATTTCTTCTCTTAATTCGTCTGGGCCGGAATCTCCCTCGAGTTTGGATGGGGCGCTCCTTGCCAACCCGCTTACCACCAGAAGCTGGCTGACGACTAGACACCCAACCCATTTCTATACCGTGGGGGAATTGTGTGTCTGTTCAATATTGCTCACACCTCTGGTCAAAATTGCTCATCCGATGCTCCGTCATCCGCGGACGGTCTATGGGAGCATTGACTCCACCTCTGGCTACCGACCCCAGCAAGTAACGCTTTTCTTGCTTGTCTAAGTCCCCTCCATTTATAATGCCTGAAGTGTATTTCGGTCTTAAATAACCCAACACTTTGCCGGGACAGTTTATTTTGAAAGAACCGGTGGCGATTGCCTGGCGGCAAGTTGTCCCACCGGCACGAGGGGGTTGCCCAAAATTGATCCCTCTTTTGATACCATGGTTTCCCTTGCAGCATGCAGCGGGAGCTTGTTATGGCGGCTAAGAAAAACAACCCAGTCGATTGGGAATCCTTTCTATCTAAATTGTCCAAGGGGAAAACCATTTCAGAGTGCGGCGCAAACCGCAACATCTTCCGGCAAGGTGAACCAGCGGATTCCGTGTTCTACTTGCAGCAAGGCAAGGTGAAGCTCTCGGTGACATCCCGACAAGGCAAGGAAGCGATCGTCGGCATTCTAAACGGCGGTGAATTCTTCGGCGAAGGATGCCTGGCGGGCCAGCCGCTGCGCATGTCATCTGCTACTGCGATGACCGATTGCACTCTGGCCAGGATTGAGAAGCCGCTGATGACACGGATGCTGCACGAACAACACGAAGTCTCGGAGTTATTCGTCACGCATCTGATTTCACGCAACATCCGGTACGAAGAAGATCTGGTTGACCAGATTTTTAACTCGAGCGAAAAGCGTCTGGCCCGGATTCTCTTGCTGCTGGCTCATTTTGGCAAGGAAGGCAGAACCGAAACGGTGCTTCCCAGAGTCAATCAAGAAAATCTGGCACAGATGGTCGGCACCACACGGTCACGAATCAGTCATTTCATGAATAAGTTCAGAGAGCTTGGCTTCATTGATTACAATGGGGGTTTGACGGTCCATAGCGGCCTCCTCAGCGTAGTCCTGCACCACGATAAAGAGCGTCTTTAGTTCTGCCTAGTGCCGCAGGTTCCCCTCACCCGGCCTTGTGAGAGTTTCTCAAACCTCCATTCCTCTTTCCTGGATGGGGAGTGTCGCGAGACTTGCGGCGTTTGTTTTCTATACAAGTCGACCCTCGGTGATCTCCACCGGCCCTATCCTATAGATTCTCCTCAATAACCGATGAGCAATATTGAACACACCCCTGTTCAATATTGAACTGACACGCCAATTCGCCCATTGGTATAAAGATTATGCGTAGAACTGTGCGCCTTGGTCCGGCGGGCGCTGAATGTCAGGGGAGCATCAGAAGATCCACCAATCAGGCTGCATACCCACTGCAAAATGGAGACTGATGCTCCATCCTATCCTCCTTGGTCGAAAGGACCTTTGCCAAGAAGCCAACCGAGCAGTTTCTAAGAGGTAATTCACCATGATAGAGAGAGAATCCTCGAAGCCTTCAACTCGCAACGAAGTGGGACTGAAGGCCACTCAGGGACTGCCAAGCGTTGCTAAACCTGGTGGGGCCGAACGAACATTGCTTGATTCTGAAATGCGTTTCCGGCGGCTCTTCGAGACTGCTAAAGATGGGATTTTCATTCTGGATGCAGAGACTGGACAAATCACCGAGGCTAATCCTTACTTGACAATACTGCTGGGTTACACCCTCAAGGAGTTGTTAGGAAAGAGGCTTTGGGAGATCGGCCCATTCAAAGATATAGAGGCCAGCCAATCGGCTTTTCAGGAATTGCAGCTAAGGGATTATATCCGCTACGAAGACCTGCCTCTCAAGGCCAAAGACGGTCGGCAGGTTGAAGTGGAATTTGTCAGCAACGTTTATTCGGTAGGGGAGAAAAGGGTCATTCAATGCAACATTCGCGAAATCAGTCAGCGCAAGCGAGCTGAGGAGGCCTTGCGAGAAAGTGAGGAGCGATACCGCGAACTTTTTGAGAATGCCAACGACATCATTTACACTCACGATCTGGATGGAAATTTCACATCGTTCAACAAGATGGGCGAGCAAATCACTGGTTACACCCGTGAGGAAGCCCTTAAAATGAACATAGCCCAAATCGTCGCGCCAGAGCACTTGAATCTAACACAGGAACTGACTACAGGCAGAACTTCCTGGGCGGGGATGACCACCATCGAGTTAGAGATCGTGACCCGGGATGGCCAAAGGGTGATGCTTGACGTGAGCCTCCGGTTGGTCTGCCGGAAAGGGAAACCGGTTGGAGTACAGGGCATTGCCCGCGACATCACCGAACGCAAAAAACTGGAAGACCAGCTTCGCCAGGCGCAGAAGATGGAGGCTATCGGCAAACTGGCAGGGGGTGTGGCCCATGACTTCAACAACGTTTTGACTGCGATTATAGGTCATGCAGATTTGATGCTGATCGAACCCATTAGAGGCCATGAAGTATTGCACTCTCGAGTGCAAGCAGTTAAGGAAGCCGCAGAGCGAGCTGCTGCGCTGACTCAACAGCTCCTGGCTTTCAGCCGTAAGCAGATGCTTCAACCGATCGTGCTCGACCTTAATGCGGTAGTCGTAGAAAGCACGAAAATGCTCCGCCCTCTCATTGGTGAGAACATCAAACTGGCCCTGGTTTTAGATCCGGCGGTGGGAAGCGTGAAGGCCGATCCGGGGCAGATTGAGCAAGTCATCGTGAATCTTGTCGTCAATGCTCGTGACGCAATGCCTCTAGGTGGCAAACTGACCATTGAGACTTCCAGGGCGGACCTGGATGCAGATCATGCCTGCCAGCATGCATCGATTCGACCCGGCCCGTACGCGCAGCTGGCAGTGAGTGACAGCGGCAGCGGCATGGACGCTGACGTTCAGTCTCACGTCTTCGAGCCCTTTTTCACTACTAAAGGACAAGGGAAAGGAACGGGACTTGGCCTGTCTACGGTCTATGGTATTGTCAAGCAGAGCGGCGGCGACATTGGAATATCGAGCAAGCTGGGCGAAGGAACAACCATCACAATCTATCTGCCCTACATTGAGAAGACTGCTGAGAAGGTGGGGACAAGCGCCTGGCTCAGTGAGACGCCGAGTGGGTCAGAAACCATCCTGGTGGTAGAAGATGAGGAGATGG
>JBGOTQ010000469.1:0-5148 GCA_041476565.1 Terriglobia bacterium | reverse complement strand
GGCGGGAAGACATCCCGCTTCTGACCCAACATTTCTTAGAGAGCATGGCGAAAGTGTACAGGCGCACTGGAGTCTCGCTGAGCCCCGCGACCTTAAGTTGGCTCAAAACGCTGGAGTGGCCGGGAAACATCCGGCAGTTGAAACATCTCATCGAACGCACCATGGTGGTCATATCCAAGCCTGTCCTGGAAGTGGAAGACTTCTCCCTCCCGGTCGAGATGGAACCGCGTGATCTGCGCAAGCGCCCGCTGCCCGCCCCGGGAAGCATGACCCTGGACGAAATGGAGAAGGCCATGATCCTCCAATGCATGGAGCAGTACTCCGGCAATATCAGTAAAGTCGCTGAGGCGCTGGGCCTCAGCCGGCCGGCCTTGTATCGCCGCATGGAAAAATACGGGCTCAATCCGTGAGTCTTCGCCTCAAGATCCTCCTCTACCTTATTTCAATCCACCTCATTCTGGCGGCCGTAGCGGTATTCGTCTTGAGGGAGAACCGGCTGTGGCTGCTGCCTGTCGAGTTGTTCTTTCTCTTCTCCATTCTTATTGGTGTCAAATTGATCAAGGGTTTCTTCGGGCCCCTGGACCTTATCCGTACAGGGACCCAGTTCATTCAGGAGAGGGACTTCACGACCCGACTGTTGGAGGTCGGGCAACCGGAGATGGATCAGTTGATCAGTGTCTATAACAAAATGATTGATCACCTCCGGGAAGAGAGATTGCGGGTTCGTGAGAAACATTACTTCCTCGACAAAATCATCAATGCTTCCCCGTCAGCAATCGTCACCCTCGACTTCGACCAGCGGGTCGCTCTCGTCAATCCGGCCACGGAAGGAATCCTGCAGCTGGCTGCAGGCGACCTGCTGGGCAAACGGTTAAGCGAGATTCACGAGCCTTTCTTCCTGGCCCTGGACCAGCTGGCTGTCGGAGAAGCTCAGATCCTGGCTCTTCACGGCAGGAGAAGGATGCGATGCCAAAAATCGATCTTCTTGGACCAAGGATTTCCACGCCAGTTCCTCATGATCGAAGAATTGACTGAGGAGCTGAGACGCACTGAAAAAGCGGCCTACGAAAAGCTTATTCGGATGATGTCCCACGAAGTGAACAATTCAATCGGTGCCAGCAACTCGTTATTGCATTCCTGCTTGAACTACAAAGACCAATTGCGGGAGGAGGACCGACAGGATTTTGAGAACGCCCTGCAAATCGCCATTTCCCGGGCTGACCACTTGAACGCCTTTACCCGCAGCTTTGCGGAAGTGGTCCGACTGCCTCGCCCTCACATGCAGCCCTGCGATGTGTTGCACCTGTTGCAAGAGGTGGTCACGTTGATGAAAATCGACGGCCGGCGCAGCTCCATCTGTTGGAAATGGGAAGTCGTTCAGTCCTTGGACCCCGTGCCAATGGACCCCTACCAGATGGAACAGGTGTTCGTGAACATCCTGAAAAATGCTTTGGAAGCCGTTGGAGAGAGAGGGACCATCACCATCCGTCTGGGCAAGCGGGGTGAAAAAGGGTATGTCATCATAGAGGACACTGGTCCTGGAATTCCGCCGGAGGTCCAGGGAAACCTATTCACGCCGTTCTTCACAACCAAGGAGCGAGGGCAGGGGATCGGCCTCACCCTAGTGCAGGAAATCCTCAGTCAGCACAAGTTTGATTTCTCCCTGGAATCCCGCTCTGGACAACCGACCCAATTCGTCATCTATTTCTAGAAGCTGCGGAAGACCTGCTAACTTCCCATTCTCACCACAAAGACACTAAGGCACAAAGACGACCTCAAATCCGATTATCCATAATAACTATTTCTACACTCCCGATGTTTCAACGCCCCCAGCCCGTCTCGAGCAGATTGTAGTAAGAAAGTCTGCATATCCCGAAATACACATCTCTTTTATTTTTCTTGGTGCCTTGGTGGTGAGAGCTTGTTTAAGATGGGCCGACTATGGGAGTTCGTCCACTTCGAATTTTTCCTTGTACTCCATCTCATCAGGTCGGCCCGGGGCAGTCACCTGCAATTCAATCCGTCCCATGACAAGCCCGGGAGAATAGGCACTGATGACTGCACGTCCTGTTCTAGGAGTAGAACGGAATGCAGCAACTGTCTTTCCAGCAACAACATTCCAGGTCAGGCCTTTCCCGTGCCCCAACCAGGACTGCTCCAGGAGTTCGCCCGGTCCATAAGAAGTGAAGGTAATAGGGTCGTGCGACGAAGGGACAACCGTGCCCGCCTGATCCACGACGCTGGCTGTAATGTAAGCAAGGCTTTCCGGATCTCCCGACCGGAGTTGCTGAACATCTGACTCGAGGGCAATGTGATGGGGAGAACCAGCCGTCTTTACTTCATGATCTAATTCCTTCCCCGAACTACGGGCCACAGCTTTCAGAGTCCCCGGTTGGTAAGGAACCTGCCAGACGCGGGGGGGATGCGCAAGGCCCGGGTAGTCGCTTCCTGGCCTGGTTCCCAAGGACTTTCCATTTAGAAACAGCTCGACCTCGTTGGCATTGCTATAGACCTTCACTGGCCTGGTTCTCCCTTCCTCTCCAGGCCAAGTCCAGTGGCCCACGATGTGTACCATGAGCTTGGGATTCCACTGACTCTGATAGAAGTAATAGACCTCTTTAGGAATTCTCCAGACATCCCCCACGCCAAAGGCGACGACGTGAGGAATGACGACGTCATATGTTTCTCCATCATAGTCGAACTGGTTCCATATCATTCCCCCCGCCATCCAGGGGCGCTGGTTCAACTGGCTCAGGTATTTCTCGTGGTTTTGACAGGCCAGATCTTCACTTTCCGGCCCCATGCCGTAGATCCCGCGCCCCATGAGCGAAGCACTATACTCGGCCGTCATAAAGCATCGCATGGGATATTTTACATGTTTTTCATCCGTCTCTTTGTCGACTCCGAGCCCCACCACATCCACCAGGGCTTCAATTTCATCACCACGCGGTGCATGCATGGCAACGGGACGGGTGGGGTCGAGTTCGTGGTATCTTTTGCTCACGGCTTCTACGACCTTGATTGACACCTTCTTAGAGGCATTGACTTCACCGGCAATTCCCCAGACGATGACCGAAGGGTGATTTCGATCCCGTTCAATCATTTCATTGGCCATGATGTCGACGTTGGCGATGTACTGGTTGGGATCCCCAATCTCCTTGTTGATAGGCAATTCATTCCACACCATCAGGCCAAGCCGATCGGATGCCTCCATCGTTGCTACGTCGTGGGGGTAGTGGGAAGTCCGCCAGAAATTCACCCCCATCTCCTTTATCAGTTCCATATCTTTTACATGCCGTGAGTTGGGGAGCGCATTGCCCATACCCGGATAGGACTGATGCCAATTAGTACCCTGAATCTGTACCCGCTTGCCGTTCAGGAAAAAACCCCGTTGCGGGTCGAATTTGAACCAACGAAACCCCAGGGGATTCTCAACCCTGTCGAGATTGCGGGCACCTTCTCGCAAACTGGTACTAATTCGGTAGAGATGAGGTGACTCAGGCGACCACAGCAGAGGGCTCTTCAACAGGCCGCCGTTTTTGACGACGACTTCTGTTTTCCCGGGGTCGAGGCGCAAATCGGAATTCGCTGTGAACACCAGCTGATTCCCGGGATCATAGACTTCTTGGACGAGGGACAAACTTCTCTGTTGGCCTGTTGCATCCGTGATCGTGGTTTCCAACTGAAGTTCAGCAGACTCCGGGCTGACAGAGGGGGTTGTCCAGTGGACTTTTGAAATATAGGACGGGTCGGAAACACGCAGCCAGACATCCCGATAAATCCCGCCATAGAAATTGTAGTCGGTTTTGACAGTGGGCGGCACCGTATCATGGTAAAGATTGTCCACTTTTACGGTCAGTACATTTTCATCGCTTCCGAACTTGGCCTTGTCGGTGATATCAAATTCAAAACCAGTGTATCCACCCTTGTGGTCGCCGAGTCTGTTGCCATTAAGCCAGAACTCCGAGACTTCATTGACCCCCTCAAATTCCAGGAAAATCCGTTTCCCGGAGTATTGGTTTTCGAGTCGAAAATGCTTTCGGTACCAGCCAATCCCGCGCCAGTAACCGGGTTTCTCATCGGTGACGTCATAGGCATTCCAGGTATGAGGCAAGTTTAGTTGCTGCCACCAGGAATCGTCATAATCCGGTAATGGGGCTTGGCGAAAACGAGGTTCAACCTGGCCTGCCATCCCAGACTCACGATCAAATGACCCCAACTCCCCAACGCCGTGGGACTGTCGGTGAAACAGCCATCCCCCATTAAAATTCTGGTGCACTCTGGGTGTGCTGCTGTCCTGGCTGGACGATTTCAGTCCGACACTACTACTCGCAGTTATCAGGATCAACAAACATAATTGTACTCTTCGCATCAACGGTCCCTCCTACACTTGTGACGAATCCTGCCCAGTCTCCGCCAACCGCGACGCTATGGGACTAGAATAGCGAAACAGAGCTCAGCCCCCCGATTACTCAGCGGATGCTACGCCAGGAGCGGGCAACGCCTTGGCCGCGTTGTCCAATATCAGCACCCAATCGCTGTTGTCGGGTGGCGTGAACTGCTTTGAACCACTCGTCGGGAACTGACCAATGGCTTTAGGTTTACCGGTCCGTGGATCATACCACCAGGCTTGGGTCTTGCTGCCGGAGATTTTGGACATCTCCACGGTCACAATGTGTCCTGCCGGCAGATAGGCAGCCACGGTACTTCCGTCACTTGTGCGAGCGGCTGCAACATAGTCAAGGCCGTTGAATTCACCTAAGCCGGATGTCATGACGGCGTGTTTTTGGTCAGGAACCAAATCCTGCCAAGGACGGGATATGAAAATGGTCTTCAAATGAGCCAAGCTGACAGACCCGGGGGCATCCATGGCGGATTGCCAACCCGGGTCAAAGAGCCAGATGGGCCGGTTCCCCATGATTTGACCGGTGGCGCCACAGAGGACAGCCCAATAGGCTTGACGACGGATCTGGACGGGAGTTGAATTATGTTCACCTTCATAGGTGGATTCGATGAGGAAGAAGGGCATCGCTGGATCACGGTTATAGTCACCTAGAAGCTTCTTGTGCACGATCTCGTAAGTGTAAGTTGAGTTCACGTCCAGCCAGTTCTCCTGCGTATACCCATCGACGGCAGATTGTTCAGGAG
>JBGOTQ010000468.1:0-5157 GCA_041476565.1 Terriglobia bacterium | reverse complement strand
TCGGGAAGGCTCAGAGGAGTTTGTATGGATATAGCAGAACTCAAAGAAATGAACATCGCCACCTTAACCCAGGTTGCCAAAGACCTGAATGTGGTGGGGGCAACCGGAATGCGCAAACAGGAATTGATCTTCAAGATCTTGCAGGCGCAGACCGAGAAAAACGGTTTGATCTTCTCGGAAGGGGTCCTGGAGACTTTGCCCGATGGATTTGGATTCCTGCGGGCACCAGATTACAACTACCTGCCAGGTCCGGATGACATCTACGTGTCTCCCTCCCAGATTCGCAAGTTTGACCTGCACACGGGTGACACGGTCTCCGGCCAGATTCGACCTCCCAAGGACGGGGAGCGATACTTTGCTTTAATCAAGGTTGAAGCCATCAACTTCGAACATCCGGATATTGCCCGCAACAAGATCTTTTTTGACAACCTGACTCCGCTCTATCCCAATGAGCGCATCCGACTCGAGACCGTTTCAGAGAATCTCTCAGCCCGGGTTCTTGATTTGATGGTCCCCATCGGGAAGGGGCAGCGTGGCCTGATCGTATCGCCCCCGCGCACCGGCAAGACCATGCTACTCCAGACCATCGCCAATTCGATCACTCAGAATCATCCGGAAATTATCCTGATCGTTCTTTTGATCGATGAACGGCCGGAAGAGGTTACCGACATGCAGCGCTCCGTCAATGGTGAGGTCATCAGCTCCACCTTTGATGAGCCAGCTACCCGGCATGTGCAAGTAGCGGAAATGGTGATTGAAAAAGCCAAGCGGCTGGTCGAGCACAAGAGGGATGTGGTGATCCTGCTGGATTCGATAACCCGGCTGGCTCGAGCCTATAACACCATCGTTCCCCCTTCCGGGAAGGTGCTCTCCGGTGGTGTCGACTCCAATGCCCTGCAACGCCCGAAACGGTTCTTTGGCGCGGCTCGTAACATTGAAGAAGGGGGCAGTCTCACAATCATCGCGACGGCCTTAATTGACACGGGAAGCCGTATGGATGATGTGATCTTTGAAGAGTTCAAAGGCACCGGCAATATGGAAGTTCACTTGGAACGGAAGCTCGTCGATAAACGGGTATTCCCGGCCATCGACATCAACAAGTCCGGAACCCGCAAGGAGGAATTGCTGTTGGGGAAGGACGAGCTCAATCGCGTGTGGGTCTTGCGCAAGGTCTTAAGTCCGCTTTCCCCGGTGGAATGCATGGAATTGCTGCTGGATCGGCTCTCCAAGAAGAAGGCAAACGCGGATTTTCTCGCCTCCATGAGCAATGGGGGATGATGCGAACAGAAAAGTAGAAGTCCCAAGCCAGAGAACTCAAGAGCCGCCAAGCTCCAAAGCCTTGTGACGGTCGTTCGCCAATCTTAGGACCTGCTGGATCACTTCTTCAACGGTCAACTCTGAAGTATCAAGATAAACGGCATCTTTCGTCCGGGTCAGTGGGGAATCAGCCCTCTGGCTGTCTCGTTGGTCCCGTTCCTGGATTTCGGCCTGGATTTCCTCCTGGGTGAAAATTTTTCCCCTGCGCCGGTTGTCTTCCAACCGCCGGCGGGCGCGAGTGACCTCAGACGCGTCCATGTAGATTTTTAAGTCAGCACCGGGAAAAACTTTGCTGCCAATGTCCCTGCCCTCCATGACTACCGCGCCTCCGATACCCAATTCCTGCTGGGCGCGAACCAAGATGCGCCTGACTTCCGGAATACTTGAAACCACGGAAGCGGCCTGGCTGACGGTTTCGGCACGGATGGCTTCTGTGACCTCCTCCCCGTCCAAGAACACTCTGAGCTGACCGTCGTTCTCCTTGAGCTCAATACGTGAAGTTCGTGCAATTGCTATTATTTTCTGGACATCATCGAGCTGGGGGTTTTGCAGCAAGGCCTTCAACCCGACTGCCCGGTACATGGCGCCAGTATCGATGTACAGGTATTTCAGGGTCTTGGCAACTTCTTTGGCAACTGTACTTTTACCCGCTCCAGAGGGCCCGTCGATGGCAATAATGAGACCCCGATGATTCTGTTTCATAGCAGGTTCCTCGAGCTCTTGACGACAGAAGCCAGCTTATAGAACTCAACCAGATCCGTCAATTGGACAGTACACGTCGGGTGGAATCAAAAGTGGGGACAGGAAGGACCGAAGACGTCCTGAAAGGACATAACATACCAGCCCAGGGTTGGACGTTCGCTCATAGCGGACGGACTACCCTGGGTTTATGGCAGTAGATATTTGCGTTCCCTGTAAGAGAACAATAATCTCGCACCATCTGGATTTTGTTGTTCCCCTACAGGGAACCAACCACAAACTGTCATTTCCCCAGGGCAGCGCTGGTGACTATCGTCACCTCGCGCAACCCTGGGCTAACAAATGTTGCACTTTCAGCGCAAACGCAATTCCAACGAGAGGGCTCAACCGCGCCCGTACTCGGGCGTTGGTTGCAGCCAAGGGTTAGCAGTAATTTTCAATCGAAGATAAGGGCAACTTTGAGTTGCAGAATCGTACTGAAACAACAAAAAGGCTTCATGAAGCTGTTGCGTTTTTTTGAAGCAATGTGAATCGAGCATAGGTGTCAAATCCCGGCATGTCAAGACGGGCTCTGCCGTTGGAATTACCAGTATCAATTTCCTGTAAGGGCCGCCATGATACTTTTTGTAATCCTTTTCATCAATGATCTCTTGGATTCTGTTTATTGCCTCAGAAATGGTCCAATCTCTGTAGACTTTTTTGCCTCTTTCGTTTAATTCGATTGTCTTCTGGTCGACCAATTCCTTTACCTCAAAGCCAATGAGGGCTCCATCAATGGTCTCCGCAAGACAATCGGGCGGGTCATTACTGCAAGCCCGGAGCTTACGATACTCAGTGATAGATTTTTTTGCGAGTGATTCAAGCAAACATTGCACAACTCCAACTTCCTTTACATTTTTTGCCTTTTTGAACCACTCAAAAAAGGAAGCATATTTCCTTCGGTGTTTTATGTATTCTCGAATAATGTCGATGTCGTCCATCTTTATTGTTGCTAACGGCGTGCGCGTGAGCCGCCGGCCCCGCAGCGCTGGCGTTTGGTATGGAAGCTCATCCCGGTCGGCTCGACGCGCTAGTTGGGCCGTAGTCGTCGACGCTCAGACGTGAGAGACAGAATCCAGGGCCATGCAGCCAGCATTGCACATCCGGACCGTGCTCGTCCCGCCTCAAGCTGCAAACGGTATCTTCGCCACCTTGCGCGCAGGCTTGCTTGAGCAACTCCTCGCCCTCTTCAGTCCGCGCACCGGCACAGTGAAAGATGCCGACGGGTGAGACGAAGCGCGCAGCATACCCGCTGGGACGCCGCGTGACCAACAGCATCTGGCCGAAGCCGCCCTCCATACCAGGGATGCCAACTGTCAGTGGCACCAGCAGGCGCCCCCTGGTTCGCAACTGGTCGATCCAGCCCGGTTGGACCTGCGTTGCACTGGCGTTCACAAAAATGGCGTCGAATGAATCGGCAGCCAGGCCGCTTCCATCTCCGCAAACGACCGTGACGTTTGCGTACGGAGCTAGGTTTCGGCGAGCGCGCTCCGCGAGTTCAGGGTCAATCTCCACGCCAAGAACGCTGCCGCCTCGGGAAACTGCTTCGGCACCGATGGCAGTGTAGTAACCGACGCCACAGCCGACATGCAGAAAGCGTTCGCCTGGTGCCAGGTCGAGGGCATCGAGCCATCTTGCAAGCGCCGCTGGTTCGCCATTGTTGAGGCACCGAGATGGATCGAGCGCCACCAGCACGTTCGCGTACAAGTGCTGGGGATCACCGTCCGGAGTGTCGCGGTAAGTCACCAGGTCTGGCGGCACGAGAATCTTCCACGGTCCGGGGCCGACGAAGTGCTCCCGCGGCACCGTCTCGAAGGCGTGCACGAGCGCCGCAGGGAACAAGGAGTGGGGGCGCTGGGCCGGGCAGCCCATGGTTAGCCATCAATGATTTCTTGTGGCGCCAGCTTAAATGCATTTGAGTGTCGGGTCATTTTGAATATTCTCAAATGCCCATTCTGCTCTCGCCCTCTGATGCATTCTGCGATCTTCCGCGTTGCTTCATCTGATCGTAGACCAAGATAGACTTCCCTAACTGCCGACTTTGGCATTTCGATGTAGTAGTGTCCATCTTTATCCTGCTCGTCCATACGTGCATAGAGCCGTATTTCCTTCTCGTAGCTCCAGTTAGTTTCCTTCCGGCCCAGCACCTCAGAGAAGCACTTCAGCGCATATGCATCTAGGCTTTCAAAATGGCCGGTAATTGGCAACAGCACCATCTTGTCCCGATAGCATACTTGAATTAACGCTTTCCTATCTTTCACGAATTCACTTTCTTCTATGCCCACCACTATGCCTTTGTGATTATCTGCGTAGTGTGCCCACATCTGGATTACATCCATGGCCTCCGACATGCATGCTATTCCCATGCTCCGATTCCAGCTTTCCCACAGGATTTTGGGCATCCTTCGGAAGTCGGTTATTTGGAATTGGATGAATTTGTCTAAGATATCCGCGAGTGATGCCCTATCATGGGAAACACCATGTTCATCCAATATGGCACTCCACATCGCAATTATGTTTGGATCCTCCTCGTACTCATTTCGGAGGTTCAAATGAGCGCCATCCTCATCAATCCCAAATACTAACTCAAACGGATCATTGAGACGATCAATTCTGCTCAATCTCAAGCGAGAATTGACAACCATATCAAGACCGTCAGTCCTGCAATACTTGTATAGCATCGATCACCTGGCTAACGCCCCGGGGTGACCGGCGAATCTCTCCTGATAACGGACCCGCAGGGGCCGGTTATCAGGGAGATTGACCGCGTCGACTCCGTGGTTCCCGAGGCGCGCCAGCGCCGCAGGGAACTAGGAGTGGGCGCGGTGGGCCGGGCAGTGGAATTGTTGGGACATAAATTTTTCGAATCGTGAGAAAAGTCAAGTGGGGACCTTTTCCTATTACTGCTCACCGGCCGCAGCGTTGTCTGCGGCGGTCCGGTGGAGCAGAATGGTTGGAATTCCCATTTTGCATTTCATGCCGCTTTGGGAGTGATGGGCTGACGGCTGTCCTGAAAGGACATAATATTCCAGCCCAGGGTAGGACGTTCGCTCAGAGCGGACGGACTACCCTGGGTTTATGGCAGTAAATATTTGCGTTCCC
>JBGOTQ010000467.1:0-5161 GCA_041476565.1 Terriglobia bacterium | reverse complement strand
CAGATTCTTAAAATGGTCGGCTAATTGGATACCGGCGCGGCTGAGCTTCTTCCTCAGCTCCCGATTCTTTAGACCCTTTGTTGAACCAGCCTGCTGCCTGGCTTCTATCTTCATGGGGTAACCCTTCCTCGCTAAATAGTGACTCTACCCCACGATCTCATACCCTACTTCTCGCTCCATGTCCAGCTAATTAAGATGCAATCGCCCTAGGGGATTCTCTGGAAAGCCCTCGCTGACAGTGGAAGATGTGGTAACATCTTCTCCTATCCTCAGATATTTTCGTATTGGCCGAGACGCCGCCGGAGTGGTGACGCCTTCCGAGGGAAGAACCTTGGTGATGAAAGTCAGATGGCACGAAAAAGAACACGCCTGGTTTCGTTATTGGCAATCGCTCTCATTCAGTGCGCTGCTAAGGGTGTCCGTGGCGGTGTTCGTTACCTTCTCAACGTTCAGCTTCGTTAGCGATCTGGCGGTTCCCCAGTTCCCTTTAGGGCTGTTTCCGCAAGTCACGTTTGAAAGTGCCCCACTGGAAGTGTCGTCGGGCGATCTGCTGGCCGTGGTGAGTGACGGGTTCACAGAGGTGACTAACCACGAACAGGAAGAATTTGGGTTGGGCCGTCTGGAGCAACTGTTGGCACAAAACGCCAGCCGGCCATTGGGCGAGATCTGGGAAGCAGTACGGAGAGAGACAACCCGATACGGCGAGCAACAGGACGACCAGACACTGCTGCTTGTGCGCATCACGGCCTAGTCGATCAGCGCTTCCGTCCAGAGGTGAGAAGTCAACCTTGCGGGCCTGTCAACGCGCAACGAATTCACCAATTATCAACTTCGCATATGAATAAAGATCCAATCCCTCTAACTCCCAAGTCACGGGCACATTGGGGTCGTATTCTTGCCCTTGTCGCTACGGTGATTTTTTTCATATCTTCCATGTTCCCCGTGGTCGCTGGCTTGTCGAAAAACACGGCGTCCTTTCCAAAATGGTGGGGTATGTTGGATGTTGCCATCGCCTTTGTCCTCGCGATCCTCGTGCTCGTGATCATGGCGCTCGCCCAGGGCAAGGTGAACAAGCAGGCTGAGGGCACCAGCTACCGCGCCTATCGCGTTCTGACACATGGGATATTCGCAATGATTGTCGTGTTCTTCCTCTTTGGGGACCGAATCATCTGGATCAATTGTCTAACCGGCTTCGCGTGGCGGTATTGGCTGCTCTTGTATAGCTTGCCTGCGTGGTTTACGGCACTAAGAAGTACGGAGGGCTCGCAATAAAGGCCAAGTCATCGAAGAAACAGTTCGATGGCGGAAGCACCGAGAGGAGTCCGAAGAATCCTAGCCGCAACCTCTAGAGGGACGGACTTGAACTTCAGTCAACCATTGAGTCTTACATTTCATAGTGACATCTTCCCCCTCACCCGACCTTTGGTCACCCTCTCCCCAGCCAGGGGGAGAGGGACTGGGGTGAGGGGGTGGTGTTGCTATATATTGCGAGTCTCTATAGTCACACAGTTCATCATACCGGCGCAAAATCTCAAGAGGGCTCACGGGTTCTCCTGTGAGTTCCATAAGTCTTGATAGATGTGCTCCCAGCTGCGAGTTTCTGCGAAGGAACGACAATTCAAAGACATGCTTTGGCGCAGCTCAGGGTCATCTATCAGAGATTCTATGCTCTGAAGAAGCTGGGCGACGTTTCTCCCCTTGGCAACCTGGCCAGTTCTGCCGTTCTGTACGATTTCTTTAGGTCCTCCTCTATCGGTGACCACTACGGGCAATCCTGAGGCCATGGCCTCCAGAACAACGTTTCCAAAGGTGTCCGTGGTGCTGGGGAAAACAAAAATATCGGAGGAGGCAAAGGCCTGGCTCAAATCTTTTCCAAGAAGAACGCCTGTAAACACGACATTAGGGTGAGGAAGCTTATTTTTCATATGGGACAGAAAAGGCCCATCTCCAACCACCGCAAGAGTGCATTCCGGTCGCCGCCTGGCCAGGAGATCGTAAACATCAATTAGAATGTCCAGGTCCTTTTCTATGACAACGCGCCCAACGTAGATCACCTTGGGCCCACCGTTTCCCCCATACTTGCTCCAAAAGTAAGGATTGCGGTGTCGGGGGTGGAACATTTCGGTGTTTGTGCCGTGGGGGAGAAGGCGAAGCTTCCCCGGGTCGAAATCCCTCTCGATGAGCTGTTGGCGATAGATTCGGGATGGAACCAGGACCAGATCCATCTGCTCATAAAACCAGCGCAGGTATTTGCGTCGGGGCACTCCGTATAGCCCTTGGCAATAAAGACTCCGCTATGATCGTCTGACCCTCCAGTGAAGCCCTTGACCCAAGCGTGGTCTCCTTTAGGCTCTATTCGGTGTCGTTCTGCCAGTTCCTGCAACTGTGGCTCGGTGAGGCTCTGTAGCACCGCCATCACTAGACCACTGCTGCGCTGATTCCTGCCCCCGTTTACTGTCTCAAATACATTAAACAACAGGATCAGTTCTTCAAAGTGTTCCACCGTCAATCGGTCGTTGATGTTGTAAAGCGGATGGGCACAGGAATGAGCAATCTTCTGGTCCCAAAGGTAATCCCGCAGCTCATGGATGTTCTCCCGCACACGCTCGATTTCTTCAAACTGGGCTTCTGAAATGCCCCAGACCAGGACGTGAATCTTGCAGCCATCTTCCGGGAAGTAGGTAGTGATTTCGTTGCCGACAAAGACGTCTGGCAGATGGGCGATCTCAAGAGCGCCCTGGATGCAGTTATGATCGGTAAGGGTCACAAACCGCATCCCACGACGCCTGGCCGTTTCGTAAACTGTTTTGGGTTCTGTATGACACTCAGGGGCCCCAATCCTCCTCAGGATCCATTCCGAAGGGCGGTTGGAGTATTTGGAATGCACATGCAGGTCAACTCGGCACACCATAGTCGGTTCTCCCTTAAATAGCCCACTCCAAAGTTTGTCAGGTCTCTGTCAAAGCTCAAGTAACACTCCTCCTATTACAGCATCTGCGTTGCTATGGGATGACCAGGACGTAAACTCTTTGTTAATTCCTCACAGACTGCGGGAATTCCCTGCGTTTAACCTGGATTTAACCTGCACTTCACGGGGATGTAACATCTGACTGGTTAAATGTTCTATTGTGAGGTATTCATGGAAGCTATTCCTGAATCGTTAGCCGCCATTGACATTGGGACTAACTCCATTCACCTGGTGGTAGTCAAGGTCAAAGATAACAAGCGGTTTGAGATTCTGGCCCAGGAGAAAGAAGTGGTCCGTCTGGGCTCGGGTTCTAAGGATATGAAGGTCCTCAAGGACGATGCCATGGATCGCGCCATCGAGACCCTGAGGCGGTTCAAGCAGATTGCTGACATCTCCAAAGCGGAAGTGAAGGCGGTAGCCACCAGCGCCGTACGAGAAGCGTTAAATCAGGAAGCTTTCCTGCAACGGGCGAAAGAGGAAGCTGGGATACAAGTCGAGGTGATCTCCGGATTTGAGGAAGCCCGTCTGATTTATCTGGGGGTCCTCCAAACCTTGCCGATTCTTGAGAAGAAGATCCTTTTAATCGATATTGGTGGAGGTAGCACAGAGTTCATGTTGGGTCGGGGCGGGGAGGTCCTGGAAGCGAATAGCTTGAAGCTGGGGGGCCTCCGCGTTACCGATAGTTTCTTTAAAGGAGACCCCCTCGATTCCAAAGCAGTAAGTCGATGCCGCCAGTTTGTCAGGGCATTCCTTAATCCCATGGCCCGAACCGTGTTGAAGAGCGGCTATGAAATTGCCGTCGGCAGCTCTGGAACGATTCTGAACCTTGCCCAGATCGTTCAGGTCAACCGAGGGGATCCCCCCTCCCGACTCCTGAGTAACTTCGCGTTTACCAGGGAGGAACTGGCGGAGGTAGTCAAGGCCCTGATTAAAGCCGATACCCTCAAGAAAAGGCAGAAGGTCGAAGGACTTGATCCACAGCGAGCTGACATCATCCTGGCCGGAGCGATAATTCTGGAGCAGGCCTTCGAGGAGATGCACATCCAGTCGATGACCGTATCCCATTTTGCCTTACGCGAAGGGGTCATCCTCGACACTCTACAGCAGTCCAAAGCGGATACTTACTCTCACCTGAACGACATTCGATACAGGGGCGTTTTACATCTGGCAGAGTCCTGCCGTTACGAGGAGGGACATTCCCATCAAGTCGCCCATCTAGCCCTTCAGCTTTTTGATCAACTTCGAAGCTTGCACCAGCTCGGGGCCGTCTTCCGGGAGTATCTGGAAGCGGCGAGTCTCCTGCATGATATTGGATTCTTCATATCGCATGCCCAGCATCATCGCCATTCTTATTACATCATCCGAAACTCTGAGTACTTGACGGGATTCACCAGCCACGAGATCGAACTCATTGCCCAAGCAGCACGCTATCACCGCAAGAGCGCCCCTAAGCAGAAGCACGAAGAGTTTGCCGGATTGGCGCCAAGGGACCAGTTGGCTGTTCGAAAGCTTTCTGCCCTGCTTCGACTAGCCAGTGGATTAGACCGGACCCACGCAAATCTTGTCGAGACACTCCGCTGTGAACTGTCGGGTCCCAATTTGATGGTGCACCTGAAAACCGCACCGGGTGTCGACGCACAGCTTGAGGTCTACACAGCAGAATCGAGAAAGGATTTGTTCGAGGAGGTTTACGCAGTGAAACTGGACTTCCTGGTGACGGCGGAGCCGCTTTCCGGAGATTCAATGGAGTCATTTCGAACCGCGGCTGTGGGATCGTAACCAGATCCCGGCTGCTTCAGAAAAGAGGAGGCACATAACCAAAGACGAACTGGCAACTATAGAGACTTGCAGAATATAGTGACACCGCCCCCTCACCCCGTCCCTCTCCCCCCGGCGGGGGAGAGAAGGGGTGGAAGTTTGATAAGCTTCCACAAGATCGCGCGAGGGGGAAGATCTTACTATGACATGTAAGAGTCAATAGAAGTCAAGTTCCCGTTCAAGCCAGTATCCCGAAAACTCTTGGCTTTCAGCTTGCTCCATTGGCCAACTGCCGGGATGGCTTCGCTTCCGCCGGTTGCGCTTTGAACCGATAGCCCACACCGATGACCGTGTCGATGTAGTCATCGGCTCCCGGTCCCAGTTTCTTGCGGATCCTGCGGATATGTACGTCTACGGTCCGTGACTCTCCGTAGT
>JBGOTQ010000466.1:0-5166 GCA_041476565.1 Terriglobia bacterium | reverse complement strand
AGAAAGCAGTCAGACCAAGGCTGATGAAGAAGTCCACTGCGGCTCCGCGGCTATTCTCTAACGCGTCTGCATCCCAAACGTAGTTACCAGCCGTACCCATGACGTAATCATCGACCACCCGTTCGAGGTCCTCCGAAGTGATCGAGAACCCGTTCAACTTGGCGTCAGACTTGAGCGTGAAGACCTGCCAGCAGTTCTTACAAGTGGAATGGCCTTTTCGCAGGACAAATTCCCATACTGGCGCGACTTTGAACACTGATTCGCAGCCGGGACACTTGACTTCGTTGAGAAAATCCTTCAGTTCCTGCCTGATTTGAGGACGGTCGTCGGACATAGTTAGGTTCTCCTGAGAATTCGGTCTGAGGTCATGACTTAATCCTGTCAGATTGGCTGCCGCGCCAGATCATTCCTTATTTGAGTTTGCCTCAGCAATAGAAATTGGATCCCAATGATAGTCTTCGCATCGGCGAGCCTTCCGGAGTGCAAGAAAGACTCAAGCTCAGCCAGCGAAAAGCGCTCAACCACGATCTCCTCATCGTCGTCCCCTTTCTCATCCGCAGGACTGAGGTCCGTTGCCATGAACAAGTGGAGCTTTTCAGTGCAGAACCCGGGGGTCGTGTAGAACTCCCCCAGCTTTTCCAGGACTCCCGCCCGGAAGCCGACTTCTTCGGCCAGTTCCCGCCGCGCCGTAGATTCAGGAGTCTCACCGGGATCAATCTTCCCTGCGGGCAGTTCGAGAAGGTCCTGCTGAACTGGATAACGAAACTGGCGCACCAGGATCACGTCTCCACTAGGCAGAACGGGGACCACAGCTGCTCCTCCAGGGTGATGAAACACTTCCCGGACTGTATCAATCCCGGCAGCCGTTGTGATTTGGTCCACCGTCAGATTCACTATGACCCCCCGGTAGACTTCATCGTGTCTCTTGATCTTAATATTGCCGCTCACTGTGGAAAAGCCTTGGTTCTGAATGCAGGTTCCTGGGCAAAAATGAAAATCCCCAGCCAATCAGCTGGGGATTCGTTACGGAAGCTGAGTTTGGAGGAAAGGATCTCACAACTGAACAAAAGTCAGAGGACCTATTCAGAGGGTTTCTTATTTTTCGATGGCTTTTGGACCCGGGGCGCTTTGGATTTTCCGCCCGGCTTCTTTTCACCCTTGTCGTCCTTCTTGAGAACCCCCTTAATTTTCCTGGAGATCTTTTCTGTGATTTTCTCAGGGGTTTCCTCAACAGTGCCGGTATCGGCATCCGAAGTCTTACCTTCCGAAGTCCCCCCTGCCTGCTTCTTGGGCTTTTCTTTCTTAGCCTTCTCAGCGGCAGCCTTTTCTGCTTTCTTAACCGACAATTCACTGCCTAGCAATTCGATGACAGCCAAATCGGCTCCATCACCCTCGCGATGGGCCAATTTGACGACGCGGGTGTAGCCCCCGTTGCGGTCAGCATACCGGGCCGCCAGAGTGTCAAAGAGTTTCTTGACCACTGCCGCTTTCAGCAGAATTCCCGCCACTCGTCGGCGGGCGTGAAGGCTGCCATTCTTCCCCAGAGTGATCAACTTCTCGGCAACCGGTCTGACTTCTTTGGCCTTCTGAACCGTGGTTGTGATCCGTTCGTGCTCAAACAAGGAAGTGCATAGATTCCTCAGCAAGGCCATGCGATGAGGGGTGGGCCTTCCCAGCTTCCGACCGTGAACTCTATGTCGCATGAATTAAATCTCCTTAAGTGGCAATGGACGCCGTTTTCTAGACCTGCCGATTCCATGCAGGAGGACCGCAGGCTCACTCCTTTGTAGCGCTGGCAGGAACGGCCTGACCTTTCTCATCGAGCGTCATGCCCAGACTAAGGCCCATGCTAGCTAGAATCTCTTTGATCTCGTTCAGGGATTTACGGCCGAAGTTCTTGGTCTTTAACATCTCCGCTTCCGTCTTCTGCACCAATTCCCCAATGGTCTTGATATTGGCATTCTTCAGGCAATTGTACGAGCGAACAGAAAGCTCCAACTCCTCCACAGATCGGGAGAGGTTCTCGTTGATCACCTCTACGGTTTTGTCCGGCTTTTCCTCCTTAGGCTCCGGTTGCTCTTCGAAATTGATGAAGATGGACATGTGGTCCTTCACCAGTTTGGCCGCGTAGCCGATGGCATCTTGCGGGCTGATGCAGCCATTAGTCCAGACGTCCAGCGAGAGTTTCTCATAATCGGTCATTTGCCCTAGACGGGCCGGCTCGACTGTGTAGTTCACTTTCTTCACAGGAGAATGTACAGAATCGACCGGGATATAACCAATTGACAGGTCATCGTCGAAATTCTTGTCGGCAGAAACGTACCCGCGTCCTGTTTTTAGTCGCATTTCCATAGACAAGCGTCCGCCTTCGCTGACTGTCGCTATGTAAATGCTCTTGTCCAGGATCTCCACATCCGCGTCGACCTTGAGGTCAGCAGAGGTCAAGACAACCGGACCCTCAGCCTCCAGATACACGGTCTTGGGGCCTTCGGCATCCAGCCTGATCGGAATCTGTTTCAAGTTCAGAATAATGTCGGTGGCATCTTCGACCACCCCGGGGATCGGGGAGAACTCGTGCAGTATCCCTTCAATCTTAACCGCCGTGATGGCAGCTCCCTCAATCGAGGATAGGAGTACACGCCTCAAAGCGTTCCCGATGGTCGTTCCGAATCCCCTCTCAAAAGGCTGTGCCGTAAACTGTGAATAACTGGAATCTGTTTCATCGGTGTTAAACGACAGCCTCTTGGGTTTTTGAAAGCCTTTCCATAACATAACTAATGGGTCCTCCCAACTCGTTCCGGTCCACCCGGAAAAATCTTAAAACTAATGAAGGTATTTTCCACCTTTGACCCGGGAAGTATCACTTCGAGTACAATTCAACAATGAGACGTTCCTGAACCGGTAGTTGTACATCGTCCCGTTTGGGCAGAGTGAGAACCTTTCCCGCGAGGTTCCCGCTGTCTAATTCCAACCAGGATGGAATGGGCCGGCTACCAACCAATTCAAGAGACTGGGTAATTGTGGAGACCTCGCGGCTCTTCTCGGCAATGGAGATGACATCACCCGGTTTGACCTGGAAGGATGGTATATTGACTTTGCGATTGTTGACGCGAACATGGCCATGCCGGACCAACTGTCGACTCTGGGCTCGGGAGGTCCCAAACCCCAAGCGGTAAGTGGCATTATCCAGTCGCCTTTCGAGCATGACCAGTAGATTCTCGCCGGTAATCCCTTTTTGTTGCTCGGCGCGTTCGAAATAGATCCTGAACTGGGCTTCCAACAGACCGTAAATCCGTTTGACTTTCTGTTTTTCCCGCAGCTGCAGACCATAACCGATGACCTTTGACTTCCGGTCTTTTCCATGCTGTCCGGGAGCGAAGTTCCTTTTCTCGATGGCGCAAGAGTCTTTGTAGCAGCGACTCCCCTTGAGGAACAACTTCATTCCTTCTCGTCGGCATAGGCGACAAGCTGGCCCTGTGTATCTCGCCAAATTCTTAAACCTCCATCTAATTCGATTAAATGCCAGATCCCAAGGGTCGGGTTGACCCTTCACACACGGCGGCGCTTTGGAGGCCGACACCCGTTGTGAGGAATCGGGGTCACGTCTCTGATCGACTTGACTTCGAGGCCCACAGCCTGAAGTGCCCGAATTGCGGATTCCCTTCCGGAACCGGGGCCTTTGACTCGAACCTCAACACTTTTCATCCCGCACTCGCGGGCTGCGCTGGCAGCCGATTGGGAAGCCTGTTGGGCGGCAAACGGGGTTCCTTTCCTGGATCCCTTGAACCCGAGAGAGCCCGCACTGGACCAACACACCAGACTCCCCTGAGCATCAGTGATGCTAATCACGGTATTGTTGAATGTGGCCTGAATGTGAGCAATTCCACTCAAAACAATCCGTTTTTCTTTTTTCTTAAAAGTCTTCTTTTTTCCAGTCTTAACTGGTGCTTTGGCCATTCCCTTCCGTGTCCTCTCGAGTTTACTTGTCCGACAAGCTTAGGTCCTAAGTCTTGGCGCTGGACTTCTTCTTTCCGGCGATTGCGCCTTTGCGGGGTCCTTTGCGAGTCCGGGCATTCGTGTGAGTTCTTTGACCGCGAACCGGCAGAGACTTACGATGTCTCAATCCCCGATAACTGCCGATTTCCATCAATCTCTTGATATTCATGGAGACTTCCTTACGAAGGTCTCCCTCGACATCACCCTGCTCTTCTAGAATCTGGCGAATCCGTGTGACCTCTTCCTCGGAAAGATCCCTGACTTTTTTGTCCAGATTCACTCCAGCCATTTGGCAGATTCTCTGAGACCGAGAACGGCCCACTCCATAAATGTAGGTCAATCCAATCTCGACTCGCTTTTCTCTCGGTAAATCAATTCCAACTATTCGCGCCACTCTACCCCCCTGCTTCTTGCTTTACCACGCAACATTCGATTTGTCTGTTCAGTCGACTAACCTTGTCGCTGCTTGTGCTTTGTGTTGACGCACGTTACACGTACAACCCGTTTCCTATGAATGATTTTACACTTGTCACAAATCTTTTTAACAGAGGCTCTGACTTTCATGTCGGCAATCCTATTTGTAACGATAGACGATTCGGCCCCGCGTCAAGTCATAAGGCGAGAGCTCAACGGCCACTTTGTCACCTGCGAGGATTCGGATGAAGTTTTTCCTCATCTTTCCCGAAATGTGGGCGAGTACTGTGTGCTTGTTTTCCAATTCGACTTTGAACATGGCATTCGGGAGGGGCTCGATCACCGTAGCCATCACTTCAATGGCATCTTCCTTGGACATGGATTTTCCCTGCCTCTAGGAACAAGACGAAGACAAATAGGCTAATATAATCTAAAGCGTCTCGAAAATCAATAACTACCGTCCACGGTAACTAGATCCTGGATGCTGTCGGCCGGGCGACAATCACATCCAAAAGCTGCCGCTCATCGGTCCCCCTCAGCTGCGCCGGCCGCGAATCCGGCGTCCCCGTGGCCCTAAAAAACCGTCGTAGTGCCGCATTACGAGTTGGGCTTCAATCTGCTGAACTGTGTCCATGGCGACTCCAACCACAATCAACAGGGACGTCCCGCCGAAATAAAACTGCACACCCATGCCATTCAAAACCCAGTTCGGAAATGAGTCGAAGTATCTCCCCACCACGGGCAAGTGATTGATGT
>JBGOTQ010000465.1:0-5187 GCA_041476565.1 Terriglobia bacterium | reverse complement strand
CTTCGGGAGGATGCGTAGTATCCGTGATGATCAAGCTGGACAACGTGTCTGATCTTTTGGACTATCCGGGTTTTCACCAGCTCTTCGTGTTGGGAGATTTCAAGAAGGAACTTCAAGGGTACTGCAAACTGTTTGGCCTCGGGCCTCACGTGGTTTAAGAGGGTGTCTATAAAGTGGCATTTTTAGGGATGTAACCTTTTGGTCCTCGGTTTCGGCCACGACGGAGCGTGGCCCTCCATTGGTAAATACTCCTCTGGGCTTTTTAGACACCCTCTAAGCGGGAACTGTCTTCACTTGCAGCCATCTTGCAGGATTTCATGGGTCAAGCTCTCACTACAAATTCTCTAAAGGGGACTTGTTTTTCGGACTGCATTGCTTCGAGCAGTTTTCTCACGCTGTGCCCAACACAGAAACAAGGACCTTGTTGATGTCCTCAAACCAATACCGCTCATAGGCGCCTGTTAACAGCATTTGCTTTAGCATAATTGGAAGCCTCTTCGAGAAACATCCTTTTCGGAGGAGGACGTTGTGAGCCGACCGTTTTTCAGGTTTCGTGCCATTCAAAAATGTTCATCTCCCCCTGATAAGGCCAATCCTCCGGACATACGACCAGCCGTTTGCGGACCGGATTTTGTCTTACATACTCCCATTTTTCACCAAAGCGCTCCCCTCTCCTGAGCTGAGTGTCCCAAAATGATTTTTGCCAAATCGGTTGTTCCTCCGGTCGCGGCCACATCTGCGACGCGAGAGACTTCCAAAATTGGACCCATTTTGCGAGTGGTTGATAATCGTACCCACTCGGAGCACAGAAAAAATGAATATGGTCGGGCATCAGCACATAACGCCCGACCAGCCAATGACTGGCCACTGACCAAACCGACCGCAACAATTCGTGGATATCCTGCCGTGCGAGAAACGGCTTCCGATCCTGTGTGCAAACCGTTACAAAGATGATCACCGAGAGGTTGAATGAATCACGAGCCGGCAAGTGCACTGGCGTCTTGCGCTGTAGCATTTCCCTCATTGCCTGGAGGGACGCGCTCTGTCGCGTCCTGAGTTCCGGCATTATCTGGAGGGACGCGCTCCGTCGCGTCCTCGGTTTCGGCCACGACGGAGCGTGGCCCTCCGATTTACCAGTTTTAACCCAGCATCAAATGCTTCTCGTAGTCTTCCACGAAGTATCTCTTTCCCTTCCGAATCACTTTATGCCCCTCAAATTCCAGTCGTGGTTTCTGCTCTTCAATGCCTCCCGGATACTTGGGATTTATTTCACCATGAGATTTGAGGGTCCTCCAATAGGGCATGACTTTTTTTCTGCCTTCCTCCAACTCTTCATGGGCCGCATGCGCGGCAATCATTGCAAATATCCCTGTGGTAATCGGACAACCGATCGTCGCCCTGTGCCTCTTCGCCAGGAACTTGCGAATCCCATTGATGGTGACGAGTTTTCCCTTTGGAACTTGCTTCATGATCTCGTCCACTTCCGCCGGCGCAGGAATCACAAGTGTCCCTTTTCCCCAGCGGATACTCATCCTCTCCGTAATCGGTTCGACCCTGGGGAGTCCTTTGCAATCAACCAATTTCTCTCGCCATGATTTCCTTTTGTACCTCATCGGTCACGTACGATTAGAACTGCAACTTCAGCCCAAACTGAACGAATCGGGGATCGGCAGCCGAAAAGACTCCTCCGAACAATTCCCCTGCCGCAATGTCTCCATTGGGACTGTTAAATTGCGTGTGGTTGAAGAGGTTAAAGAATTCCGACCGAAACTCCAGCTCGTAGTGTTCCTTGAAGGTCGTTCGCTTGATGAGGGTGAAATCCCAGTTGTTGAGTCCAGGGCCTGAGAACAGGTTGTGGGACGCATTGCCGATTTTCCCCAAGGGCTCAACTGCGAACGAGGCCGGATCGAAAAACTGGTTGGACCCGGCGGCCCCGCCTTGTCGCGGATCCTGGATGCGGATGGGGGCGATGACATCCGGCCGGTCAGCCGACTCATAGGCATATCCGCCCACCAGTGAGTTGTCGGACCCTGAGTCCATCAAACGAACGGGGATCCCACTTTGAAAGGTAGTGATGCCTCCAACTTCCCAGCCGTCCATTGCCTTCTCCCAGCCTGCGTGAGAGCCAGCGAATCGCCTGAGAGGCAGCCGATATGTGTAGCTGAACACAAACCGGTGCCGGACATCAAACCCGGATAGGGTTCGATCACAACTAAAGCAAAACGGATTGAGGAGATTCTGGAAGCCCGATGCGTTGTCGATTGACTTCGAGAAGGTATAGGAAGCTAGAAACTGCAGGTCGGTCGAGCGTCGTTCAATGCGGGCCTGCAAGGAGTGGTAGTTCGAGTTGGAGATCGTGTGTTGTGCAAACACACTGCTCATGGCTTCGGTTTCACCGTTGTTGGAGAATGCACCGGCCGGACGTGTCCCGAAAATGGTCTCTCCCGAGGGCCCCGTGTAGTTCGAGTCTTCTGCAAACGGTCCGCACCCATGGGCGGCGAGTTGCAGACACAGCTCGGGGTTCCCGGGATTCATGTCATAATTGGCCAGGAGGCGATGACCCTGGCTCCCCACGTAACCGGCGGCGATCAGCATCGACGGGCTGAGCTGGTATTCCATCATCAGGTTGTATTGCGCCATGTACTGAGTCCGCTGATCAGGCAGAAACTGCCCGTACATCAGGATGGGATAGAACTGGTTGAAGTCTACGGGTTGCCCGGGCTTGGGGAGTGAATAGGGGTAAGGACTGGGCGATGGCTTGCCGGATTGGTCCACAAATGGATTGGCAAATCCGGGATCGGAAATAAATGTGCTGGCGCCAAAGGGAGGGTTACCGTTGAATTGCAGCAGCACAAATTGCTCGACGGGATTGTAAAACATCCCGAAGGCAGACCGGACGACCAGCTTGTTGGCGCCCAGCCAGCCGGGGCTGTAGGCCAGTCCAATTCGCGGGCCGAAGGCTTTGAAATAGGTCTTGGTCAAACCGCGAGGTACTCCCAGATCATTCGGAAAAAGATATCCGGGAGGAGCCGTTGGGAACACTTGCGATTGCGGGGCAGGTTGGCCCGGCCCGGCTGGGAACCGGAATACCTGCAAGAAGTTGTTTTTCTCAACGTACGGTGTCGTGAGTTCCCAACGAAGGCCGTAATTGAACGTCAGGTTGGGGCGGATTTTCCAGCTGTCCTGTCCATAGAAATTGACCTGGGTAGAAGTCAGCCGTTGGTTAGAAGTAACCCCCTGCAGGTAAGTGGTTGGAAGACCCAGCACGAAGTTAGCGAAAGGATCACCAGTAGTGTTAGAACCCGCCTCATTAAAAGCAAAGTTGCCATCAAAGCTGTAAACCAGCATCTGGTTATACCGAAGCCGGCGGACATCACCACCAAACTTCAGGGTATGAAGTCCTTTGATCTTTGAAAAATTGTCCGTAAACTGGAAGTTATTCTGAAAATCCTTCTGTCCACCGGACCCGGTCAAAGGGTCTTGAAAAACGGGCCCACCCTGAATATTGATTGCCGGCATGGTCTGCAGTTCAGCCGGTTCGCCAGGCGTAATTCCGGTAAAGCCCAGTGAGGCGACCGGGATTACACGCTCCGGGTCGTTTTCTCGGCCGGCACCTTTTCGCAGATAACCAACGCGAAACTCGTTTAGAGTGGCCGGATTGACGATCCAGGTGTCTGATAGGTTAATCTGTTGATAACGGACCTCAGTGATTACTGGGAAACCCGGCATGGAGGTTTCCAGCACGCTGAAATTGTTGGTCCTGACATCATCAAAGTAGTAAAAGCCCGCCAGTTTATGTCCGCCCCTCAACACCTGGTCTACTTTCAGAGTCCACCGGTAATCATCTTGGGGCTGAACCGGCGTCGCTACAAGGTAGTTGCTCCCAGAGTTGGCACGAGGGATGAAATTCGTGATGATGTTCTGGGAGACAGGACTGAAGAAGGTAGGGGGGATGACCGCACCGGGGAAGATGGTGCTGTAAGGGGTCCCTGCCGGATAACAGTTCTTAGGGTTCGAAACGTCCCTGGGAAAACATAGGTCGTCCGTCAGCGAGCCGGAAAAGCCCTCCGGATTTCGCGCTGAGAAGTCCCCTGCCCGCTCGGCATCATTGAAAACCCGGCGCGGCGACCCGGAAATGCCCTGCCGTCGAAGGCTGGTCTGAAAGCTGCCAAACACAAATGTCTTATCTTTGTGGAGGGGACCGCCCACTGTCCCACCGAACTGATTGAGCTTGAAGGGAGCTCGATCGATCTCGAAGAAATTTCTAGCATTGAGTCGTTCGTTGCGAAAGAACTCGAACGCGTCCCCGTGCCATTGGTTCGTTCCCGACTTCGAAATAACGTTCACAATCGACGCAGCATTTCGCCCGAACTCCGCATTGGAGCTGCTAGTGAGAACCCGGAATTCCTCGACTGCGTCTGGAATCAGTTCAATGGTGGCTTCGTTAGCGTAGGTCCCATTGGTGTCTCCTCCATCCACCATGAAGTTGTTCATGGTCAAACGCCCCCCGCCGCTGGAAAAGACCGAGGGACCAACCCCTATAACAGCGGGGTTTCCCCCTCCTCCCCCTTTGGGGTCACTGACACCGGGTTGCAGGACCATCAACTGGTACACGTTACGTCCGTTGAGAGGCAGGTCCCGGATGGCCCGACTGTTAATAACGGTCCCAAGCGCGGTGTTCGCGACATCGATCTCCAGTGGATTCGCGTCGACATTGACCGTCGACTCGGAGGAGCCAATTTGAAGCGCCACATTGAAGGAGGCCACTTGATTGACCGATAAGGGGATTCCATGCAGGACATAGGTTTTGAATCCCGGATTCTCCACCCGCAAGGTGTAAGTGCCGACGGGCAACAAGAGGAATTCAAATGCGCCCGTGGCACCCGTGTCCAGGCTGCGTGTTTCGTTGGTCCCTTCGTTAAACACAGTGACGCGAGCTTGAGGAACAACCGCATTACTCGGATCGGTAATGGTGCCTCGAATCGTGCCCGTGGTCACTGAATACGCAAGGTTTGTTGTCACTAGAATTACCAGCAGGACTCTGACTGGGAAAAAGATTCTCATGGTTTCTCCTCTTGTCCCGCCGTCGGGGAATGTGATAGGCACCTGTCTATTTCAATCTCTAAAGCGGAATGACCGGTTCTATGTCAATCTGCCACTTACATAGGGGAATACGGGGCTGCCCTG
>JBGOTQ010000464.1:0-5192 GCA_041476565.1 Terriglobia bacterium | reverse complement strand
GGCTTGCCGCTGGGGGAGCGAGGCCTCATCGGCAAAGCCAGAAAGTACCTTCGGCGGTCCAACCTTCCACAACCACGCCGTTATTTCTCGTACAATTTGCTCGAAAGCGTGAACCTGAAAGAACTGTTCACCGATGACTTTCTGGCAGCCATCTCCAGCAACTCTGCGATCCTGCTCGCGAAGGACTATTACGACAACGCGGTCGCCAGCACCATGCTCAATCGTCTCCTGAACATCGATCTGGCAATCACAATTACCGACAACGATCTTCGCAAGGTAACCCGGATGTGTGAGCTGGCAAACGTTGGCGTGCGCTTCCCGATGCTGGATCGGCAGCTTGTGGAGTTCAGTGGCAAGATCCCGGCTCGCCTGAAGGTGAAAGGCTTCGAAAAGCGGTTCATCTTCAAGAGGGCTTTCAAAGATTTTCTGCCTCCGGAGATTCTCGCCAAAAAGAAACATGGCTTTGGCTTGCCCATCAGTCCCTGGCTGCGCACGGTCCCGAAGCTGCGCGAACTGGCGTGTGACACGCTCTTAAGCCAGGCCTCTCTGCAGCGCGGATACTTCAAGCGCAGTTTCCTCGAAAAGCTCTTTGAGATGCACCACAGCGACGACACAAATTTCTTTGGGGACAACATCTGGGTATTTTTGGTGCTGGAGCTCTGGCATCAATCCCGTCAATAAGATGAGAATGCGGAGGGCTATCTTATCCACTTTAACCCGGATCTGCTGGCATTCTGGTCTGCTCTCCGGTCTGAACTTCCTGGCCAACGAAACCCAGTTGCGACGGTCAAGAACTGGCCGGCCAGATTTTCCGTATATTGCCAGACGCCAATCTCCGAATTTTCAGGTCCTCACTTATCATCGTTTTACCATGAGGCACGATCCCTTTTTCCCCAGCGTAGATATCGAGGCCTTCGCTCGTCAAGTGGCGTTCCTAGCCAGACATTACTGCGTGGTTGATCTTGGAGATCTGCTTCGGCAACTCGATACCCGAAGACAGGTCCCGAAAAATGCTGTCGCACTGACTTTTGACGACGGATACCGTGACAACTACGAACTGGCGTTTCCTATCCTAAAGCATTACAAGGTCCCGGCGACGATCTTCCTGACGACAGGTTTCGTCAATCGAGATGATATCCTATGGAACGATAAAGTGTGCTTTGCCATGAAGCACACCTCACGCCAGGAATACGTGGCGCCTCTTAGCGGAGGACAACGGTTTCTTCTGCACACCCCCAAGGAGCGCCTGGCCGCCGCAATGCAGATCCTGTGGGCACTGTTTCATGTCCCCCATGAGCGCAAGCTCGCCGTCGTCGAACAGATGCTGGAGGAGCTCAACATCCACGACTTTGGAGAATTGCGCGAGAGCATGTTGACCTGGGACCAGGCAAGGGAAATGGGGCGCAACGGCATCCGGTTCGGAGCTCACACAGTGACTCATCCGATACTGTCTCAGCTTCCGCTGGACAAGGCTCGAGAGGAGATTCTGGAGTCCAAAAAGAAGATTGAGAAGGAAATTGGCGAGCCCGTGGAAGTCTTTGCCTATCCGGTCGGTCGTGCGGTGGATTTTACGCCGGAGCTGAAATCGGTCGTGGAAGAACTCGGTTTTCGAGCTGCCGTGACAACTGTCTTTGGGACCAATACGGCGGAAACAGACCGCTATGCTCTGCGCCGAACAGGGCTCGACGACAAAGACCTCGCCGTCTTTGCCAGTAAGCAGTGCTGGTACAAGTTTGCAGTGTAAGCTGGTGGGAGAGCGAATTCGTTCATGCGTGACTATTTGATTGCCGTAATCGTCCTGGCTAGTCTGCCCGTCGGGATTTTCCGACCCTACTATGGTGCGCTTGTCTACGCTTGGATTAGCTACATGTATCCCCACCTGCTGGCATGGTCATTCGTTCGCACTTGGCCTGTCGCCAAGTTCGCTGGGATCGGGACCTTGATTGGAGGTTGCATTCGACACGACGGCGATCTCGCTCCTCTCAAGGAGCGTGAGAGCAAACTGATGATGGCACTACTGGGCATGTTTGCCTTGTCCAGTACCTTTGCCTTCTATCCCGGACTCGCCTGGACGGACTGCCAGAACATGGCGAAGATCATTATCATGGCTTTGCTGACGGCAACCCTGTTGAGCGATCAAACTCGCGTTCGCACCTTCTGCCTGGTAGTGGCCTTTTCGCTAGGCTACTACGGGGTCAAAGGAGGCATCTTCGGTTTCGTGACCGGGGGCGAACAAACGGTCTGGGGTCCTGAGCCTTCCATCATCGGTGCCAACAATGCGCTTGGCCTGGCTCTCAACATGTGTTTGCCAATTTTCTGGTATCTTTCAAAGGACTCCCAGCCCCTTTGGCTGAAGAGGACGCTGCAAGTCTCTTTCTTTCTGACGATTCCATCAATCATGTTCACCTACTCACGTGCCAGCTTCCTGGGTCTTGGCGCGGTGATTCTAACCATTGTCCTCAAAGGAAGAAGGAAAGCCCTGGCGGTGGTTCTGCTCCTGCTCATCGGAATGGCGGCGCCTACTTTGCTTCCCGAGAAATGGCTCAATCGCCAGAGGTCGACTTTCAGTTTTGAGGAGGACCGGTCGGCCATGTCCCGCATAGGGACTTGGGATTTCAGCTGGCGAGTGGCGTTAGATCGTCCTTTCACAGGTGGGGGATTTCAGTTCTATTCGATGGAAACCTTCGCCCACTACTTCCCTGAGTTCATCGACGAGTTTGGCTCTTACTGGAATTCCCACAGCATTTATTTCGGGGTTCTGGCAGCACACGGTTTTCCGGGGCTGATCATTTTCCTGTCTATGATCGGATGCTGTCTGTTGAGTCTGCAACGCATTAAGAGCGCAGTGCGAGAACGCCCCGACCTGGAATGGCTGGTCAACTACTCGAACATGATTCAGGTCAGCTACGTTGGGTTCTTGGTCAATGGGGCCTTTAACAACATGGAATATTTTGACCTGGTCTATCACTGGGTCGGTGTTGTAGCGACTCTCAAGGTTCTGACCCGCAAAGCGCTGGCTGAGGTTCCAGCTGGCGTCGAGAGAGCGGCCCGTCAGCCCGAGTTGCCAGCCTCAAAGGTTGCGTCGTCTCCGGTGATGGCCCGCTAGATTCGCCTGACAGGGCCGCCTCTTGGCCCAGTGGCAATGGATTAAAGTCTGATGTGTGGAATTGCAGGAATACTTCACTCCGATGATCAGCCGTTGGACCGCATGCTGCTCGATCGAATGAACGCCACGCTGTGGCACCGCGGCCCGGATGGAGATGGATTCCATGTTGAGCCGGGGCTTGGATTGGCCCACTGCCGCCTAAGCATCATTGACCTCAGCGGCGGCGGACAACCGCTCAGCAACGAGACTGGCGAAATCTGGATCACCTTTAACGGAGAAATCTACAATTATCAGGAATTGCGCGATCTCCTAATGGCGCGAGGCCATCGCATGGCCACGGCTTCCGATACCGAAGTGATCGTCCATGCTTACGAGGAATTCGGGGAGAGCTGCGTCGCCCACCTGCACGGCATGTTCGCCTTTGCCATCTGGGATGCCCCGAGAAAGCAGCTGTTTGTCGCTCGTGACCGCGTGGGGATCAAACCGCTCTACTACTCGCTGGACGAGCGCCAGTATCTTTTCGCTTCGGAGCTGAAGGCGATCTACGCTAACCGCGGAACAGGGGCGCTTGATCCGTTAGCGCTTCAGGATTACTTTCTCTACGGCTACATTCCGCACACCAGAACCATCTTCAATGGGTTCCACAAGCTGCTGCCAGGGCATTCGATGATGGTGCGACGGAACTCTCTGACCGGGAAACTGACCGCGACGATTAGCCAATATTGGGATCTCCACTTCGAGCCAGCCGCCGATGTGTCTGAAGAGGACTGGCTGGCCGAGTTTCGACACGTGCTCAGCGAAACCGTTAAACTGCACCTGATCAGCGACGTACCTCTGGGAGCCTTTCTCAGCGGCGGGCTGGACTCCAGCTGTGTGGTCGCGGTGATGTCCCGCCTGAACGACGTGCCAGTCAAGACCTTCAGCATTGGGTTCCAAGAGGAAGACTTCAGCGAGCTGATCTATGCCCGTCAGATGGCAGATCGTTACCACACAGAACATCATGAGCTGATTGTCCGTCCCGATGCCATAGATCTGCTCCCGGTGCTGGCTCGCCAGTTTGACGAGCCTTTCGGGGATTCTTCGGCCATTCCCACGTTGCTGGTTTCGAAATTGGCACGGCAACATGTGACGGTTTCTTTGTCCGGTGATGGAGGTGACGAGCTCTTCGGAGGGTACCGGCGCTACGCGGATACCCTGGCTGTGCGCGAACGGCAGCGGCGGTTGGAGTTCTTGCCCCAAGGGCTGCGCAAGGCTTTGTTCGGTTCCCTCGCCAGCGCTCTTCCTGATGGAACTCGCGGGAGCGGTTCGCTTCGTCGCCTGGGAATGTCACCGTTTGAAACTTACATGAATGTGGCGTACTGGCATGCTCCGAGTTTCGTGGCGGACCTCTTTGATCCGGACTTTGCTGCCTTGATTCCCAACGGCCAGGGCGACGTGTTTCAGAATTATTTTGCCAGCACCGCCGGGCACGACGAACTGACCCGGATGCAGTATCTTGATACCAAAACCTACCTGCCAGAGGACATCCTCGCGAAGGTTGACCGGACCAGCATGCTGCAATCCCTCGAAGCGCGAGTTCCGCTGCTCGATCACAAGTTGATGGAGTTTGTGGCAAGGATCCCAGCGCGATTGAAGTTTCGAAACGGCCAGGGAAAATATCTATTCAAGCGTTTCTTGAAGGACCTGTTGCCGCCGGCCCTGTTGAACCGACCCAAGATGGGGTTCGGTGTCCCGCTGGTGCACTGGTTCAAGAGC
Organism: Terriglobia bacterium; assembly: GCA_041476565.1. Lineage (GTDB taxonomy): Bacteria > Acidobacteriota > Terriglobia > Versatilivoradales > Versatilivoraceae > DATKMG01. The sequence goes on along the minus strand of JBGOTQ010000464.1, from coordinate 331 downwards.
GACCTCGAAGGTTATGCCCGCGACATCCTGTTCTCCAAGCGCAGCCGAGAGCGGGGTTATTTCAATCAGGCCTTTGTCGATCGGCTTCTGGTTGAACACTCGAGAGGAAGGTCAGACCACAGTCAGGACATCTGGCGGTTGCTCGTTTTTGAGCACTGGTGCCAGAGCTATCTGGACACTTCGTCCGAGAGACCGCCGAAGTCGTCCGAGATTGTTTACCGTTCCAGCTGAGGCCGAGCAGGCACTCGTATTGGCCCGGGAGAGCGGGCTGTGCACGAACCGTTGACGTGACTTATGTGCGGCATTTGCGGAATCTATAACTTCGCCTCTG
>JBGOTQ010000463.1:0-5244 GCA_041476565.1 Terriglobia bacterium | reverse complement strand
AGCATGACCGTTTCAAGTTTACGACCGCAGATGAAAATGGCAGGGGTAGCCACGATGAATTCGTACTCTGAATTCATCGTGGGCTTTTCATATGTGGTCAAAAGCCCACGACAAACCCAAAACTGGTTTGTCGTGGCTACCAAGACTCGCATTTTCATGAGACCGACTTTTTCCCAAAACCTGACAAACATCATCGATTCTGCTATTTTCAATCAGCGTTGAGGAGGGTGATTCAGAAGAATCGGATATTTACCCTCGTTCTGATTGACCAAGGAGCAGTGAAATGAGCAATCTAAACCAGAGCAGCGAAAATTCAAACAGGATTCTGCAGACGATTCTGGACAGCGGGGAGAATGCAATTTATGACCTGCAGACGCAATCCCCTGGACCCCATGGAACCGTGCCCGTCAGTGAGGAAATGCTTCGCCAGGAACCGAGTGGGAACTTGTTTGCGTTCAGTCAGAATGCTGGGATGGGATGGACCCCCGCCGAACTGGGGCGGAGGGAATTCCTGATCCTAAGCACTCAAGGAGGAATTCGAGCCCCCGACGGCCAACCCGTAGCTCTCGGCTATCATACCGGTCATTGGGAAGTTGGGTTGCTAATGCAGGCGGCAGCTGAAGAAATGAAAAAGTTGGGAGTAATTCCGTTTGCGGGTTTCTGCACCGATCCTTGTGATGGGAGGACCCAGGGGACTGCCGGGATGATGGACAGCCTGGCTTACCGCAACGATGCCGCCCAAGTGCTGCGCCGCCTGATTCGATCCCTCCCCACCCGGAAGGGAGTGATGGGCGTTGCCACTTGCGACAAAGGGCTTCCTGCCATGATGATGGCACTGGCCTCGATGCACAATCTGGCCGGGATTTTGGTGCCCGGCGGGGTTACGCTCCCCCCCATTGATGGGGAGGATGCTGGAGCCGTCCAGTCCCTTGGCGCCCGCTTTGCACACGGAGAAACCACGCTGGAGGAAGCCGCTGAAATGCTTTGCAGGGCCTGTGCTTCGCCGGGAGGCGGTTGTCAATTTTTAGGGACCGCGGCAACTTCACAAGTAGTGGCTGAAGCCCTGGGTCTTACTTTGCCCCATTCGGCACTGGCTCCATCGGGGCAGCCCATCTGGTTCGATATGGCTCGGCGCTCCGCTCGGGCTTTGCTGTGGCTGGAAGAAAGCCAACTGCGGATGAAAGACTTGCTCACCGAGCGTTCAATACGGAACGCCATGGTCGTCCATGCAGCTTTTGGAGGGTCGACAAATCTGTTACTGCATGTCCCTGCCATCGCTCATGCCGCTGGTTTGAAGAAACCGACGGTGGAGGATTGGACCCGCGTCAATCGCCAGGTACCCCGGTTGGTAGATGTCCTTCCTAATGGACCCGTGTCTCATCCTACTGTCCGGGTGTTCCTGGCCGGGGGTGTACCGGAAGTCATGCTGCACCTGCGTCGCCTGGGTCTTCTCAACTTGAAGGAGCTAACCGCCTCCGGTGAGACCCTGGATTCTATGCTGGATTGGTGGGAACAGTCGGAGCGAAGGGTGAAGTGTCGCAATCTTCTGGTGGATCGAGATGGAATTAATCCTGATGACGTCATTATGAGTCCCCAAACAGCCCGAGGCCGAGGCTTGACCAGCACGGTCACTTTCCCCCTTGGAAACCTCGCTCCGGAGGGGTCGGTCATCAAAAGTACTGCCATCGACCCGAGCGTAGTGGACTCTGACGGGGTCTACCGCAAGCTGGGCCCGGCTCGGGTATTCACACGGGAAAAAGATGCAATCAGAGCCATCAAAAGCCAGGGACCGGAGCGTGTCAAACCGGGCGACGTGGTTGTTCTGATTTGTAGAGGACCATTGGGTTCGGGGATGGAGGAGATCTACGAGATTACTTCTGCCCTGAAGCATCTTTCCTTCGGAAAGGAAATTGCGGTCATTACTGATGCCCGGTTTTCTGGAGTCTCCACAGGGGCCTGTATCGGCCATGTAGGACCGGAGGCCCTGGCCGGTGGACCGATTGGCAAAGTGATTGATGGAGACCTGATTGAGATCAGGATTGATCGTCATCGCCTGGAAGGAAGCATCAACCTGGTCGGCCACGGTGACGAAATCTTCGGCACGGAACGGGGAAGCGAACTCCTGGCAAATCGGCCATTCCGGTCTGATCTTTCGCACGACGATCAACTCCCTGACGACACGCGGCTCTGGGCTGCCCTGCAAGGAGTGAGCGGCGGTACTTGGGGTGGGTGCGTGTTTGATGTCGAGACGATTATCAAGACTCTTGAAGCCGGCCAGAAGGCACAGAACCAGAGTTCGAACCCTTCCTGAAAAGGGACTGCGATCATCAACCCGGCAAGGATTCTATAGGGGATTGGAAAATGTAGTGACCAACCCCTCCCCCTGGCCTCTCTCCCATCGGGGAGAGGAGTGCCGAAGGCGTGGTGAGGGGCGAAGTGCAAAAGGAGCGATCTCTAAAGTCGTCACTATAAGTTGCATAATATCGATAAGAGACCTCTGACCGCATCCGAGGGAAGGCAGATGCATCAAGAGCTCTGCAGCTCAGGCCAACGATAGCAATCCACCACGTGGTCATTCACCATTCCGACCGCTTGCATGACCGCGTAAATGATGGTCGAGCCGACGAACTTAAAACCGCGCTGCTGGAGGTCCTTGCTGAGAGCATCCGATTCGGGTGTACGGGCAGGGATTTCCTTGAGTGATTTCCAGTGGTTCACCTTAGGCTTTCCGCCTACAAATCGCCAGACGTAACCATTGAAACTGCCGAACTCTGCCTGGATCATCAGGAAGGCTTTAGCATTCGAAACGGCACTTTCAAGCTTCAACCGATTGCGAATCAGGCCGGGATTCTTGAGCATCCGTTCAATCCCTGCTCTTCTGAATCGAGAGACTCGTAAGGGGTCAAATTGGTGGAAGGCTGCACGGTAGTGAGTTCGCTTCTTCAAGACGATCTCCCAACTCAGTCCGGCCTGTGCCCCTCCCAGCACCAGTGCCTCGAAAAGGACATGATCGTCATGGACAGGGACACCCCACTCCCGATCGTGGTAGTCCAGGCTGAGATTACACTTGGGCCAACTGCATCTTTGGATGGGGTTCATAGCGGTTGTCACTTAGCCGGCCGCCGGGAATGAAAATGTTGGAGGGCCCCGCTTTGTCGGGGCCGTGGTCGCTCACCACCGCGGATTAAAATGGCCGGGGTAGCCACGATGAATTCGTACTCTGAATTCATCGTGGACTTCTCGTATGTGGTCAAAAGCCCACGACAAATCAAAAGCGGTTTGTCGTGGCTACCAAAACTCGTATTTTCATAAAAGTCAGTTTTGAGCCACTATAGGGCGCCGCCGCAGATGAGAGTTCTAGAGGGCCGGGCGGGGTACCGCTGTCACCCTGTATGGCCATTTACCACTTGCCAATTCATCCGCCTAACAGAATTCGGCCCTCCACACCCGCATCTTAAGTGGAAACTCCAGGTACAGCTCATTGCCTTACAGTGGCTTCACCCACTGGTGGGTCCGAGAGCCCTGGTACATTGCTTCCATCACACTAACCCGCGTCGCCGCCTCATGGGGAGACACCAGAGGCAGTCCTTTCTTCCCTCCCACGGCCTCAACAAACATGTGCAAGGGTGCAGGATAGGCTTGGGGCAGGAGTTTCCATGGATTCTTCCCATCGGCTCCTTGGACCTTCTGGCATTTGTAAAAGAGTTCCTCGTTCACTATGACAGCGTGACCTTCGGTCCCGCTGATTTCCAGGGTCACAGGGTTGGCGATGTCCACCCATCCGGCAGCCAGTGTCCCAGTGGTTCCGTCCTTGAATTTCAATAAGCCCTCGCCCGATTCGTCACAGTCTCCATAGCGGCTTGTCACCACCTTGATATCTGCTGTAGCAGTGTCCACATCACCCAGCAGCCACATCAGAATATCCAGCAGGTGGGTTCCCAAATCGCCGAAAGCCCCGACACCGGCAATTTTCGGGTCGGCCATCCATCGCCACTCCGTGTCAAACCAGCCGCCCAGAGAACCATTGTGGCAGTTTGAACCGCGGATCCGGGTGATCTTACCGAGGTTTCCCTTCGCGACTTGATCCTTCAGAAAGAGGTGTTGCGGGATCGTGCGGTTGAAATAACCGGTAGTAAAAAGCAATCCGGCCTTCTCAATAGCACCGGCCATGGCATAGCTTTCCTTCGCAGTTATACCCAAAGGCTTTTCCACGAACATGTGCTTGCCTGTTTGGGCCGCAGTTATCACCAGGTCGGCGTGCCGATTGGTTTCTGAACAAATCACGACTCCTGCCACTTCCCGATCAGACCAGACTTCATCAGGGCTCTTAGCAGTCTTGGTTCCCAGTTCCCCTGCTCGTTTGGAGGCGCGGGCCGCATCCCTGTCCCAAACGTACTTGACTTGGACGTCATTGCGGCCTTTCAGCAAGGTGATGTACCCCGGAGTATGGATGTGGGCGCATCCCACAAAGGCCAAAGTGATTTTTTTCCCGGCGTCTTCGGAGGCCGAGAAGCTTCTTCCATTCAGCACGGCTGCTGCTCCTGACAGGCCTGCAATTCTCATGAGATTGCGTCGTGTCGTGGTGTTTTTCATTTTGTCATTCCTTTCTCGAATAAATTATCACTCGGCACTCAATGCTCAGCGGGGAATCTTCAAGCACCTTTTTAGTTCGTTTGGTCCTCGCCGTAAACTCCAAGCCAGTTGGCAATCAGCCAGATGACCCCCGTGCTCAAGGTCAGGATCCCGGCTATCAACCCGATGGTGCGAGGACCTGTATAGTGCTGGCCCACACCAGCCAGCAACATGGAAAGAACCATGGTAAGAATCACAACCGTCTCCCGCGTGGAAAAAGTGCGACCGCGGAAAGCTGTAGGGACCAGGTTCATCAACAATGTCGTACCGATAACATTGTTGATCCCCATGGCTACACGACTCAAGGCCATCCAAACGAACCCGGTCCAGAGGTGCTGGCTGAAACTGAAAACGCTGTAACAAACGCCTGTCAATACCATGCTGATTCCCAGGACCCACTTCGTTAAGGAAAACGACTTGTTGCGGAAATACCAGTTAGCTACCGTGGCGCCGCTCATAATGCCAAATCCGGCAGCAGAATAAAGAATGCCGATACCCTGGTCACCAGCATGGTATACATCAATCGCGAAGAGGCTAAAAAGGATTTGGGCGGCCCCTCCACCCGTTGCCCAGCCAACGCCGATCAACATAAGGCCCAGGACTATCGGGCTT
>JBGOTQ010000462.1:0-5283 GCA_041476565.1 Terriglobia bacterium | reverse complement strand
TTAGTGCCTTGGTGGTTGTTTTTTTATTTGCGTTCATTCGCGTCCATTCGCGGCTGATTTTAGATGTGATCCCGCGTTCATTCGCGGCCGACTTTGAACTTGGTTTTGCGTCTTTTGCGCTTTTTTGCGGCTGAGTTTCCTTGCTCTTTGATCTTTGGATATGGTTCATCCTGGTCATCCTGTTAATCCTGTCTATCCTGTTAAAGGTGTTTCTGATCGCTAATCAGGGTGCACTGGTTGGGCGGGATGTAGGCCATGACACGTTGATCAGTTGTTGTTCTTAGGTTCCAAAGTCTGAGATTTGATCTTTGAATTTGCGTTCATCCGCGTTCATTCGCGGCTGATTTTAGATGTGATCCCGCGTCCATTCGCGGCTAACTTTGGTTATTTAACTTCTGACCACTACTTTATGATTTTCTTCCGTCGACAACTAATGCTCAAGGCCCTGGAGATGCTCGACATTCTCCTTCTGGTCCTTGCACTGTGCCTGGCGGCTGTAGCGTCTTACTACAGTGACAATGAAACCGTCCCGCTAGTCCGTTTCCTGGAAATGCGGATCTCGGTGCGGAACTTTTTGGTATTGCTTGCCTTTGTGCTGGGCGGGCACCTCTCGCTTTCCGTGGCCGGGCTCTATCACTCCCGGCGCCTCTCCACGCGAATAAGTGAGGAACTCGATATCCTCAAAGCGACGACCCTGGGAAGTGTGGTTCTTTTCATTGCTGCGCACGTTTTCCATTTCGCCATGGTGACGCCTGTTTTCATCGGGGTCTTCTGGTCGACGAGCACGCTCTTACTCACGCTCTGCCGGTTCGGGCTCAGGCGCCTTCTGGAACTGGTGCGTCTCCGCGGCCGCAACTTGCGGAACATGATAATTGTGGGCATGAATCCACGGACATTTCAATTTGTTGGCAATTTGAAGGCTCGGCCGGAACTCGGCTACATCCTCAGCGGTTTTGTGGACAACCACTGGGCAGGAAGCGCCCCTGGGTCCAGGGATGGGCACACCTTGATCTGTGATTTGGCGGAATTCCCTTCCTATTTGAGAACCCACATCGTGGACGAAGTCGTCATTGGCTTGCCGGTGAAGTCTTTGTATCACGAGGCAGCAAAGATTGTGACCCTATGTGAAGAACAGGGGATCGTAGTCAGGTACCTGTCGAGCCTGTTTAATCCCAGGTTGGTCAATGCCAGGGCTGAGGAATTTGGCGAAGAGGCTGTCATCACGTTCCATAGCGGGATCCTTTATGGCTGGCCTCTCATAGTTAAGCGCCTGCTGGACATCTTTGTCTCAGTGGTGCTGCTGATCTTGCTGATGCCGCTCTTTTTGATTACGGCCTTGATGATCAAGTTGACCACAAAGGGACCCGTATTCTTTGTCCAGCATCGAGTTGGTCTGAACAAGCGTCGGTTCCGGCTTTACAAGTTCCGAACCATGGTGTCGAATGCCGAGGAAAGGATAGAGGAGCTGGAGCAAATGAACGAGATGGACGGTCCGGTCTTCAAGATCAGGGATGACCCGCGCATTACTCCTCTGGGCCGGTCGTTGAGGAAGACCAGTTTGGACGAACTGCCGCAGTTGTTCAATGTGTTGAAGGGCAACATGAGCCTGGTGGGCCCCAGGCCTTTACCGGTGCGGGACTACAACGGTTTTGACCAGGACTGGCAGAGGCGTCGTTTCAGTGTTCGGCCTGGAATCACATGCCTGTGGCAGATCAATGGTAGGAACTCCACCACCTTCGATGAGTGGATGGAGTTGGATATGCGGTACATCGATGAGTGGTCATTTTGGCTGGACATCCGAATTCTGGCCAAGACCATTCCTGCGGTTTTGAAGGGTGAGGGGGCAGCATAACTGGAATTGTGAGCAAGGAAGGACCTGGACTTTTGCAGGAGAGGTTCAAGGCGGCCAGAAGAATCACATGTCCTATCTGGCTCGCGTTTACGACAACAGGGGTCCCAATTCACTCTCAAATCGAATGCGCCGAAAGAGGTTTTCTCTTTTTTCGGACCTTATGTGATCACTCCGAAGACCCATCAAGATACTTGATGCGGGAGGAACACAGCACTTTTGGGAGAACATGAATTTTCCGTCTGAACCGAACATAAATATTGTTCTTCTTAATCTCGGCAAAACCGAAGTCACGCTGCCGGGTTTCTCAAGCATTGTTGGTGACGTCAGATACATGAACGCATTCGCCGATGGGCAGTTTGATGTGGTCTTCTCTAATTCAGTTATCGAACATGTGGGTTCGTATAAACACCAGAAAGAGATGGCGAACGAAATTCGACGCGTGGGGAAGCGGTTCTTTCTGCAAACACCCAATCGATACTTTCCAATTGAGCCGTATTTCATTTTCTTGTTCTTCCAATTCCTGCCTCTCAAGACTCGTGCGTTCTTGATTCGCCACTATGCCCTTGGATGGTATTCGAAGATACCTAACAGGCAGCGTGCCCGTGACGCCGCGTGTGAAATTCGCCTCCTTACTGGACGACAATTGAGAGAACTGTTCCCAGGATCATCTATTTATCGGGAACGTTTTTGCGGGCTCACTAAGAGCTTCATCGTATGTGGCCAGTGGAGTACATAACGAGTAGGCGCTTGAAAACGGCGGCGTTTCAGTGTCCGTCCAGGGATCACCTGCCTGTGGAAGGTGAACGGCAGAAGCAACGTTTCACTCGAATAATTCATGGAAATGGACATGGAGTGTATCGACAATTGTTCTTTCTGGCCGGAACTTAAGATTTTCTTGAAAACTAAACCAGTTGTTTTGCGCGGATTCGGTGCGGTTTGAAGTCCTCAATAGAAAAGACGGCTCTATTACATGCCCTGTGGAAGTTCTAGTCATTCAGGTAAATGGTCTTTCGACTTTCGGAGATGTGTCAATTTACTCCAATAGTCGCGAAAAAACCTCGACTTTGTCATCTTGGATATGGACCCTGGCCTAAGCCACCCGAACTTCATGGGTAACTTCGCGACTCTATTTGTTCTTCTTCCCCTGGGAATTTGGCTGGTAAGGGTCTTGGGGGCTTTGGATCAGCAAATACCCTCTTGATAGCCAGTATAGCGTCAACAATACCGAGGGTTGATATCTTTGCCTTATTGACCGATTCCTTGCGGCGGGGACAAACGGGATGAACAATGTCGCCATATTGGACTCACGCTCACGAAACGCAAAGGTGCCATGGGGTACGTTTGTTCTCCTTGCGGCCGTGTTCTTCATCACGAACCATGATCTGTTTTTCTCCCTTATCGAGGGGTACATGTTGCCGAGCGAAATTGTCGCAGCCAGCGTGAGTGAAGGAAATCTCGTACGTCGTGTGACTTTCTCAATGCTCGGTCTTTTCGGAGTAGTCGGCCTGATGCGTAGAGGCCGGAATCGTCTCGCATTCAACGGAGGTCTCAGCTGGCTTATTCTTTTTTACTTTGTGTGGGCATCGCTAAGCATCGTGTGGGCAGATGACGTCGCCCTTACATTCAGGAGGCTGATGGTCATGTGGATGCTTTGCCTCGGCGCTCTGGCCGTGGGCAAACATTTTTCCCTTCGCGACATAATCCTGTGGGTTTTCTTCACTGCCACTGCATATTTGCTCATAGGCGTCGCGTGCGAGATTGTCCTCGGTACGTTTCGACCCTTCGCCCATGGCTATCGGTTTGCGGGATCGCTGCTGCCCAACCCCCAAGGGCTGAATTGCTCTCTGCTCCTGCTTACGGGTATCGCCGCCGGCAGGGCCGCAAAGCGCGGCCGCTGGTTTTTCCTCCTGTGCGCATGCGTGGGTCTCGTCTTCCTCGTTCTTACCAGGTCGAGGACTGCGTTTGCCAGCGGCATCGCCGCCCTTCTCGTCTACTGGGCCCCGATGTCATCACGCTCCCGTAAGGTGGCCTGGCTTCTCGGTATCAGCATTGGCGTGTGTCTTCTGCTCCTTCTTGTCGGGGACCCCCTCTTTACGGCTCTCCGGCAGGGCATCCTGCTTGGAAGGACGGACTCTGACACTTTGAGCCTCACTGGCCGCATCCCTCTATGGAAAGAGTGTCTGGATTATGCAGCAAGGCGGCCGCTTCAAGGTTACGGATACAACAGTTTCTTTACCCCTTCGCACATAGCTGAAATCGCGGCCACACAGGGATGGGGAGCTTTTCAGGGTCACTCTGCTTACCTTGAGCTCCTCCTCAACACAGGGATGGTCGGGATGACTTCCTTTGTTCTGATCCTAATCCTCGGCATCAAAGAGTCGATTGCGCGCTATAGAGTGTCTCTAAATCCCGGCTACGCGTGGTTTATTGCGATATTCGCCTTCTCCATGCTGCATAGTGTTCTGGAGGCGATGGTGGTCACGGCAACCATGTTCTCATTCGTAGTCATGGTTCTTTTGGCACACCTCGGGTTCACTGTTTCCTCAGGTCTGCACACGCCGGATCTGGAGAGGAGGCGATAGGGCATGCAACCTATGATCAACGTTGTCACCTGTATCGATACTAGGGCGGAAACGCTCCTTAGTCGCCACTTTGTTGTCTGGGCGGGCCGCCTAGATTTGCATCGTGAGCGCGGTTCCGGCGGCACCTATTGGAAAGGGATGCATTGAGCGAATCCACCCGACAGAATCCTTGCGAGACAGCCCCTATTCTCGTTGGAAGAAACATTGCTACCAACAGCTTCCTAGGCATTGGCGTCATGTTGAGCGGATTTATCGTGCAAGTACTCACGGCTAAATACTTCGGCGCGTCACCCGACATGGACGCATTTCTTGTGGCCTTTCTGTTGCTATTCTTCATGCAGGGTCAACTGCAGTCAGGTGGCATTGTAGCGACGGCTTTCATCCCCTCCTTCAACCGTGCACTGTGCGAAGGGGCGAAGGAAGCACGCGCTTTCTTCGCTACCGCCAGCGTGATTACTATCCTACTTGCATTCTGCTTTTCCTTGGTCTGCCTCCTACTTGCAACCCCCATAGTTCATCTCTTAGGGGAGGGCTTGTCGCCGGAGTCAGCAGCCTTGGCAGTAAGAATCTTCAAGATTTTCTCACTTCTGCTTCTTCCACTGGCGCTGGGTGCCCTTTTCTCTGCTACGCTGCGAGCCGAGGGTCGTTTCTTTGCCGTAGCGTTAGGCCCGGTCGCAGTCAACTGCTGTATCCTGGTCTCACTTGTTCTTTTAGTGAGGCGCGCGGGTATCATGGGTTACGTCTGGGGCTGGACCTTAGGCATCCTATGCCAACTCCTTTTAGTCTTGAGACCCCTTGTTACTCGGCCAAGCCTTGACCTGAGACTCGTTTCGTGGAAGGATCCTCACC
>JBGOTQ010000461.1:0-5305 GCA_041476565.1 Terriglobia bacterium | reverse complement strand
TCTTGCAGATCTTCAAGCGTGCGGTAATTGGTCTCTCCTGTGATATCTTTGGTTGTAAGCGAGATAATTCCGTCAGAGACATTGGCAAAAATCACTTCGTCAGAATCAACAAGAATATTCCGATTCTTGTCCTTGACCAGGAGCTTGGAACGTTTGGGACTCGGGGAGGCAATCATATTCAGTAAGCTCATGATCTTCTGATTGGAGGTCACTTCGGACTCCAGCTGTTTTCTAGCCCGCAGGACCGCCTTTTCGAGGCGGGATTTGTCAATAGGCTTCAATAGATAATCGACCGCATTTACTTCGAAAGCCCTCACTGCATATTGGTCATAGGCTGTGACAAAGACTATCTGGGGTAATTCATCACTTTTGGCCAATTCCTCAACAACTCTAAAGCCATTCAACCCGGGCATTTCGATATCGAGGAAGAGTAAATCGGGTTCATGTTCGCGAACTTGCCGGATGGCATCCAAGCCGTTTCGCCCCTGTCCGATGATCTTAATATCAGGGATAGATTCCAACAGATAGCTCAACTCTTCGATCGCGAGCTCTTCGTCATCAACGATAAGGCATGAAATCGGCATCATTGTGGTCTTGTCGAGGTCTCTGCATGCCAAGATTTCCGCCTGCAGAGGTCATACTCCCTTGACATGCTCAAGCCTCAGCCCTTGATTTTACCCGGGGTGTTTCGACCTTGGCCTCCGTCAAAGGAATCTCGATATGCGTGTAGGTTCCTTGACCTGGAAAACTGTTGATCGTAAATACAAAATCAGAATGATAAGCAACTTTGAGCCGCTCCAACACATTACTGATGCCAATGCCCGAACTGTAAATGCCAGGGAGTCTTTCTTCCGGAATCCCCTGTCCGTCGTCTTCCACCTCAAGAAATACTCTATCCTGGTTCCGGGACGATCGAATCCGAATACTCCCCCCCTCGATCCTCGGTGAAATCCCATGTTTGATGGAATTTTCAATGATAGGCTGCAAAATCATACTCGGAATCAGAGAATCCAAACTCTCTGGATCAACTTCCTTTTCAATTCGCAGCTTGTCCTTGCCAAATCGAATCACTTCGATATCAAGATAATTGTCGATGAACTCCAATTCCTCTCTCAGGGGCACAAAATTCTCATGACTTTGAAGCAGTTTGCGCAGGATATGGGAAAGCTTGATGACCATCGTCCGAGCTTTGACGGGATTGGTTCGAATCAGAGAAGCTATGGAATTCAATGTATTAAACAGAAAATGGGGGTTGATCTGATTGGCCAGGGCATCAAGGCGCGCCTTGACAACCAGCACCTCTTGTTCTGCCAGCTTCATTTCCATCCTGGTGTTGTTCCAGATTTTGATGGTGACCCCGATGCAGCCCAAAGTAGCAGTGAATATAGCCAGCTGTATCGCGGGATGGTCGGACTGAAAGTAGAAGAGCCAACCGGGCGGCGAACTCTCACCGATCAGGTAACGCGTGACGTCAAAAAGCAGAACTGTCAGGAAGAAGGCCAGTTGCCATCCGAACTTCTTGAACAGCGATTTGGACCTCAAGGAAACAAAGATGTTAATTAATAGGAACGGGGAGAATCCCCAAATTTCCTCTTTTCGTGGACACAGGTTGCGTAAGAGTCCGCTGGCCAGGCCAAATATCGGGGCGAGCGGCAATGCCATCCATTCCCTGTGAAGGAAGAAAGCCGTAGCACCGGTCATCCCGCCTACAATAGCGCCCACAACGGTCCCACCCAGCAGCCCGGCAATGAAAGTCCCTTCAAGGGCGAAGTCGGTCGATTCATAACTCATGAAGTACCGAATGGCCACACCCAGAGTGATGGGCCCCCCCCAGAACAAAACCAAGTTCAACTTTTCTGGGAAAGTCCTCTGCTCAACGAAAAGGGTTTTCTTGAATCGTTGAGATCTGGCGAGCAATGCAGCCAGGGAGGCAATCACGCCAAGTCGAACCAGTAGAGCAATTAGAATGTCCTGGTTTCTTAAAGCCTCCATATGTGCCAGAGCAACCGAGTCTTCCAACAGATGAAGATCATCTGCAGAATTGGAACTTGAGTGATACAGGTCGATCCGCGCTATAATATCCAAATTCGTGGAGCTTTGCACTGCTTTTGAGCCAAAGGGTAGAATCCCCGAAAGTGGTCTACGGGTCGGGCCATTCGGTACATGCCTTCAAAGCGCCGACCCGAGGATTCTTCGAGCGGCTCGGGTCAAAATCACATCAACGCAGCTGGCTCTTGAGCCGCCATTAGCTCTGGATTGGGATCGACCATGCTTTCTCTTATGGAAAATAAAATGTCGAGAATTCCTTTTCTGTTAACTTGGCTGTTGCTTACCGCCGTTCAGGCAGCCTGGTCGGAATCAGATGACACCATTGAGACCCTGGGGCTAGAACTCTATGGTCCGCTATCTCACTGATAATGACGTGGAGCGACTCCTCCCTATGGATCGCGCCCTTACGGTCGTTGAGGAAGCCTTCCGGCAGTTTGCCGACGGCCAGGGGGAAAATATGCCGCGCCATCGGGTGCACTCGCCCAAGACTACAATGCATTTGATGGCGGCTTCACTGCCGAAATCAGGGGTCATGGGACTGAAAGTCTACACCGTCATCGCGGGACGCGCCCGTTTTCTGGTTTACTTGTACAGCTCAGAGACCAGCGAAATCCTGGCTGTGATTGAGGCCAACCGTCTAGGCCAAACCTGCACTGGCGCAGCCAGTGGAGTGGCCACTCGATGGATGGCCAGGCCGGAGAGTCGTGTTGCTGGAATCTTTGGTTCCGGTTGGCAGGCGCGCAGCCAGTTGCAGGCAATCTGCCGGGTTCGCCCCATTCAACAGGTTCTTGCCTTCAGCCGATCAACACTGCGGGTTCAGGAGTTCTGCAGGGAAATGGAGGCGGAGCTCCAGATTTCCTGCGTGGCAGCCCGAGATCCCCAGGAAGTTGTTGAGGAGGCCGATGTTCTGATAACTATTACTAATTCAGCCACTCCGGTCTTCAGCGGAGATTGGCTGAAGCCTGGGACCCATATCAACGCCGCCGGATCGAATTTTCTGTTCAAGCGGGAACTCGATGAAACCTGCCTCACTCGCTGTCACAGGATTGTTGTCGATTCCAAGGAACAGGCTCGGGTCGAATGCGGAGAACTGTTGAGTCCTTTAGAGAAGGGCATCTTGAATTGGAACCGCATTCTTGAACTAGGTGACGTCGTCACGGGAAGGGCGAAATCGCGGACTGATTCCAGCCAGATTACGCTCTTCAAATCCCTTGGCCTGGCTTTGGAGGATATTGCGGTTGCCGCCGAGGTCTACCGATGCGCTGTGGTTGAAAACATCGGAGTATCCCTGGGTAGTTTTGGGTATCAGAGCTAAAGAGTGCCCTACAATCTCCTTTCAGGGGACTTGCACGCAGGCTGCTTGATCGGTTGCGTCTCACCTTCGGCCCATTGCCGCGAGATCTAGCAGTTTCATAGGAGGACGATCTTGGTCACTGATTCTATTCCTCTGCGCATTCTGGTCACGGGGGCCACTGGCAAGGTGGGTCGACATTTTATACAAAGGATCCTCGATTCCCCTTCGCACCAGGACGTGGTAATCCGTGTTTTATGTCACAACCGAGTCCTGGAGCCGAACTGTCGAATGGAGGTCGTACGAGGAAGCATTTCAGATCGACTAGCGATCCGGGAGGCGATCAGGGACGTCACCCACATCCTGCACCTGGCCACTTGCAAGGAGACTCCTGACGATGTCATCGACGTTTCTGTGAAGGGCTTATACTGGCTTCTCGAAGAGTGCCGCACGAACAAGATATTCCAGCAGATAATACTGATTGGAGGCGATGCCGCGCTCGGGCATTTCTTTTACCCGCACCCGGCGCCAATCAGCGAAACCCAAAGGCACTCAGCATATCCCGGGTGTTACGCGCTTTCCAAGGTCCTTGAAGAGGTTATGCTCGAGCAGTATTACATTCAATACAACCTGTCTGGGACATGCTTGCGAGCACCCTGGATCATGGAAAAGGATGACTTCAGATACTCCCTTTCTTTTGGCCCTGATGTGTTCGGCGGTCCACGATGGCGGGACTTGGTTGGACCGGAACTAGCTGAACAGTACCAAGAACAAGGCGCTGTTCCAGTTATGCTTGACCACAATGGGGAACCAGTAAAACGCAACTTCGTGCATGTGAGTGATTTGGTGGAGGCCATTGTGCTTGCCCTTAATCACCCCAAAGCCAGGCAGCAGACCTTTAACATCTGCATGGATGAGCCTGTCGATTACCGCCAGGTTGCCGACTATCTAAAGGCAACCCGTGGTTTGCCCCAGGTGGCGGTCACGACCCCGTATTGGTCCACCTGGCTTGATAATTCCAAAGCCAAGTTCCTCTTGGGCTGGCGTCCCCGCTACGACCTTAGGCGTTTAATCGAAGAGGCGTGGGAATACAAACGGGACCCCAATGATCCCCGAAAAGCCTGGTATCCAGGATAGCTTTCTCGCTCCGTTCAAACCTCTTAACCTAATCCGAGAAGTGGCAGTGGTACAGAGGTGGTGCCGCGCGCCTGCTGATGTCGAGGACGTGAAACACCGCGTCACGGATCAAACCCAGGACGAAGGCAACATTCAAATGTGGATGACTTTAACAGGGTGTTTCTGGTTTCATGGGAAGGGCTTTAAAAGGTCTTGCGCAACGTGTTGTTCTCTTCCGTAATCTCCTCAAAGGCAGGTTCGGCGTTCACTCTAAAAATCAAGGTCCGGCTCCCCAGGATATGCAGACCACTGAGGTCAACAACCACTGTCTTAGAATGGAAATCGAGAGGTGCATCCAGACCGGAGATCTCCTTTTTTAGCAGAGTCTCACGTCTTTCGTTCTCAACCTGAAGGGTGAAGTTAGGCGATTTCTTAGCACCGATGTTGTGGATCACGAGTTGGCCTTTTTCGGTGACAGGATCAAATTGGAGGTCTTCAGGACCGATGGCCAGGTCCGGAAGATTCCACAAGGGTGTCTCCTTGTCCACCTGGTTAATTTCGATGATGGTGGTTTTTCGAGGCCTCAAAGTCAGGTGGATCGCACTGTAACGCTTCAAGTGGATTGTCCGCCTGGTCGTGACGATATCAGGCTTGTCGTCACCGTCAAGGTCGGTCCCCTCCAGCACCTCATAGGTTCCGTTTTCCAGCTCCCAAATTCGCAGGTTTACATCCTGGAAGGTTTTCGCCATATTGAAGGCCACGATTTTCAACTCCCGAGGTGTAGCGTGGGCAACCAGGGCAGCCACATTGCCATGAGCACCTTCCCAACTGACAACGAGGCCGGGTAAG
>JBGOTQ010000460.1:0-5306 GCA_041476565.1 Terriglobia bacterium | reverse complement strand
TCGGATTAAAACGGTGCTGGGCATCAAAAACCGAAGTGCAAAGGATTGTCTCAACACCCGTGAGTTTTCCACCCCGGCCGATGAACTGCTTGGGACCCAGGGCAGGGTGAACTCTCAATCCCTCCCGCAGGCCTTCTTCGATCTCTTCTTCAAAGGCAGGCATCTCATGGCGGGACTCCAGGCAGATCAGGTGGACTTCCCGTGCGCCCATGCGCAAGGCAGCGCGGGAAACGTCCATCAACTCATTCATGGCCACTTTCTGTTCTCCCTCTGTCAGGCTTTCCGGCAACACACTGACATCGGGAACCTGGAGGGAATGGCGCTGTTGCTCGCGCAATGCCGAACGCGCCACGTCGATGGCTACATTGCCGCCACCAATCACCACGACATTCCTGCCGACTTGAAAGCGGTAGCCCAAATTGACGTTTAACAGAAAGTCGATCCCTTTTACGACCCCATCAAGATCATGGCCAGGGACGGTCAAGTCACGACTGCGATGAAGTCCTAGTGCCAGCAGAATTGCCTTGAACCCTTCAGCACGGAGGTCGGCCAGGGAATAGTCTCTGCCCAATCTGGCGTTCAGGCGAAGATTAATTCCAAGGTCGAGAGTTTCGCGGATTTGGGCGTTGAGGACATCTCGGGGCAGTCGATACTCCGGAATACCCAGATGAAGCATGCCTCCAGGAACGGGTGCCGCTTCAAAGATCGTGACCGGATAGCCAAGCAATGCCAGGTCATGCGCTGCTGAGACTCCCGCCGGACCCGAGCCGATGACGGCAACCATTTCGGAATGGATGATTTCAGCCTTGTCAGGAAGAACCTTGACGGGGTTGCGGGATTCGGGCCCGTGCCGCTCGGTGAGAAAACGCTTGAGCGCCCGGATTGAAATCGGGGCATCAAACTTCCCTCGTCTGCAATCGGTCTCGCAGGGGTGTCCACAGACCCGACCGCAGATGGAAGCCAGCGGATTCGGCTTCCGGGCATATCGATAGGCTTCCTCATAACGCCCTTCTGCAATCAGCGAGACATATCTTCCCGCTTCCGTGTGGACTGGGCATGCTCTCATGCAGGGGAAATTGGACTCCAGCCACTCTAAGTCAACCAGTTTCGATCGAGTCGTTGCCACTTTATGCTTCTCACCCTCCGCTTCCAGGGCAGTCCGCCTTTGAAAGTTTCTCGCAGTGGTCCTTAACCCCGACACAGCCAAAGATGCTTAATCCACGGTCGATTCTCCCGGCTGAAATATCCATCAAACCGTTGTCACACAGTCGCAAACGTGAACCCTATTTCTGAACCGTCAAGTTGACAGTAATCGGACCACTGCCCACCTCCACCGGTTGTGCAGTTGGCTTCCCTCCTTCGCTCCATGTCTTGAGCGTGTACTGGCCGGGCGGGACATCCTTGATCTCGAATTCGCCATCCTTATCAGTCGTCGCAAAATAGGGCGTTGGAACCACGACCACGTAGCCAGACATCTCGGGGTGGACATTGCAGAGCAACGAAGCTGCGCCCAATTCATCAAAGGTAAAAGACTTCTTCACTCCTTGGGGCCAGGTTCCCATGTTGTGAGCGAGCTTCTTATTGCCCCCTACCGAAGGCCAATACACATTGTGGCCCACGGAATCACTGTTCAGAAAATCCACTGTGGTTCCCTTCAATACCACCAGGACGTGGGGAATAAAAGTCATTTTCTTTTGATCCATGACTTGATTCTGGATGGGTGGAGTAAAGGTTTTGCCGGGAATGGCATCAATGTAAACTGCGATGGAAGCTGGAGAGCGCAGCCCTTGTGCCGCCACTTTACCCTTGATTTCCCCTGCCCAAGCAGTGCCGAGCGTGAAAATGCAGACTGATGTTAAAACTACCAGAGAGAATGTGTTTCGAAGGGGTCTCATAAGTTAGCCTCGATTCCTGAGATTTGGGGCCCATTTCAAACTAAAAAGAGTAATCGACACCAAGGACCGCACCATTGGGATGGAAGAACTCCCCAGGCTGGCCAGTTGGTTGCTCCCAGCGATGTTGGTATTCGAAAACCATCTTAATGTTGGTTCGGATCAAGAATTGAATTCCGGGAGAGAATCGATTGCGTGTGTTGTTCCGGGAGATGTTATTCAGAAAATCCGTGGGCGAATTGACAATATCGTAACGCAATATACCGATCACCCAAGGGTAAAACCAGTACTCAGCCTCGGCAAATCCCCCACTGAAGGTGACTGGGGTGCCTTGCAATACTGTTAGGGTGTCCATATTAGGGATAAGATTAACGTCGTGACCGTACATCCCCATTCCGTACAGCTCAAAGTCGTGGTACTTGAATCGGAAATCTCCTCCGATCCGGTAAAACGGTTCATGGAGCGTACCAAATTGTGGGAAAGCAATTCTGTCTACATTAAGAGCATTGCGTCCGAAATAGTAGAAGGACCCAAGCCGGATCGAGGTGTGGTCGCGTGGTCCAGTGGGGCCGGCAGCTCGGACTTCTTTGCGCACACTCGGATCACGCTCCAGATTGAATCGTTGCGAGACTCGGACATATATGTCCTTTGAATTTCGAGTTGCCGTAGAGTCGTTGGAACCATTGACCAAAGAGACTGACCAATTGAAGTTTCCATCATTTGGGTAACCGCCCAGTTCGATGGCCCTTTGAGGAGCGCCCATGACGAACGGATTGTTAGTGGTGCCCAGGACACCGGCCACGCTAGCTTGATCGTAAATATCATAGTCCGAAGGATTGACACTACGTGCCTGAGTGAACGGTAAATCCAGCTCGAATTGGCCAATACGAAGGTTGAGGGCGTCTTTAGGCAGGTGCAAAAAGCGGCCAAGATCGTTCACCTTTAGATAGCCATCACCCAAGCCAGCTCCGTTGTTAGCGCCTCCCGCGGAAATATCGTTATCCACCCAAAAGGATAAATTCGGACCGAAACTGCCGGCTCCAATAACGGTGAAGGTGTTAGGGACAAAGATATCTGTGCGTGGCAGTACCCCGAGAGCCACAGGTTGTTTGCTGTTGTAATTAAAGAACCCGGAATAGCGAAAGCCGATGGGGATTGTGCCCGGGATCTCACCTGGATAGATGGCCTTGGGGAAGGCTTCCCGTTGGGCTGGCGCCCCCAGCATGACCGGAGGTTCTTTGATAAATGATTCATCGTCTTTGGGGAATTTGAACCCGTTCTTCTTGAATGCTTCGCCGAAATCGTTCAGTTCGGGATAATTGTTGTGGCAGGTGGCACAGGAGGTCTGATATTTGCGCGCAAATGCCGGAATCCCGAGTACGGTTGGGGCTGGTCGAAACAGTAATCCAAAGAGGATTACCAGTCCAGGTGTTAAGACTAAGATCCACAAACTGATATTGCATAGTCTTCGGCAATGAGACATAAGGTCACCTCCTCCGAACGGATGTCGGTCATCTTTTCAGAATATGGCAGGATCTGATTTTAGAGTAAAAATCGATTGACAGGGCGAGTCAGAGGCGGGCTCCGAAGTAGAGGACCAGACGAGGGGAGCTTCATTCCAAGGGGCCCAGTCTGCCGACATATCATCCAACTTGAGCAGGATAGCGCGGCGGATGATCCCGTGTCGCCCTTGGTGAAGGGGAAGCGCCCCTCCGTTTTGCTGTTCAATACGGCTGGACTCTCCAGGTCGTCACGCTGTATAGAAAGAGAGGGCTCAGAGGAACGAAGCAAGAAGTACAAGGAATTGTCTGCTCCCATCAACACAACAGTCAGAACCGATCTCAAGTTGAATTTGGGGAATAACAATATCATATGAGCAAGAACGACTCCATCTTTTCTACTCAATACGAATCAAAGGATTAGATTGATGATCGAATCAGGACTGAGTGAAATAGCCCATTAAGTCGCGAGCCTTAGCCCAAGAGTCTTCTCCAACAAACTCATTTCCTCTTAACTCAGTGTGGCAGTACTTTATCGGTCACGCTATTGCTCTTATGCGGATGTGGGGAGGGAGATTCCTGCCGAATGGCAGAAATGATTTGGAGAATGGGCCGGTCGAGGGGAATCTGATTAGGAAAGAAAGCAATCTATGGACATTGATTCAAACTTGGGAATAAATTGGGGACGTTAGCTCCCCCAAACCAGCCAAAACCACTTATCTAAGGTACAGATTATAGCAAAGCGCGCCAACAAGATGGGTAATCGAAAGAGGTCTGCAAAACCCTTATTCAGGGGTTTGAGGCCCCTTGTCGCCTCCAATCTGGAACCCGAAAGTGAGAACGAGCCTTGAGGCCAGGATCGAATTGCCCCGGGCGCTTATCTTTCCAGAGCTGGCTCTGGCCAATCGTCCGTGCGGAAAGGGGAAGCGGGTAAGCCTGCCCGGTTATACAAGTTGCACTCCGGATTCATGGCCCAAGCATAGCGTACCGCCAAGGGATGGGCCACAGTTTCACTTCCCACCACCACCGAGTCACCATGGATCTTCGCCTCAGCAGCAACAAACTTATGATCTTCACCCGCAATCTGAAAGCCGCTGAGAGTTGCTGCCTCCCCACCCTTCGCCACGAGTCCTCCGTAAACGTGCTTGAAGCGCAAACGAATCTTCTCACCCTCAGTCGTCATTGACTCATAGATCGGGCCTGAGTAGATGACGTCCCGTTCATACGCAATAGCTTGAGCGGCAAGGGAGAGACGATGACCAACCTCCTGCTTATTTTTCGGATGAATGTCGCTGCCGTCACCGATGTCAATGGCTACGGCCATGCCGGTCTTGGGCAGAGAGAGCGTCATCAGTTGAGCTTCGCGCAGTTCGGGCCAATTGGATCCCGGGCTATAAATTCCCCAGTTAGCGAGTTGAACGAAAAGGAACGGGAAGTCACTTCCCCCCCAGGCCCGGCGCCAATCCCGGATCATTGCCGGAAACAGCTTGCGGTATTGAGCTGGCCTCTCAGCGTTCGATTCTCCCTGGTACCAGATGGCTCCCCGGATCGCATAGAGCGTGAGCGGCATAATCATGGCATTGAAGAGGCCGGATGGGCGCCAGGGATTCCGACGCGGGTCATCCGGGATGGTCGGGGGTGGGGGTACTGGCACCCCATCGGCCTCGGTCTTTTCCGAGTCTTGACGCCAATGAGCGAATTGCTGTTCGAAATCCTGGAACATTCTCGGATATGATGAGAGCAACTTTGTTTCAGATTCAAGGATAGGCTTCAGGTCGGCTTCGGATTGGAGAGTGTCGTGACTAGTCCATGCCTCGGCCGGTGTCCCACCCCAGGAGCTGTGAATTATCCCAATAGGGACATTCAGTACCTTGAGTAATTCCCGCGCAAAGAAATACCCTACAGCAGAAAACTC
>JBGOTQ010000459.1:0-5328 GCA_041476565.1 Terriglobia bacterium | reverse complement strand
GCTCCATTATCGTAGATATACTCAGAGTGGCTTACGGTTTGTGATGCGGACGCCACTTCCTGCTGGGTCAGGGCATTAAGCAACGCACGGTCTGAGGTCTTGAGATGGTATGCATTGGGATCGTTGGTGGGCGTGCCCTCGGCGTCGCCAGTCGGTGTGAAATAAGTCTGCACAGACCCGCGCAATGTCGTGAGCCCCGAAGGCAATCCTGTCGGATAGCCGTTCCCGTCACGAGGAACACTGCCGGCTGCAGTCCAGTCGTATTCTGATGTTTGAGTGACATTCCCGTTCTTGTCGTAATGAGAATCTTTAATCGCGGTCTGCTGATTGCCAACGGTCACGGTTGTGAACTGGGTCTTGACGAATGGATTTGCGCTTCCATAAATGTGATCTATCTGAAATCCATATGGCATATTCTCCCGCCAAAGATTCTCGACTGCCTTTCCATCGGGAGTCTCGGTTTTCGTCACCAGATAGTCAGCAGAGGGATGGGCAAACGGACTGCTAAAGGTCGTGCGCGTAATTCCACCATGAGGGGCCTGGACTTCGCTGGTATAGACACCAAGTGTTGCCGTATCAACGGCAATCCTATAGAGCCAGGTATCAGTGGCCTCAGTGGTTGTGTTGTTATACTCGAGGTGATAGTGGAGATCTTTCTGCTTGGGATAAAACCGATGGAGCACGCTATACCACTTCGAGTAAGTCATGTCTCCCTCATAAGAGTATGTATAGACTGCTGATGCGTCACTGGGAATTGTAATCGTGCTGACTTCCCCCCAGCCATAATTGTAGGCCGTGTTCACTTTGTGATAGTCGAAGCTATACTCTAACGGGGTCGTCTGAGAGGGCAATAACGGCAACTGAATCCGGTCAAGCACCTTGAAATCCTCACCTACAGCCCAGCTATTCTCTTGATATTGGGGGTAGTCCGAGGTTTCCATGAATCCCCGATGCACGGTGATGGTCTTCCAGAAGATGTTCCACTGGAGTTCGAGGCCGCCGAAACCAGAAGCGTATACGCAGTCTTGCTCAGCGGCACATCCATATTCGATTGTTATCGAGCGTTGGAAGGGGTCTACCAGACGGGTGGCGTTGTGGCCGTGTGAGGTGGTGTTCTGGACCTCTACGTAGTTGTCGTTGCGATCGTAAAACCGTTGGGGAGAGTTTCCTCCTGTTACCCGCCTGCCGTCCGGAAAGTAGAGTGTCCAGGGATTATTGTCAGGATCATAGTCGCTGTCGGGTTGTACGACTAGTCTCAAGTATGTTCCATCGACACTGAAAAAAGTATGAGGAGTGCGGTCTCAAGTTATAGGCACGTCACAACCTGAGCCTACCGCTCCACCTCCCGTCATCCCATCGTGACGAGTGCGGTAAAAGCCGTCGACTGTATCGACTGAGCCGTTAGGATTCAAAAGATGGAATTGGCGGTGGCTGCCATCGGGAAACGTGACTTGAAGTCGGTGCCCATATGCTTTGTGATTGTTGTCGCAGTTAGGTGAATCTGGAGGAAGGTCCTTCAGCTCATACTGGAACCCGTAGCTCCATCCGCCAAACCCGATATTGTCCCCTTTCTTGAGCGACCTATAGGTGCGATTGGCTTGGATTTGTGGGTCCCAGTCTTTACGGGCAGTACTGTCCCATAGCTTGCTGTTATAAACCAGCCGGATACCGGCGGTAAAACCGGCTCGCCCCGGAGGCAGCGATACCAAAGGGATACTGAACATCAGGTCGCCATTGATCGTATTAATCGTTTCGATGTCGCTTAAGGCGTAGGAGCCTCCCGGGTAAAAGCCTCGCTGGGGCGCAATTGGGTCCGGGTTAATCGTAGTTTGAGCAATAACTGATGCAGGGAAGAGGGCCAGACCCAGCAAGAGAATTGCTCGCAAAACCAGATTTCTAATCCCTTGAACTGAAATCGCCGTTGGCTCTATCCTCATCTTTTTCTCCCCTTGAGTCCATTAAATAGAACTATTGCCACATTCGAGATGACCTTAAGGGTTGTCAAAAATGCCATCGTTCTTGGCGGGGCCGAGGTCGACGGCCTCGATGGCAAGGCTGACAACAGGTTGCTCGTTTTCCTTGCGAACAATTGAAAATGGGAACATTTGGCCTTCAATGGGTTGCCAACTCTCCAGGTCGACTTCCACAACCGTCTCCATATTTCCCTTTTTGAGGGTATATCGAATCTTTTCAAGTAGATGGTTGTCAGAGTTTACGTAGAAGTATTTCTGCTGGTTTCCTCTCCCGACTCTAAGGTCGATCCGGTCCTCTACCTCGTAGACGTCGTAGAATGGGCCAGAGTATTGATCGAGAGAGATATCTTCCATTTGGAATCGCTTTCCCAGGAAACGAGTGGCGTTGCCCTGCACTTGCGTCAGGAAAAAATGCTCGGCACAGTTTAAGAGTAATGATTCGAGTAGGCCCTGGTCTTGTGTGGTCAGCGTCCCCGACAAACCCCTCAAGTTTGTGCCATCAAAGGAATCTATTTTCACCGTCGTGCCCTTCTGCATTTCTAGACGGAGACGGCCGGGAAGCTCCCAAATGACTCTTACCGGCACCATTTGATCTCCACCTGCCCAAGTCACTTTTCCGAGTACCTTGGTGCTTGTCCTTAGTATTTAAGTATTTTGCCTGAGTAGATCAACGGACTCGTCGAGCATTGCCGGGTTTTGACGGAGTTTGGCCTCAAAACGGCGATTGGCAAGAGTAATGGCCCCCGAAGTGACTCCCAGAAAACGGGCCACTTCCATCCCCGCATAGAACATCCGCCGCGTTGCCACATGCACCAGCCGTTCCCTCACCTCCGACTGCCGACGGCTGCCCTTATGAGGACAGCACAATTCCTCCAGCGCCACTCCGGCGGCCTGGCCCAAAATCTCACCCAATTTCGGCAACGGTAGTTTGGGACCTGAGTATTTGCGCCCTCGTGTCCGTCGCGGCTCTCTGTGCCGGGTCACCTCCCGGACGAATTCCTGGCTGCCCAGGATGGACAGGCACTCGTTCCTCGTTCTAGCAGCCAATATCCGCCCTCAGCCCTATTTGAATGTCCCAAAACCATGCGACGTGACGAGGCGCTTGTTTCCCGCTAGAATAAGCTCTGACGAGCGGTTGATTTCGGACCAAAATCAAGACCTCAAAGGAGACCTCGATGAAATCGTGGTTAGGGCTGCGTCATGTAGCCTTGAATGTGCGAGATGTTTCCAAGTCAGTGGAGTTTTACAGCAACGTTCTGGGATTGAAATTAGAGTGGCAGCCGGATGTGGATAATGCGTACCTCACCTCCGGTCAGGACAATCTGGCACTCCATCGGATTGCTTCCGGAGCACAAGTCCAGGAGTCTTCGCAAAGCCTCGATCACTTCGGGTTTGTGGTCAGACAGCGGAGAGACGTGGACGAGTGGGCCAAACAAATCCGTAAGCTGGGAATCCATCTGGAAAAAGAACCAAAGACTCATCGTGACGGGGCGCGTTCATTTTATTTTCGAGACCCTGACCAGAACCTGATTCAAATTCTCTATCATCCTCCGATCTCACAAGGAACCTAACCTGGGCTAATGCGCCGGGATCCCTAGTCCGTAAGTGGACAATTTTTCCTGGCAGGCCAGGCAGAACAAATTGGTCTTGAGGTCGATCTGCTCGATTGAGTTTGAATAATGCATGAGGCAATCGAACCGGGGACAATGCACGAGTCCGAAACTGTGTCCCAATTCATGAAGGGCTTCTTTTTCACAGCGCTGATAGAAAAGGGAGTCATCGCCAGGCAGGCCATAAAATTCCTGCCGCAGGCGATACACGGAAACTACGGCGGCGCGATTGTTAAACTGGGCTTCTCCGTAAACAAAGGTCAATATTGGAATGAAAAGGTCCACATCAGTCACACCCAGGAGTTTCTCTTGTGCCGGTGCGTCTAACCGCAGTAGCTTGGCCAGAATCGCAGTGGAGTTGTATTGCTGACGAAGCGGATGATAGGATTCGGCCGGATCGACCCCTGGACGATGCAGCACGCAATCAACTTCTATGCTATCTTCTAAGGCTAAGGCCAGCCATTCCAGAATGGCCAAGTCGACATTCCCCACTGGAACAAGCCGTATCCCTGTCATAAGAATTCAGCCCGCGGGCCCCTGCTTGGCTTCTCTTCCCCTTAAGACCTAACCCTGTCGCAATTGATAGCGTTTGATCTTGTTGTAAAGGGTAACCCGGTCAATATCCAGCAGACGGGCAGCCTGCGATATGTTCCACCGAGTTTCTCCCAAGATTTTCTTGATGTGCAGGCGTTCCATATCGGAGAGGGACTTACCGTTGGAAATCGGGCTAGCTTGATTGAATTGGAAAGGCAGGTCATCCGGCTCAATCTGAGAGGTCTTGCAAACCAGCACAGCCCGCTCGATGGCATTTTGGAGTTCGCGAACGTTCCCCGGCCATTCGTAGGACGTCAGCAGGTTCATGGCCTGCTCAGATACCGCCGAAACCGGTTTATTCATGCTCTGGGAATACTTGGTCAGAAAATGCTGAACCAACGGGGGGAGGTCTTCCCTTCGCTCGCGTAAGGGTGGAATGGCAATAGCAAACACATTGAGCCGGTAATACAGGTCTTCCCGGAAGGTCCCTGCCGAGACCAGTGCCTCGATGTTTTTATTCGTGGCCGTGATCAGACGAAAGTCCACAGGAGTGGGCTTATTGCCGCCAACGCGTGTGATGCTTTTCTCCTCAATAACCCTTAACAGGTCGACTTGAGTCTTCAGGCTGATATCCCCAATTTCGTCCAGAAAGAGTGTCCCGCCGTCCGCCATTTCGAACTTTCCTTTGCGACGGTAGTGGGCCCCTGTAAAGGCCCCCCGTTCGTGGCCGAACAGTTCGCTTTCCAAGACCCCTTCAGAGAGGGCACCGCAATTGACAATCACGATGGGCATATAACGGCGGGAACTATGGGCATGGATGGCACGGGCAATCAACTCCTTGCCGGTCCCACTCTCTCCGCGAATCAACACCGTGGTATCAGCCCCTGCAACCAGGCTGACCTGTTCCAGAACTCTCTGGATGGCTGAGCTTCTACCAATGATCTCGTTGAACCGGGATAGCTCTTCGATTTTCTCCCGCAACCGAACATTTTCGGAGACCAACTGGCGGCGTTCGGTGGCATTGCGAATCAGGTGCTCCAAATCGTCGGGGTCGAAGGGCTTGACGATATAGTCGTAGGCCCCTTGTTTCATGGCTTCAACTGCGGTCTCCACCGAAGCGTAAGCCGTCATAATGACGATGGTGGCACTGGGGTGAATTTCCTTAATTTTCTGCTGCAATTCCAGGCCATCCATTCCTGGCATTTTGATAT
>JBGOTQ010000458.1:0-5332 GCA_041476565.1 Terriglobia bacterium | reverse complement strand
CCCACCGGCACCTCGCCTGCCGGCTCCGGCTACTCGCCCGCTGTGCCCTGGGCTATTTTCTTATGGCCCTTCAGGCCATTTTCATAAGAGTGCGCCATGACCTTATTCAGGTCATCAAGGTCGATGAAAATGGCAGAGGTAGCCACGGCGAGCATATTGGCGACACCAGTCGCCGTGAGCCGTGGGTATTTCTCCTGACAACCAAAAGCCCACGCCTCCCGGAAAAAGCTGTCGGCGTGGCTACCAAAACTCGCATTTTCATGAAAGTCCCAATGGAGTGAAGGCCACCCAACCTCGGATTCTAGCTGACATCAGTAACGGACGTATGTTCCAGACTTCGACCTCTTAATTTGAATAGTCCAAGAAAATGGCACGTCGAAACAATCAAATCAGGCACACTGCCCTCGCACTTTTGTGCGCCTTCATCGTAACCTGTGGTGAGTTTCGAGCGCCCAGCCTATTGCAAGCCCAGATGGAACAGGCAGGGTGGCCTCAATCCTATGACTCCACGATCATCGAAGCAGGGAGCAAGCTTTTCGCGGGAAGTTGTTCTGTGTGTCATGGGATCGATGGCAAAGGCAGCGCTCGCGGCCCGGATCTCACCAGAGGGCAGGTTGTGACTCGCGGCACGGACGATGAAGTGTTTCAGTTGATTCGCAAGGGGGTGCCGGGTTCTTCGATGGCGGCGTTTGACCTGCCGGATTTGCAGATTCGTCAACTGGTAGCGTTCATTCGCTCCCTCAGCACCACAGCGGCCCATATCTTTGTTCCCGGAAACCAGAACTCGGGCCAGCAAATTTTCTTTGGAAAAGGACGTTGCTCCGAATGCCATATGATTCGCGGGCAAGGCGGATTACTGGGACCGGACCTATCTAATATTGGCGGGGAACGCACGCTGTCGGAAATTCGCGTATCCATCCTGAAACCAAGCCCGTCGTCGCCAAACAAGTATAGAGGTGTCACTGTGGTTACCGAAAATGGCGAGCGAATCAACGGCACTCTCCGCAACCGGGACAATTTCTCGCTGCAAATCATGGATCGAGAGGGAAAGTTCCGTTTCTTCTTGATCTCAGAGCTTCGCGATATGGTTCTGCAAGAAAAGTCGCTTATGCCCGACGACATCGGTTCTCTTCTGAGTAGAGAGGAATTACAGAACCTGCTGGCGTTTTTGAGCCGGCAGGCTATGGTTGGCGGGAACCAGATTGAAAGCCATAGGAAAAGGACAAGATGAAAAGCGTCAAGTGGCAATCAGGCAATGGAAAATGCTTTTCTCTCCATGTTCGCAGTTCCCTCTTCCTCTTGTTCCTTCTCTTGTTGCCCCCGATCACCGCAATTGCACCCGCTCAAGTTACCTATCAAGATCTCCTTCACCCCGATCCAAAGGACTGGTTGACTTATTCCGGTGATTACAGTGGCCGCCGTCACAGTATGTTGAATCAAATTCACACTAAGAACATTGCCAGTCTGGCTGCAGGGTGGATTTATCCCGTACCTGGAGCCAACCGTCTTTTGGTGACCCCGCTGGTATTCAATGGACTCATGTATGTGACGGGCCACAACTCCGTCTTTGCTTTGGATGCACGCACGGGACGCGAGATCTGGCGGTATAGCCGTCCCCTTCGACCGGATATGATCTCGGGCGATGCACGACCCGGCATCAACCGCGGGGTGGCCGTTCTGGGTGAGAAGGTTTTCTTCGAAACTCAGGATGCTCATTTGCTGGCTTTACATGCCAAGAACGGGAGCTTGATCTGGGAGACAGAAATTGCCGACTACCGGGACGGCTACGGAGGGACGATGGCTCCTCTGGTTGTGAAGGACAAAGTGATCATTGGTACTTCTGGCGGAGACGAGTGTGTGCGTGGGCTGCTGGATGCTTATGATGCAGAAACTGGGAAACGCCAATGGCGGTTTTGGACCATTCCGGCTCCGGGGGAACCGGGCTCGGAAACCTGGAAGGGAAGCGCCATCGAACACGGCTGCGGTGCCACTTGGCTGACTGGCACTTTCGATCCGGAACTCAATCTGCTGTATTGGACGACAGGAAACCCCTGTCCTGATTTCTATGCTGAAGACCGCCTGGGGGACAATCTCTATACGGATTGTGTCCTGGCGGTGGACGTAGATTCTGGCAAACTCAAGTGGCACTACCAGTTCACTCCGCACGATTCTCATGATTGGGATGCCACCCAGATCCCTATGCTGATTGACAGCACGTTTGAGGGGAGGCCCCGCAAGTTAATGGCACAGGCTGATCGCAACGGCTTCTTTTATGTGCTGGACCGCACCGATGGAAAGCTGCTTATGGCAAAGCCGTTCGTCAAATCTCTGAATTGGGCTAAAGGGATTGGTCCCGACGGAAGGCCCGAAGTCCTGCCCGACACCGATCCGACACCTCAAGGGAACAAGACATGTCCAGCCGTCGTCGGTGCGACTAACTGGTATTCGCCCTCTTTTAACCCACAGACCGGTCTGTTCTACGTTATTGCCATGGAACAGTGTAACGACTACATGAGCTCGGCTCGCGGCTACGAGAAAGGGAAGGGCTTTGAAGGCACTGGAGCACAAAGAATCGCCAGTGAGCCTGGCCAGAAATTCCTGCGCGCCATTGATATTCGTACGGGCAACCTTCGCTGGGAGTACCCCATGGTTGGAGATGCCGATTCCTGGGCCGGGACCCTCTCAACTGCCGGCGGGCTGGTATTCTTTGGCGATGATAGCGGGTATCTGGTTGCTGTCGATGCGGAGACTGGCAGGGCCCTATGGCACTTCAATACCGGGGCAACTCGCCTCAGCGCCTCTCCCATGACCTTCGCCATTAATGGCCAGCAGTTCATCACTCTGGCGGCGGGAACTAATATTGTGACTTTCCGCTTAATTCATTAATAATCGTTTGGAGCCCAACCGTGCCGCTGCTTACGAAATGGTTAACCCATCGTAGGCTATTAAAAGTCGGCCAGCACCTGGGAACCCGGGTACTTGATGTCGGTTGCGGGAATGGGGAATTGATAGACTATCTGCCAGCGCAGGTCGAACGAATTATCCTTCTAGATAGCAATCCCGATAGATGGCTGGTGGTCGACAAGAAACTTGCGAATATCAGACCGGCCGTACAATTCCTGGTTAGAGACGTCAATCAAGAGCAGGCCAACCTTCCTCCCGGCCCGTTCGACACGGTCGTCATGGCAGCTTTGCTGGAACACCTCAAGCTGCCAATTCACGCGCTTAAGAATGTCCGGAATGTCCTGACTGACGATGGCAAACTGATTATGTCCACGCCGACTCCTCTCGGCGGGATACTGCACAAGTTAGGCAGTTACCTGGGATTTACCTGTCCGGAAGCCGCACATGAGCACGAGCACTTCTACGACTTTCCCGCAATCAAGCAACTGATGGAAGCGAATGGATTCACTATTGAGTTCTATAGCAGGTTCCTATTGAGTCTGAACCAGGTCTGGGTAGCCAGGAAGAAACCGAGTTGAGATAGCCTATCCATGGCGCCTATGCGGCTTCCGCAAGACCACAATCCACACCGGGGAAAGCGGGATCAGGGCCCGCTTCAAAAAGTTAGGAATCCACTTCACCAGACGAGAACGCCATTTCAATCCGCTATCACCAGGAGCTAAGAGTTCAGGGGTTTCGAGAACAGTGAGGGTCTCGTCTTCAAAAGTAAATTGCCTTGTCAGCGTTTTGAGGTGCCAGTAACTGGGTAGATGGTCGAGATAGGCATTGCCCCGACCAGCGAGGCGAACGTAACAGTCCGAGATTCTTCTTGGGAACCAGGAAAGAAACGGTAAACGGTAATGCGGCTCCACCAGGCTAAAGCGATTGGGGCACGACAGGTAGCAAATTCCGTTGGGTTTTAGCACTCGCCAGGTCTCGCCCAGCAGACCGGCTTGATCCGTGACATGTTCCAAGACATGATTAAGCACTACAATGTCGAGACAGGAAGACTCAAAGGGCAAGCGGGTAGCGTCGGCCTGTATAAAGTGGACCCTACCGCCCCGATCCTTGCTCGGAGAATCAACATCGACTCCAATGACGACACGGAAGACCTCAGCCAGTCGAGCCGTAATTTGCCCCTCATTGCAGCCGATGTCAGCGAGAGTGGCTTTTTCCGGGCACTGAATCTTTCGTCGGAGAACGGCGAGTATCTTCTCGGCCTTAATCTGACGCGAAGACAAGTATCGTTCACGAAATTCAAAACGATCTAGAAATCTGGACCCTCTGGACATTGAGAGAATTTCAATGGGGCTTATAGCAAATGGCAAACAACATAGATACATTGAGCCATCCCTCACCCGGCCTTATGGAAGCTTATCGAGCTTCCACCCCACCGGGAGAGGGTCACAGAGGTGAGGGGCAGATTTGCATTTCTAAGGCCTTTCATAACCATTTGAATGCAACTTGGTATTAATTGTCGAATTCACACTCGGACGAATGAGATTAGATCATTTCTAATCCCAGACATCCAAGAGAATTGCCTATATGGCAGGGGGCCAGACATTGAATAGCGAACAAGACAGGTTCGAAAAACCGGGGTGGCGCAGACATCGTTTTGCGTGATGTCTGGGTGCCAAACTCCCCATGAGTCCAAGGTTTTCCTCCGCTGTTGCCGGTTTAGACCCACCATCTATTCAGGTTGGGGTCTCATGATTGTTCCCTTTTCCGTTCCCGTTCACCCTATTGGGAGCGTGGGACTAAGTTAGATGGATTGAACGGGTTAACCCGCGGGTAGTAAACCCTCAACGCATCCCATGACGGTGAGCCTATGGGTCCAGCGCCCTCCTATCGACGTGACCCACCCAAGTGGACAGATTGTTCATGACGCACACTTCATTTGTGCGTGAACCTTCACATGCGTTCTTTTGTTAGGACGGTTTTGGAGACTGTCAGGTCAAAGTTTGTGGGGACCATTGAAATTGGAAGGTTGCAGTTTTCTTGAATTGTCTCTATAATTAGCACCGATTCCCTTACAAAAATGAATCTTCACAGCTCCGGAAGAAAGGGTTCGTCGCGATGATCGAGAGCGCAGCGCTTTCCGATGTTGGTAAAAAACGCAAAACCAATCAGGATTATTATCTGCAAAACTCGAAAAATGATTTGTACCTGATTGCAGATGGAATGGGTGGCCATGCGGCAGGCGCCGAGGCGGCCAAACTAACGGTGACCACTATCGATGACTTTCTCACGCAGGCCGATGCTTCTCCTGAGGTAACCTGGCCCTTTGGCTACAACATTCAAATGCCTTTTGAACATAATGTACTTCGGACAGCCGTCCTGCTGGCCAATTTAAAGGTGTGCCACGCTGCTGAGCTGACAGAACACTTTG
>JBGOTQ010000457.1:0-5337 GCA_041476565.1 Terriglobia bacterium | reverse complement strand
ACTGCGGCAATCCGAGCAAGGTTAGAGTAATCCACCAACGCATATCCCAGCAGGCACCAGGGAAACCCTGTAAGCAGTTGCCCACGCAAGTATTCACTGGAAACCCAAATGGCCGGAGCCATTAAGAAACATCCTTTAGGGAAATGACGGGCGAAACCGGCAAATATCAAAGCAAAGCCCGCATAAAATAGAGAAAGGTAGACGACCAGAAGCAGGAAGGATAGCATACTTCCCAGCCTGCCCAATCCTCCGTAATTTTCCAGGACGTTGATGATCCAATAACAACTTCCAAAGAAAAAAACGACTCCACAGAGGCAGCCATATAGGAAGGAGCGGCTGTTCCGCCTCTCCCCGTAGATTGCCACCAGGAGCGGGACCAGAGCAATCCAGGAGAACAACGTTAATTCAGCCTTAGGGAAAATCAAAATGTTGAGTGCCCCTGAGGCCAGCGCAAAAAGGAGTCTTTTGTGTCCTGTGACAATCAAGGGGAGTTCATGTGGTTGGGTCCGAGTGCACGGGGCAGAGCCGCTGAAGAGTTCCCATCTTCATGCCCTCAGCTCCCAAACCTCTGCCTAAAGCTGGCCTGCCACTAGCCCTCAGGCGGAGGGTCCGGACTCTTCTCTAAACAACGAAAGTGCTTTGCACTAGCTTACTATCGTTTGAAGATCGGTTTGTAGCCTTCCCGTTCCAATCTTGCTTTGACCACCGCAGCCTCTGCAGTAGTATTGAATGGACCCACTTGGATTCGAATAAATTTGACGGGCAAACCGGGTTCTGGTCTGACAACAAATACCCGATAACCCTTGGACCTCAGTGCGGCTGCAAGGGTATCGACATCATGCATATTGGTCAGAGCAGCCACCTGCAGGCTCAGCGACCTGGCGGGACGTTTGGCTGGTTGATTCGCCGCAGGCCTGGCGGAATCGTTGACCTTCTCAGGAGCCGGGTTGAAATTCTCTTTGACCTTTTGGTCCTTGACAGCACTATAAAAATCGAGCTCTTTACGGAAGTCCGCTCCTCCATCGTTCGGCTTTACCCCTGACGAGTCCAAGGTGGCCACCTGTTTGGGTTGGGCCGTAGGGTCGTCCACAGAGGGACCGGTCTTCTGTCCTGGTTCAGGAGGTGTTTCCAACCCGGACTTCGGTGGCGAGGTCTCGGTGACTACTGACTGCACTTTGATCGAAGCCTCATAAGCCTGTCCGCGCCCCACGATGAATCCGAGTGCAAAAAAGATGGCACATATAACGACGGCACCAATAAAGAAAAATGTCAAATGGCGATGATCCAAATGCAGTTCCTTGTGGTCGTTATCCTCGATTCCGGTCATCTGGTCTCCCGTGAGAAACGTTCTCCATATTAACGCCGTAACCTTCTAAGGAAATCCGGGATGCGGTACCCACGATCATATCGCTGAAGAGACAGAGGCTCTCCTCGAGTAACCGCGACGATCCGTCATTCAAGGGCTCTGCGGATCAGGGCTTCTGCAATTTGAGTATCCCCTGAAAAATGTCGACTGGTACCGGGAACACCACAGTGGTGTTCTTCTCGACCCCAATTTCCGTCAGGGTTTGCAGGTAGCGAAGTTGAATGGCGACCGGTTGAGAACTCAAGATGGCAGCCCCCTGGGCCAGCTTATCCGAGGCTTGAAGTTCGCCTTCGGCATGGATGATTTTAGCTCGTTTCTCTCGCTCTGCCTCCGCTTGTTTAGCCATGGCCCGTTGCATCTCTTGGGGAAGGTCGACCTGTTTCACCTCGACCAAAGATACCTTGATTCCCCAAGGACCGGTGTGCTGGTCAAGAATAGTCTGCAACTTTACGTTCAGCGTCTCCCGCTTGCTCAGCAAGTCATCGAGAGGAACTTCTCCCAAGATTGAACGGAGGGTGGTTTGCGCCAACTGCGAGGTCGCATACAGATAGTTCTCAACTTCCACGATCGCTTTGATGGCTGCGATCACGCGGAAGTAGACGACGGCATTGACTTTGACAGATACGTTGTCACTGGTGATGATGTCTTGGGGCGGCACTTCCAGGGCCACTGTTCGCAGGGCAACCTTGACAATCTTATCAATGGGCCAGAATACTAATATCAGGCCAGGCCCCTTTTCTTGGAGAAGCAGACGGCCGAGCCGGAAAATCACTCCGCGTTCATACTCACGCAGGACTTTGATCGAGTTAAAAAGCCAAATAACGACCACCAGGACTCCGAACAGTAAGACCGGGTTGAGTGTTTCCATGTCTTCATCTCCTGTGAGTCAAATTTGTTTGTCGATGCTTTTTCCCTTACTGAGTCCGAAACGCTACTCCCCCGGGTCGGGAAGCCCGTCCCCCGTCTTCCTCATCTCGGCCCAGTCTAGACCCTAGCTACCTTGACCTTCAAGCCATCCACCAAGAGGACTTTGACCTTCTGCCCCTTCTGTGCTGGTTGCTCGCTGTATGCATCCCAGATTTCCCCATGAACTTGGACCTTGCCCTCGGGTTCCAGATTAGAGACGACTACACCAACCTCCCCTACCATCCCCTCCATGCCGACCACGGATTTTGTTTTGTGGGACAAGACGACCAATCGCAAAAGGAAGACTGTGATGGCTGCAAAAGGCAAAGTTACTCCCAACGCCGTGATCAGTCGAACCTGCAGCTCGGGCAAAGGCGAATCAACCAGAATCAGCGAAC
Organism: Terriglobia bacterium; assembly: GCA_041476565.1. Taxonomy (GTDB): domain Bacteria; phylum Acidobacteriota; class Terriglobia; order Versatilivoradales; family Versatilivoraceae; genus DATKMG01. The sequence continues at coordinate 2,667 of JBGOTQ010000457.1, read as the reverse complement.
CGAAAACCATTGAAACAACGCCCAGGACGGCAAGAACGCCGTGGCTGCCCACTTTGGCCTCTAGAACGAATAGGACAATAGCCGCGAGAATCATGACTACCCCCAAAAGATTCACCGGCAAAATGTTGAAGGCCACTAAGGCCAGAAAGATACAAATGGCCCCCACGATGCCGGGAAGAATCATCCCCGGAGTGGTGAATTCGAAATAAAGTGCCAAAAGTCCAACCAGTCCCAGAATCAGAGCAATGTTGGGATTCAAGACGGCCCCCAGGATCTTCTGACGGATGGTCATTTCGTATCTCTGGAGGCCCTCCCCTCTCAGCCTCAAGACCTGGGTCTCTCCACTGAATCGGACAACTTTGTACCCGTCGAATTTGGTTAAGAGCTCTTCCGTATCCTTGGCAATGCCGTCAATCAGGTGGAGATTCAGTGCCTCGGTTTCCGTGAAGGATTTGCTCTCAACAACCCCTTTCTCCGCCATCTCGAAATTGCGCCCTCGCTTGGTCACGAAACTACGAATATATGCAGCCGCATCGTTTTCAATTTTCCGCGCCATTACATCATCAAGTTTGCCTCCCGTAATTGAGACTGGATGGGCTGCGCCCGTGTTAGTGCCGGGAGCCATAAGGGCCAGGTCAGAACTCAGTAGGATGAAGAAGCCAGCTGAGGCAGAACGGGCCCCGCTCGGTGCCACAAAGGAAATAACCGGAACTTTAGAGGCCAGGATTTTCTCAATGATTTGCCTCATGGATTGATCCAGTCCTCCAGGAGTATTGAGCCGGAGGAGAACAGCATTAGCCCTCTCAGCCTCAGCCTGTGCTATGCCGCCACAGACATATTCCGCCACAATAGGGTGAATGATGTCGTCAACGTCAAGGGTGACAATACTGGCCGTAAGAAGGCCGGGCCACGTCAGAAACACCACGGTGAAGATGCAAGGAATGAAGAAGGTCTTTTTCATGCTAAGCCTGCCTAGGGATTTCGATTAGGGCTACCATGTACTTCTTGACGGTCAGGGAGACTGGAAGTCTTGTTATTTTGAAGCTGCTCGATTTCCATCTGGAGCAACCGGAACGTAGTTTCATCGAATCTGTTCTGAATCCGAAACAAATCCGGAATCCGTTTGCGGTTTTCCCAGGTCTCCACCTCCGGCTTAAGCTGCCTCGCCAAAGCCCAGGCAGCCTCTGCCTCTGCCACCCTTCCCAGTGTCTGCTGGCACTTGTAAAGCAAATAGTACGCTTGGCCGTCCTGATCCGTTTTTTGGGTCAAGGCCTTGAGATTCTGGGCCGCCTTTGAGAAATCACCCAACTTCCAAAGGTGATAAGCCAGATTGAAATAGAAATCAACCCCAGATGGGTCGCCCTCTAGCGCCAATTGAAATGCCTTTGTAGCCTTGTCGTTTAGACCCTGGTAACTCAGGGCGATCCCGAGATTCGTGTAAACAGCATTCAAAGGCAGGACTTGGCTGAGCTGCTGGAACTCCGCCATGGCTTTCTCATAATTGCCCAGATTGAGATAATCCAGTCCAAGGAAGAAACTGGCCGCCGGGATGTTCCTGTTCATCCGGGTCAGTCGTTGCAGCCACAAGCAAGAGGTGGAGTAATCTTTTTGCTCGTAGTAGATTTTCCCGAGTTGAAAAATAGGCTCGGGATAATTGGGATAGTCCTTATCGGCTTCTCGAAAATAGCGAATCTGCTTGGTCGTATCTGATTCCATCAGGCCCCGGATATAGTTTTCCAGAGCTTCTAAGGGGATTACCGGAAACCTCTTCAGGAACACCTCCTGGGAAACCGAGACGTGTGGATCCAAGTAATTAACGATCCGCCAGGCGATCCGGCCGCATATGAGCTGGAGATCCAATAACGTCCCTTCTTCCTGGATACCGGGTCCCAAATAGTTCCTGTGCATATCCAGAACCGAAGCCGAGGCTTGCAGTCTTTGTCCATCACAGGTAAAATCCCCCAGAATCAAATAATTCGAGTCCAGCTCCTGCCCGATTTTGATGAGGGAAGCTTTGGAAAGTTGGTTAGAATAGGCGATCCCGATCCGGTCAAAGGCAATTAACCGCTCTTCCCGCCCCAAGGGGTTCAGGTTGGGCCAGACCATGCGGTCTTGCAGCAGTTCTGGAAAGCTCTCCCCCACCCACTGGAACCCGGGATTCTTGGAGAGGTTACTAAAGGGCATGACGACCAGGGTCTGGACATTAGCGACAGCCGCACCCTTCAGGAGGACCAACACAAACAGGATGATTCCTGCCCGGAACTTGTTCATTGCTATCTACAGGAAATATTGTACGAGTACTCGAAGCCGACGAATACGAAATCGTCTTACATTCCAATGAATTATAGCAAAGGGACAGGGCTTGGGACACAAAAACTTAGGTCATTGACTTTGTGTCAAAATGCCAGGATTTATTGAACTTTTCGTCTATGAGTTCCGTTTTAGTCAATGAGAAGGGTAGTCGGAAAGGAAGCCCTCCTCCTAATAACAGAGAGGGAGCACCGAGGAGGATATGAACCAAATGCTGAGAAGGTCAATCGCTGGACCCATCATCTTGATCTCGATCGGGGTGCTGTTTCTTTTTCACAATCTGGCCGGGTTTGACATTATTCACATAATCTGGCGGTATTGGCCCCTGATTCTCATCGCTCTGGGGGTGACCAAGTT
>JBGOTQ010000456.1:0-5358 GCA_041476565.1 Terriglobia bacterium | reverse complement strand
CCTTTGGTCGTCCAAGAACAAGACTTACTTCTTTTTTGATTTCGAAGGTTTCCGCCAGAAAGGAGGCGCATCACGCAACATCCTTTCGATTCCCTCCTTGCAGGAACGGGAAGGGGACTTCCGGGATTGGAAGGACGCCGATGGCAACCTGATCCCGATCTACGACCCGAAAACCAACGTTTATGATGCCAATGGGAATATTGTCAGCCGACAGCAGTTCATGGGCTGCGATGGGAACACCCCCAATGTGATCTGCAAGGACCGGATTCAAAACTCACTGGCCTACGCCTGGTTCAAATATCTTCCCAACCCAAGTTTTCCCGGCCCTCTGAATAACTTCGTTGCCCTGGATACTCCTACCAATTTCTATTCCCATACGAACCACTACAACATTCGGGTTGATGAGTACCTGGGCGATAAGGACCATTTTTTTGTGACCATTTACCATCGCCAGGCCGGCCCAACTCCGTCCAGTGAACTTCCTAAAGAAATCAGCAACGATCGGCTGGTGTATAAGCGGCCCTGGGCCAACCGCTTGAGTTGGGATCATACGTTCTCTCCGGTGCTATTGAACCACTTTGCGGCAGGTTATCAGGACGACTATTACAATGGCGGATCTCTCGCGGCTCCCTACGCTGACTTGTTTCCCAAGATTCCGGGAGCTTCCCGCTACGCTTATCCGCCGACCCTCCAATTCAGCGACGGATTCCAGTCGTATAAGAACGATAACAGGGGAACTGCAGAGGCCAACAAGTGGCCGGCTCCTGCCCTGATATTCAACGACCTGCTGACCTGGGTCAAAGGGAAACACACCTTCAAAATGGGCGTCGAGTACCGGACTTCCGCCAATACTTATGTTTTTGAGAGGAACGAGGCTGGGACATTCTCGTTTGGTCGCGGTCAGACCGGCTTGCTTGATGTCAACAGCGGCAGTCCCATCGCCAGCTTTCTATTAGAGCAAGTGGACGGCGCCAGTGTTGACTGGCGACCCTATGGTTTGATTTCGGCCAGGTTCCAGGACTATATTGCCCACTTTGGAGACACCTGGAAAGTCACTCCCAAGCTCAGCCTCAATCTGGGTTTGCGCTGGGAGATGCATCCTCCCGCCCACGAAGTTCACGACCTGTTTTCCTTCCTTGACCCGAACGGCGCAAACCCAGGTGCCGGAGGGAGGCCAGGCCGCCTGGCTTTTGCTGGAACCCGCTGGGGTGACGTCAGCTATGGAGCCCGCTTCCCCGAGGCGACTTACAAAAAAGCATTTTCGCCTCGAATTGGAATTGCCTACTCTGTCAGTCCCAAGCTCGTGGTACGGACGGGGTATGGGATCTTTTATGATGCCGGCATAACGCCCAACTGGCAGGGTGGAATTGGCGTCACAGGATTCAACCTGTCGAAGTCGTTCGGGAGTTCACTGGGCGGATTAGCTCCGGCGATCATCTTGAGCCAGGGATTGCCCACGGATTACCAGAAGCCGCCCTTTTTGAATCCCGCCTACAATAACGGTCAAGGATTTGACAACTACAATTCTGTCTATCGGCCATTGGATGGAAATCGCCTGCCTTATTCCCAGCAATGGAATCTGAGTGTTGAGCGGGAATTCACTCCCAACTTTTATATCAGCGCCTCCTACGTCGGGACCAAGGGGACCCGGCTTTACTCCCGGACGGCCCCCCTCAATGCGCTGGATCCGAAACTCCTCTCATTGGGAAGCAAGCTGTACGATGAATTTCAGCCCGGGCAAACCGAGTTGGATGGGGTTCAGGCGCCTTACGCCGGCTGGGCCGGGCAGATGACGGGGTGCGCACCATCGGTAGCCCAGGCCCTGTTGCCCTATCCCCAGTTTTGCGGAAGCATTTTCGGCCTGACAGAGACTGCAGGGAATTCCACTTTCCATTCCTTCCAGTTGAAAGCAGAGAAGCGTTTCTCCAGCGGCTTATGGTTCCTGGGTTCTTACACGCTCTCCAAGCTGCTTACCGATGCAGAGAGCACGCAGGCAGACGAGGCCCTGTGGGGATCGGGCGGTGCTATTTCACCATTTGAACGGCGTCGAAATAAAGCGCTGTCCGAAGGGGACGTTCCGCAGACGCTGGTCTTATCGCTGGTCTATGACCTCCCTGTCGGAAAGGGCAGGCGGTGGTTATCCAGCGCGAACCCTGCTGTGGATGCCATCCTGGGGGGCTGGAGAGTCAGTTCCATCTTCCGAATCACCTCCGGCACTCCATTCTATTTCAGGAGCGGTCAGTGTAATGTGCCGAGCCAGTTTGCAGTAGCCTGCATCCCGGCAATCCTGCCTGGGAAGAACCCGATCGCCCAGGATAAAGGGAGTTTCAATCCAGACAAACCTCTCTTCGATGTTTCGGCGTTTGAGCCCGCGTCCAGCTTCAACTTTTATTATGGAGATGGCCCCAGGGTTTCAAACTTGAGAGGATTTGGCTATCACAATCAGGATTTTTCGCTGACAAAGAAGTTCCGGATTACTGAGAAAGTGGACTTCACGTTGCGCGCCGATACGTTCAACATATGGAACTGGCACTTGTTCCGGTCCTTCAATACCTCAATCGACAGTGCGAACTTCGGGATGCAACAAGGCCCGAGTTCGCCGCGCTACGTCCAGGTCGGGGCCAAGGTCAACTTCTAGCCTGAGTGGGGCTGCAGGGTTTTCCGTGGTAGCCACGATTGATTCGCTTCCTGAATCAATCGTGGGCTTCTCAGGGGGTTTAAGAAACCCACGGTTACTGCTCAAAACGTAGTAACCGTGGCTACCTAAACGTGCATTTTCATGATGGTTGCCAATGCGCCAGTGTCGGCGCCATACGCCGATGAAAATGCTGGAGGGCAAGGCTTCGTCCTGGCCTCGGTCGCGACGGAGCGCGACCCTCCACCAAACTCCGCATTTTCATCGAACCCTTTTACGCTCATCCGAGAGGCAGCACGTAGCATGAAAATGGGGGCTTGCGGCTCTGAGCCAATCACAACTGCTAGATCCCAGGGGATCACTTCCTCCTCATTTTCGATGTCGTACTCGGAAAATTCTTTGTCAAGAACGTGGACGAGCGGGCCGACGAGGACGATTTTCAAGAGAGACTCAAAATGACTGAGTTATTGAAGGACATATCGAGGCAACCTGACGAGCTCTCCAGGTTAGTCACCCATGCTTTCGGAGGTGGGAAGGCTACTTATGAGCGGGCGGTGCGGTTGATCGATGGGGCTGATCACCTCTATATAACCGGGATCGGAAGTAGTTGGCACGCCGGTATGGCAATCCAGACAATTTTGCACTCAGGCGGACGCCCTGCTTGTTTGCTCGATGCTTCTGAGTTTCTGCACTTCAATACGATTGCACCCCACTCAGCGGTCATCGTCCTTTCCCGAAGCGGCAAGAGCGTTGAAATCGTCAACCTTTTGTCGAAGGCAAAGGAGACAGGGGCTAGTATCATCGGGATTACCAACACTCCGGGCAGTCCCTTGGCCGAGATTTCCGACCTGGTCTTCAACCTCGAAACCCCTTTCGATCATTGCGTATCGGCACTCATGTACTCAGGGATAGCCCTGGTGGGTAGTCTCCTGGCCAGTTTTGTACTAAAGAATCTGAATCAATCTCTCGGCCGTTCAATACAGGAGTCGGTACTGGCCGTGAAGGAGTACCTCCCTGGTTGGCATCGGCAAATCGAAGGCAGTGACTGGTTTGATAGAAAGGCTCCATACTATTTTCTGGCCCGCGGAGCTAGTCTGGCTAGTTGCCATGAGACCCGCTTGGTTTGGGAAGAGGCCGTCAAACTCCCGGCAACGGCGATGACGACCAGCGGCTTCCGGCATGGTCCCCAGGAAATCATAGAGGAGGGATTCCGCTTCGGCTTGTGGATAGACGGCTGCCGAATGCGGGATCAGGATCTAGCCCTGGCTGCAGACATCCGCAAGCTGGGTGGCAAACTTCTTGTGATCGGACAGGATCTGTCGATGGAAGATGGGGACCTGGTCTTTTCTCTCCCGAAGATCGAGCCGCAGTGGCAGTTCCTGATTGATGTCATTCCTGCTCAGCTGGCTGGGGAATATTTCTCTCAACTACGAGGGGTCGATTGCGATTCGTTCCGGATCTGTTCCTATATCGTGGAGAGAGAAGGCGGTTTACTTGACGGCGAAATGAAAGGCCGCCGCACCGAGCCGGAGATCTTGTCACACGGCTAGGGACTTGCAAAGTGACTGGTAAAGCGATTCCCAAAAGTGGCAACAGTTCAATCCGGGTAGCGCTGACATCGCGTTTTCTGAGATTTCTGCGATCTGTCGCCGCACACAGGGCAAACTGCAGCATCTATGCGCCACTCACTCTTTTTGTGCTGTCAATTAGAAATCGCCCTATTAGAGGTCTTTACCGGGTCAATCTCTTAAACTCCTGAGGAGATGCACAAATGGTCCCCGTTCAATTCCCGATATGGTTACTTTATGCTCTTCTCTGCATCCTCTCTTGGGGCGTTTGGGGTGTGTTCGCCAAATTGGGAAGCGACACGATGGATCCGATGCAAATGCAGGTGCTCTTCACCATTGGGATGTTACCTCTCGTGGTCTTAGCCTTGATCCGCCTCAGATTTAAGCTCGAAACCGATACCCGTGGGGCAGCCTACGGAATCCTGAATGGCGTTTTTACCGGGCTCGGGCTGCTGGCCTACTACGCGGCCATGGCCCGGGGCAAGGCTTCGGTGGTCGGACCCGTCACCGCTCTTTTCCCATTGCTTACGGTTGCCCTGGCGTTTTTCCTGCTGAAAGAACGGATGAACAACGTGCAGAGTGTAGGAATGATCCTGGCACTGCTATCCATCTTCATCTTATCGAGGTAAACCAATCTCGTGGCAGGGTGGCTATTTTTTTCCTGTATTGCCGTAGGGCTCTGGGGAGTCGTGGGTCTACTGCAGAAGCTGGGCACCAATCGAATCTCAGCCCGTTCCTTGCTTGTCTGGTTGATGGTGGGATTCATGATCCTGCTCCCCTGGTTTATTCGCCAAACGCACTTGTCTGTCCTAGGAACTCGTGAGATCCTGATTGGCATCTTGGGGGGGATCACCAACGGGCTAGGGTCGTGGTTTCTGTTTGCATCGCTCGAAGCAGGGGCCAAGGCCTCTGTGGCTGTGCCGCTGACCGCTTTGTATCCGTTGATCACCGTACTGGTCGCCACCTTCTTCTTGGGAGAGGCCTTGACGTCTCTTCAGTGGGCAGGCATCGGCCTTGCGCTAGTGGGAAGAGTGATGCTTTCGTATGAGAAGGCAGGATAGGAAAAGGGTCCTTTGCTGAAAATGGCCTGAAAGGTCATGGGAGAGTAGCTCAGGACAAAGCGGACGAATAGCAAGAGCCGAAGGCGACTGCCGG
>JBGOTQ010000455.1:0-5372 GCA_041476565.1 Terriglobia bacterium | reverse complement strand
CTGGCGGCCGGTCACCTGGTTTACTATGGCTCGTCCTTTTGCTTATCTTTCTGCAACCATGAAGCTGCACAAGGAGCCGCTGCAAGTTATCCCCGGAGAGCCATTACAACTCCGTTACTTGGTAGCAATTTGGGATGAAAAGGTCTCAAACAATTCAATAGATCGGCTCTATCAGTGGTGGGTTAGTTGGACCAAAAGCGGAGCCCGATCAGTCCCATAGATCACAACTCTCAATGAAGTGATGAACTCACTCTGGAGACAGGTATAAGTCCTGGAGTTCACGAAGACCCATCCATCAGACTATGGTGGATAACTAGAAGGCCGAGGAGGCAAAAATGTCAGTTTCGCACTTAATACCTGCATCGTTTCATTCTTCTGTGACTCGCCGTTCCTTTCTGAAAAAGACTGTAAAGAGATCCATGGTGGCTGGAGTCATGGCCGCGTCGGTCCGTCGATCTCCAGGAAGCGCATCCGCTGCCAATGACCGTCTCGGTGTCGGGGTCATCGGAACGGGAGGGCGCAGCGAGGCACACTTGAAAACCTTGAACTGGCTGAAAGACAACGGAGGAAAGGTCGAGATCGTGGCAGTGTGTGACGTCTACCGGCCTCGAATGCAGCGGGTGGCTGAGGGCTATAAAGCTAAAGGGTACATGGATCACCGTGAGTTGTTGAACAACCCTGGGGTCGATATTGTCTGTATCGCCACCCCCGATCACCACCATGCCCATCAAGCCATTGACGCCATACGTGCGGGTAAAGATGTGTACTGTGAGAAACCGGTGACACACTGGCGCCAGTTTGATCTCATCAAACGTCTGGCAGAGGAAGTCGGGAAATCCGACCGGATCTTCCAGCTTGGCACACAAGGGATGTCCGACAGTGCCTGGCATCAGATGAAAAAGCTGGTGCAGGACGGTCTGATCGGCCAGCCCATTCATGCTGAATGCGGATACTTCCGCGTAGGCGATTGGGGAGAGCGTGGGATGCCCATCGATGACCCCAATGTCAAACCTGGTCCAGACTTGAACTGGGAAGCCTTTTTGGGTGATTCTCCCAAACGCCCTTTCGATGTCAGCCGGTTCTTCCGTTGGCGAATGTATGAAGACTACGCGGGTGGACCGGTCACCGATTTGTTTCCCCACTCGCTCACCCCCGTGATCGACATCCTCGGAGTGAAAATGCCGGACACCGTGGTGGCTACAGGCGGCAAATTCCGGTACGAGGAACGGGAAATTCCCGACACCTTCAATATGTTGATCGATTATCCTGAAAAGATAACCGTCGCTGTATTAGGGACCCAGGCGAACAGCTATTGTGTCGGTGGGAGCCGCGGTTCCGGACAGAGGATTCCCGTAATCCGAGGATGGGAGGGCAGCCTCACGGTACAGGAGAAGTCCATCGTATTCACTCCCAACGAGGGGGCAAAGGGAACACCTCGAAATCTCCCCATTGAACACGACGAGGACTTTGTGGCCTTCTGGCAAAAGTTCCTCGAATGCTGCAGGTCCCGTCGGAAGGAGACCCTCAGCCCGGTGGACTTGGCCTATCATACCCAAACGGCATTGATCATGGGAATGATGTCTTTACGGCACGGGAAGGCCGTCCGTTTCGATGAGAAACAGGAAAGAATCCTTCTATGAAAATGCGAGTTTTGGTAGCCACGACAAACTGCTTTTGGTTTGTCGTGGGCTTTTGACCACATATGAGAAACCCACGATGAATTCAAAGTACGAATTCATCGTGGCTACCCCTGTCATTTTAGTGCGTTCGATGGGGTCACCCATTGCCTCCCACAAGGCCTGCCCCCATTGCCTCCCTTAGATTTTCTCCGGGGGGACTACGATTTGACTTGGCGGTGTCGCGGTGGATAAGATGTTAGACAAGCGGCGGTTCTCCCCAATGATTGATAGGTGGTTATCGCACTACCGAATCCTGGACGAGCTCGGTAAGGGCGGCATGGGTGTGGTTTACAAAGCCCATGACGACCACCTGGACCGTTTCGTGGCCCTGAAGCTGCTCCCCCCAGAAAGGTTGACCGACCTGGTTCGCCGGCATCGGTTTGTGCAGGAGGCCAAGTCAGCCTCCGCGTTGAATCATCCCAACATCATCCATATCTACGACGTCGCCGAATGGGAAGGCACGCTCTTTTTGGCCATGGAGTTTGTGCCGGGCAAGACGCTCAGCGAGCTGATCGGCCGCAAGGGACTTCCCCTGAAACAAGCGCTGAAGTACGCCGCACAAATCGCCGACGGGCTGGCCAAGGCCCACTCTGCCGGGATCGTGCATCGCGACTTGAAGCCGTCGAACATCATGGTAACCGGCGATGGCTTGGTCAAGATTCTGGACTTCGGCCTGGCGAAACTGACTGAGGTAGTGGATGGGGAAGAAGAGACGCGCACGCTGGAGTCCCTGACGGAAACAGGAATGATCGTCGGGACTGCCTCTTACATGTCGCCCGAGCAAGCCCAAGGCTATGCCGTGGATGCCCGGTCGGACATTTTCTCCTTTGGAGCGGTACTCTACGAAATGCTTTCCGGCCGGAAGGCGTTCCACGGGAAGAGTTCCATGGAGACGCTGGCACAGGTTCTGTACCAGGAGCCCGTGCCCTTGCAAGAAATCGTGCAAGGAGTCCCCTCCGAGTTGGAGAAGCTGGTTGCGCGCTGTCTGCGGAAAGACCCGGAGCGGCGATTGCGGAGCGTGGCGGATCTGAAAGTCGCTCTCCAGGAACTTAAAGAGGAATCGGACTCAGGCCGGCTTGCTGCGGCCACAGCCGGAGCAAGACCTGTGGCCGTGTCACGACGAAAGTGGTGGATTGCGGCCGCGGTCATCTTGGTTTTTTCCGCTGGCCTACTGTGGTTTTTGCAACGCCCGACCAGGATGCGCCAACCCTCGCCGAAAGAGATCCCACTCACCAGCAACGTGGGTGCTGAGAATTCTCCAACCTTCTCTCCCGACGGCAATCAGATTGCTTTTTCCTGGGACGGAGAGAAACAGGACAATACAGATATATACGTGAAGCTCATCGGCCCCGGCCCACCGCTTCGCCTCACCACGGATGCAGCGAGTGACGTTTGGCCTGTCTGGTCTCCGGACGGGCAAACCATCGCCTTTCTTCGCGATTTCGGAGTGGGGAAATACGGCGTCTTTCTCGTCCCCGCCCTCGGCGGCCCGGAACGCAAGCTTCTGGACATCTTCATCCCGGAAGACTGGTGGGCGCCCGGACCGTACCTGGCATGGTTGCCGGACAGCAAAGGGATCTTGTTTACGCATAAGGATTCGCCCACAAACCCGTCGAGTCTGTTCCTGCTGCGAATCGACAGTGGTGAAACACGGCGCGTGACTATGCCGCCGGCCGGGTCCGTGGGCGACAAGGCACCGGCTTTGTCCCCCGACGGATCTGCTCTGGTGTTCTCTCGGGTGACCGGCATAGGCCCCACTGATCTGTATCTCTTAGCTACCAACCCTGATTTTTCGTCCACCGGCCAAGCCCAGCGAATCACTTTCTTCGATTGGGTCGGTACGGGTGCTACCTGGACCCCCAGCGGGCGCGCTCTCGTTTTTTCCTACGATAACAGATTATGGAGAATCAATTTTTCGCGGTGGAGCAAAAGTCCAGGCCACCCCGAGCGGATAGATTCGATCGGAAATGGCGCTTCATCTCCTGTTATCTCCAGGCAAGGGCACCGATTAGCATACGTATCCTCGCAAGGCGATGGCCCACTGAATATCTGGCGAGTGGGCATACCCGACTGGAGCATGGACCGAGGCAAGGGCGGCGCCGTTAGTGCAGCCACCAATCTGATTCCAGCCACGCGTGAAGAATTCGCACCCCAGTACTCGCCCGACGGAAAGAAAATCGTATTCGAATCGGCCCGAACGGGCAATCTGGAGATCTGGACCTGTGCGAGCGAAGGTTCAAACTGTGTACAGGTCACTTCTTTGGGGGCACAGGCGACTGGCACGCCGCAGTGGTCTCCGGATGGCCAGCTCATTACTTTTTACTCGCGCGTGGAGGGTAAAGCCCAGATCTTCGTCATCAAGGCCGAAGGCACAGCACTTCAGCGCCTGACGAACGATTCATGGGAGAACTTCTTCCCTGCCTGGTCCAGAGACGGACGCTGGATTTATTTTGCCTCGAATAGGACCGGCGCCGATCAGATCTGGAAGATCAGCTCCGGAGGCGGAACTCCTATCCGTGTGACGCAAAATGGTGGGTTCAGGAGCGTAGAGTCACCGGATGGGAAGTATCTCTACTTCACTCGATCCAAGGACCCCAACGCCAGCCTGTGGAAGATGCCGGTCGAGGGAGGAGAGGAAACCAGGATTCTTGAAGCGGTTGTCATTCACAATTTTGCGGTGACGCCTCGCGGCCTTTATTACATGTCCCAACCTGATTCCCGCTCCAAAACACTGCTCATCCAGTTCTTCAGCTTCGCCGACCAGAAAACCCGGCTGATTGCCTCCATTAGACAGGACGTTTACCACGGGTTCTCGGTCTCTCCGGACGAGCGTTGGCTGCTGTACGCGCCATCGGGTCCTGGGGGCAGCAGCAACGTAATGGTGGTTGAAAATTTCGACATTGACGGGTCCGGCTGGTAGGTCAAGTTTGGAGAGGAGATGGTCAGGTCTTGGCATTAGATAATAGAATAGACATATAGGGGCACATCTGACCCTATTTGCCCCCTCCAGCGCTCGTCCAATAGATCCAGTGCTAAGAAAATCCGCTACTCGCGGGGGCGAATGACCCCTTTCTTGATCAGGACACAGCCATAAAGGCGGGTTTCGCCCGTCGCCACGATGGCAAAAGCGGATTTGGCGCGGTCATAGAAAGCAAACCGGTCAATCCCTTTCCTGGCAACGGCTCTGCCTTCCGTGATGTCAGCCACCTTTTGGAATTCCTTTACCGGTTCAGGGATCGCAGTTGGATCACCGACAACTTCAATGACCGCCATCGGCGCATCCACGAAATCATCCAACGGCATCACTGACAAGACCGCTTGGAGCGCCCGCGGCGCACCGGCTCCGTCCAGCCGAACCAGACGGCGAGCATTGTTGAGAGCGGGGAAGTTGGCGTCCACAATGGCCAATTCGTCTCCATGCCCCATGGCCGCCAAGACAAAGAGCAAGTCGGGGGATAACAACGGATCAAGACCTTTTAACATACGGCCCTCCATCTGCCTTTTGATCTTTACCCATAAGGGGGTGTATTGAAGGTTAAAACGACAAGATTTGTTACCCCTACTCCCCGTCCCCCTCTCCCCCTCGTTGGGAGAGAGCTTTGGCCCGTCCTGGTCTGGCACGCGGGGGAGAGGGGCAACTAGTTTGCTTCTTGAACCCAGGGCGGCGGTCGCTTCGCTCCCTGGCCCTGGGCT
>JBGOTQ010000454.1:0-5378 GCA_041476565.1 Terriglobia bacterium | reverse complement strand
GGGATTCGAACCCACGTTAGAGTTTCCCCTAAACACGCTTTCCAAGCGTGCGCCTTCAGCCACTCGGCCATCTCTCCAGCAGCGCTAGGACTCGAAAGATAGTAAAGAAAAACTGGAGGGGAGTCCAGGGGAATTCACGAGCAGGAGCATACCCCCCACGGTCGGGTCGAGACCGCCAAGGGTGATCGGGGACAGCAGTCCCTCCGGCCCCCTCACCGAACGGACGTCTACTCGTAAGCTAAGGCCAACAAAGGATCCTTCCCTGCAGCTATAACGGCGGGGTAGATAGCCCCAAGAACGCCGCTTGCCATGACCAGGGCCGCCGACCTCAGCATCCACGGGACTGAAAGTAGGACTTGTTGAGTCGGGAAAAGCGTCAAGATCAGGGCTTTGCCGGAGAGGGTCAGGAGCAGACCCAGTGCTAACCCAATCAGGCTAAGAACCGTAGCTTCCCGTAAGATAAGGTCCACAATATAGGTTTTGGGAGCTCCCAGAGACTTAAGAATGCCGATATCCCGAGTCCTTTCCGCAATGGTTGTGTACATTGAAAGGAAAATAGCAAAGGCCCCAATGACGACAGCGACTCCGACCACCACGTCGATGAAGGCATCCAACTGCGGAAGCCGGTTGTTGACGATTCGAGTTACCCAATCCTGTACTGAGAATACTCCGTATCCCGGCAAGGCCGTTTCAATCTGACGAATGATGTCGGGAACCTGGTCCGGATTTTCACATTTCACCAACATCATGGAGGCTTTTCCCGTGGCGCCCACCAATTCCTGTAGGGTCAGAATAGGCACAAATATCCTGGCCCCTTTTCCGTGCTTGACCACCCCGCAGACCTTGAAGCTTTGCCCCCGGAATTCCCGGGTACTCCCAATCTTGAGACGGGCAGCTTTCTGTTCCAGATCATCCACAATCATCTCGTTAGCCGTCGGACTATCGAAGGGGCCACCGGCCAGGAAATTCAGGCCCCCGGAAACCTCGTTAAAGCTCTCGTAGTCAATGCCTGAGAGAGTCACCAGTTGACCCTCGGTTACCAATTGGGTCAGCATGGGGGCGACTGCTCGTACTCCCTCGATTTTGGCCACGACCTCCCGGTCGGAGATTGGCATGACGGATCCTCCGGTTGAGAAAATCACCGAAGCATTGGGGGGTTGCACAAAAATGTCGGCCCCGATCCCCTGCTGACGTTGGGCCGAGTCGGCCACCATGCCGCTGGTCACCCCGACCACCATCAAAATCATGACAACTTCGAGACTAATTGCGAGTATGCTGACAAGCGCCCGCATCGGACGGTGCAATACATTAGCTAAGACAAATCGGTTCGTCATCTGATCACTCTTAAGCCCTGCCCTGGCACGCAATTTCTCACGTTACCCGAGTTTCAAAGTAATGGCAACGAAAAGCGATCTTCAGTGTATACTGAGGTCCTCGACAAATAGTTCGAACGCAATGCCCGGAACATACCGGGCGGATTCTTTCCATAGATAGGCTCAATTTGGACAAACTGGCAACCGGCTCTCTCCCAATCTTTCCAGAGCAGATTGCCCGAATTCTGAATTCCCGCGCTCCCCAAAAACTGGCAGATGAAGACTGTGGATGCGCTGCCGTCCTTATGCCGATTTTCCAGGGGACGGAAGACCACTGTTTCCTGTTAACCCTTCGCACCCACGCCGTGGAAACTCACAAAGGGCAGATTTCCTTTCCAGGCGGCGTGAAGGAACCGGGGGACCAATCCCTGGTCGAGACCGCTTTGCGCGAGACCTGGGAGGAAATTGGCCTTCCGCAAACCAGGATCCAGATCCTGGGCGAGTTTGACGATTATCGTTCCGTCACCGATCTCATCGTGACGCCTTACGCGGGCTGGGTGGTTCCTCCTTTGAACCTCGTTCCCAACCGGAACGAGGTCGAAGAGGTTCTGGAAGTTCCGCTCTCATTGTTTCGAGACAGGACCCGGTTGCGAGTGGAGAGC
Organism: Terriglobia bacterium; assembly: GCA_041476565.1. GTDB lineage: Bacteria > Acidobacteriota > Terriglobia > Versatilivoradales > Versatilivoraceae > DATKMG01. Next base: position 3,403 of record JBGOTQ010000454.1, on the reverse strand, counting down.
AAAAAGCGTGGCGGCCTGGAGTTTCCGGTCTACTTTTACAATTTTGGTGGGAAAGAAATCTGGGGGTTGACGGCCCGTATCATCAGGGATTTCCTGATGCTGATCGACGGGCAGGATGCCCCATGACCTTTCCAAGTTCACCACCGCGGATGAAAATGGCAGAGGTAGCCACGGCGAGCGTATTGGCGACACGAGTCGCCACGAGCCGTGGGCATTTTTCCTGACAACCAAAAGCCCACGCCTCCCGGAAAGAGCGGTCGGCGTGGCTACCAAAACTCGATATTCATGAAATCTTTCATTCTTCTTTGAGTCGGCGTTCCATCAAGTCCCGGATGGCTTCGAGTGGAGGCTTGTCATAATACAAGACCAAGTCCATTTGTTCGGTGATGGGCATCTCGACCTGAAATCGTCGGGCCAGCTCGACAGTCGCTCGGGTCGTCATAACCCCTTCGGCCACCATTCGTGTGGAGTTCAGGATTTCTGCCAGTCTCTGGCCCTGGCCGAGTTTCAGCCCAACACTTCGGTTCCGACTAAGTTCTCCCGTGCAGGTTAGGACCAGGTCGCCCAAACCAGCCAGCCCGGCCAGGGTCTCACGCCTGCCGCCGCAAGCCAGGGCCAGGCGGGTCATTTCGGCCAAGCCGCGGGTGATTAGTGCGGCAACGGTGTTTGAGCCAAATCCAAGACCGACGCACACACCTGCGGCAATGGCGATCACATTCTTGACAGCCCCGCCCAGTTCGACTCCAACTACGTCTGTGCTGGAATACAGTCTCCAGGTGGGGCCAGAAAATATCCGTTGAATGAATTCGGAAATATCCTTTTCCCGGCTGGCCACCACGACTGCCGTGGGGTCGCCCCGAGCAACTTCTCGGGCAAAAGAGGGGCCGGAAATGACCGCGATTCGAGGTGTGATGCGAGTGGATAGGACCTCATCAATAACGGAAGACATCGTCTGAAATGTCTCACAATCGATCCCCTTTGTCGCGCTGACAAAAATAGTCTGTGTCCGGAGATGAGGCAACATCTGACGGTAAAGCCCACGGCAGTACTGAGAAGGCACTACCGAAACAACGATGTCTGCCGAATTCAGGCAGAGCTCCAAAGAATTCGATACTTCCACACCAGGCGGAACCGCGTAGCCAGGCAGATAAACGTCATTGACCCGAGTCTTCCGGATTTCCTCAGCCAGTTCTGGTTCGTAAACCCATAGCCGGACAGGATAGCCGGCCTTCGCCAGAACATTGGAGAGTGCTGTTCCCCAACTGCCTGCACCGATGACGGCAATCTGGATCATTGCTTCTTGCCTACTTCCTTTTCCCCGGGAACCGGTTCTCGGTGCCCAGGACCAGCCGCTTGATGTTGTCTCTGTGGCGGACAATAATGAGGCAGGAACTGACCACCGAAGCAGACAGAATCCACAAGGAATGATCTTTGGAGAATTCCAGGAGAAAATACAGAATACAGAATGAACCCGCACTGATGATTGATCCCAGGGAGACAAAGCGCCAGATGGCAACAACCAGCACAAAAATCGCCAGGGAAGTCAAAAGGGGCAAAGGGCCCAGGCAAAGAAACACCCCTGCAGCCGTGGCAACCCCCTTTCCGCCCCTGAACTTCAAAAACACTGGAAAGACATGCCCGGTGACTGCAGCGACAGCAGCCATTGCCACATACTTTTCATTTCCATGGACGAAGTATCGTGCGGCATAAACCGCCGAGAACCCCTTAGCGAAGTCCAGCAACAGGGTCAGGATTCCTCCCCATCGGCTGGAGGATCGCATGACATTGGTAGCTCCAATGTTGCCGCTGCCCAAAGTCCGGATATCAGCGCCCCACCCCCATCGGACAATCACGTATCCAAAGGGGATTGAGCCCAAGAAATAGGCCAGAATGAGAACAACGATGCCGGTCCAGTTGAAGTGCATGGGTATAGGTGCTGGTTCTGTCCTCGGTGACTAGTGGTCAGCGGCGCTATTGTGCGTGTCTTTACCGACAACCCCTTCTCACCGACAACGGAGCGAAGAAAGCTGGCTAAAGCAATTTTTTTCGAATCATGTCCAGAGCCGCCTGCGAGGCCCAGAAGCGGATGCGGTTGCGGTCCCCGACAAACCTGAATTCCTGGTGTTCGATGCCGGGTTCGGTAGATAAGGCGATATGGACGAGGCCCACAGGCTTTTCCACGCTGCCGCCGGAAGGGCCGGCAATGCCAGTGACCCCGAGTCCGATCGAAGCTCCCGAGCGGAGCCGGATTCCTTCGGCCAGTGCTTTGGCCACCTCTGGACTCACAGCCCCGCCCATCTCAATTAAGAGTGGAGGAATTCCGATCAGCTCGACTTTGGAGCGATTGCTGTAGCAGGACACGCCGCACAGAAAATAATTGGAGCTGCCGGGAACGCTGGTGAATCGTTGAGAGATCAGACCTCCAGTGCAGCTTTCGGCCACAGCTACCGTCATCTGCCGCATCATCAGGTAATAACCGACAATCTGCTCCAGGCTCTCCTCTCCACGAGAGAAGATGAGATCACCCAAGGCAAACTCAATCTGGTCGGCGAGTTCGGTAACGACCTGACGGGCTTCTTCTTCGGATTTGCCTTTCCCCGTGATGTGAACCTGGATTTCTCCCGGTGAGGCCAGAACGGTGGTGGTCGGATTCCTGTATTTGGAATAGATGGGTGATATCATCTCGTCCAGTTTCGATTCGGTTGTGCCCGTGGCCTTAAAGACTTGAGTTACCATGCGCGCGCCACCAGCCAGTGCAGTCAGTCGGGGGATGCAGGCCTCTTCAAATATGCGCTTCAGTTCAAACGGAGGACCCGGAAGCAAGATGACAATCGAGTCTTCGTGTTCCATCCATAAGCCCGGTGCGGTTCCTGCCGTGTTTTCCAGGATTTCTGCCCCTACTGGCACAAGCGCTTGCCGGGCGTTATTGGCCGGCATTTCCAATCCACGGCTCTGGAATCTGGCCTGAATCCGCTCCAGCACCTTGTTTTCGAGAACCAGTTGCCGTTTCAGAACTCTGGCGAAGACCTTCCTGGTGATGTCGTCTTCGGTCGGCCCTAACCCGCCTGTGGATATGACCAGTGATGATCGTCGGATGGCCTCTCGGACAACAGTCTCGAGGCGAGATTCGATATCGCCGACCACCGTCTTCAATTCCACATCAATGCCAATGGAATTGAGTTTTCCGGTCAGATAGAGCGAATTGGTATCCGTCCGACTCGGACTCAACAGTTCCGAACCGATCGCGATAATTTCAGCGTTATTGATCATGAGGGTCGAGTGATTAGAGGCGAGTGATGAGCCTACCGGTTCCCCGACAACGGTGCCGAGATGTATTCAACGGGTTACCTCTTGCCACTGATCGCTCATCTTCTTCACTAGCCACTGTATTTAGGGCAGGGGC
>JBGOTQ010000453.1:0-5386 GCA_041476565.1 Terriglobia bacterium | reverse complement strand
GCGAATCATCTTTGATCTTTTGGTTTTGTTGGAAGGGTGTCGTCAAACCTCAGTCTCCTTTCTTCGTTTGCCAATTCCCGTTTCGATACGAGCTTTTGTACTCAAACCTATATCCTCTCAACAAACTCATGACAGGGATCAATGTCAGCATACTGACCAAAAGCTCACTCATGGCTTTGATTGAGGGAAAAGCCTGAGTTCGTGCTCCTCAATCCAATTTGGCCCTCACTTACTAAAAGTGTTCTAAACGCCAAAATGTTAATAAGTATTCTGACTCACTCTAAAACGATCGCCCAATGCACAGGCCTTCAACCCCGCTCAAATTGAAGAACCTGGGGAGGAGACCCGCATTTGGGAATCCCTATGGCGAATAAACTGAGGGCACAGGGAGACCTATGACCGCGTAAATGAAGAAACTGTCTGGAATGGAAGCAGAGAAGATCAACAAGAAGGTATGCGGCCAATCACGTGTTTAACCCGTTGTGGGAGGGGCTGTTCCGCACCGTCAGCTAGGACGATTGATATTAGGAACACCATTCCCTCCTACGACCGGGGAGGGGGTTGGCGCCATGGGTGGATTCATCTTTCTCCTCTGATTGCTATAAGCTCAGACACAAGAATTCTCCAGGTTCATTCAGAGCCGAGTCTCGTTCGGATTTAACGTCATGTACCGTAGCCGGAATTTGGTGAAAAGGAGAATGGCCTCAAGTAGATTCACCCGAGTCAGTACCTGCAGCAATCAAATAACGGCAGATAGAACTGTTACTGCTCCGCTTACCAAAAAGAGGCCTCTACATCAGTTCCGGCCATTCATGCAAATCCCGCATAGGCCGGTTTCATCCCGTTCCCCGCGGCTAAGTCCAACCCTGGATTGTATGGACACTCTACTTCGCTCCGGTTGTCCATGCGAAATATTCCATCCGAGCGGAGTTCTGAAATATGTAAGTTCGCTCGCATTTAACCCAGTTGGAACCTTCAGATGGAATATTTAGCATAGACCTCCGCTACCATTCCTCCATTTCCCCCTGGGGCGTGAATAATACGCAAGACGTAGCCAGCGGGAGTTCACCCCTCCATTTGGATAAAAAGATTGTGGCGCTTTGAAAAAAAGCGTCATTTAAGCCATAGTTGCGCGTGTTATGAAGGCAAATGGCATCCAACGCCACGCATGGCAATCTCCGGCTTTTGGCGCTCAAACAAAAATCCGTGCCGTAGAAATGAAAGCCTAAGGAAGTATCAAATCGAATAGGTGTAGATTTGGGCGCCACCAAGAGCAGTTCATCCAGGCTGTTTACCAATGCCGGCAAGGCTCTTTTTTCTTTGAGCAGGCAATCGAGACTCACGACATTTCCCGCCCGGAAAAATAGACTCCCTTGATTTTCAATGCCATAAACCCCGGCGATCCCAATTTCCCCAAACGTTCTTTCAGCTTTTCGATATTGGCAAACCAGGCGACGGGTCCACCCTTTGGGCAAATAGACATCCTGATGAGCAAAAACGACTAGGGAATTTTTGGCCATTTCCAGGCCCCGATTGAGGCCCTCAGCAGCATTTCGACAATTGCGAACCAAAATCACCTCATGCTCGGAATGATTTAAATCCGGTGAAGCCAAGAGGTTGGCCTGTAAAATCGTCTCATTGGAAACACAGACCACGATGGAAAGAGGTTCTGCCGGCATGGCCGTATCCTCCAAGGGTATGGGCTTCCCTTCGATGATATATTGATAGGCCTGCAAATAGTTCATGGTGCGAGCATGATTCAAACCCATAGCATCGCTCAGGGGCTTAACTAGCTGGGCTAATTCTAATTCCTTCGGCGCAGGCACCTCGATGGTGTCGATCCGGCGAGGTTCATAACCCGCGTCCAATAACAATTTTTGCATGGTACTAAGAGTGAAGAATCGCAGATGCGTTGAATCCACGATCCCCTCATCTGTATACTGAAAATCGCCTGAAAGCAGCGCGGTTAGCACGGAATGGTGTTGAAAATTGGGGATACAACAGAGAATAACACCTGAAGGCGATAGCAAGGGTCGAACCTGTTCCAGCACGTCGCCCGGATTCACCAAGTGTTCCAGTACATCGTCGAAGATAATGCAATCCAGGCTGCGGGGTTCGATTTCCGGAAGTGATTGCTCGACATCCATCACCCAGACGCGGTCAAGATGCCTGGCGGCTTCTTCCGCCACTTTGGCGTGGATTTCTATTCCAGCGACATACCGTTCCGGATTTTGTTCTTTTAAAGCTCTCCCCAGGGACGATTCCGCACAACCGACTTCCAAAATCCGCCGGGCTTCCCCGGGAACGGCTTTTAAAAGTGGCAAATTGCATCCGGCATAATCTGCCCGCTGCTTAGTGGTCTCCATCATCGTTGACTCCTGTCTGTGCGTTTGAGCTGCCTGTAGGCCGGAACTGGGTACAATTAGAAGTGGCGGGCAGGCAGGGCGGAAGACGTCCTGAAAGGACGAAAGAAATTAGCCAGGGGTTGAGCGGCGACCCCGTTCGCCGCGATACCCCTGGGAATGGATTCCCAACGGGGTAGCACCCTGGAAGGGTGCGGGACTCTTCTGGCACCCTTCCAGGGTCCCCGATTATTGAAATACATATTCCAGGGGCGGCACGCAAAGCGCGGGGGACCGCTGTCCCTGCCCTTGGCTAATTTCTTTCTGAAGGCTTCTCACCCAAATTATGCACCGAACGAGCATATGCGCTTAGTGTTTGGTGCATAGAATTCTATGCACCCTTCACCCTCAGATTTCTTTCGTCGCCGCTCCGGTGCGAAAATCAGCCTGGGACGGCAGTTTTCGACGGATTGACAGCGGATTCGAGCCGAACCAGAACACAACTCTGCTGACCCCGCACGAGGGCGGGTGAAGGCAGCGACGAGACATCTCAAAGAACAAAGCCGTCAAAAACAGCCGACGCTCAACTGAAAACCCACGCCGTCAGCGGAGCCGCCCGGCTGGAGGTGTAAGTTCCCCCTTTTTGCTTGATACTTCGCAGCCGCTCCATCAAGCGGTCAAACCGATCCTGCTCCCCATAGCTCTGGCTGAAACGCACCCAGCTTCGCCCTTCGTGCACCACCAGCTTGGCCGCCACAAACACCAGCCGCAGCCTCTCGGTCCTCAGCTGGCGGCGCTGATAGCGCTCCCGCTCCCCCAGCGCCATCAGCTGGAGCCAGCGGTTCGAGTTGTAGGCCAGAATGGCCATCTGCAGATAGTTCTGATTGGCCTTGAAGTTCTGGCCACTGAGCACCCCAAAGCCCGCATCGTTGCAGCCTTCCTTGATGTAGTTTTCCGCCGTGGCCCGCCCCTCATACTCGCGGCAGATGGCGCGCTTCTCGTCATCACGATTGGTGACAAAGACCCGGTACTTCCAGTGCTCGCTGGCAAACAGTTGGTATTGATCGCTCGCCTCCGCTTCCCCCGCACGCACTCCCCGGTCTCGGCCACGAAACTCAACAGCGGCCGCAGCCCCTTCTTCCCCCGCCGGTGCAGGTTGTAGCCCTTCCGCGCCCCCATCTGATCCCCGTACACCGTGATCATGGTACTGTCGGTGTCCAGGTGAATGCGCTTCAGCTTCACCTTCCCCGCCGCCCACTCAGCTCCTGGTTGATCCGCATCAGCTGCTCTTCATTGTGAGGTCCGAGCGAGTCCAGAAACCGCCAGAAGGTGCTTTGCACCGGCAGCGGCCCCGCACCGCCCACCACCCCTTGCACCATCTCGTCCTCTCGTATGTACTGCACATGCTGGTAACGGCAGAACCCCAGAAAAAACAGCAGCACCGTGCTCAGCACGAATTGCCCATTGCTGAGACTTTCCGGCTGCCGCTTCACTGTCAGCACCCGCTCCACCAGCCCCCACACCCCCAGCTTCTCCCAAAGGGCCGCCAACGGCAAGAGCCCCCCGTACGGGGTTAATCGGCCGCCCCCAAAGTCATAGCCCGTGGAAGCCCCCATTTTCCTAGCCTTCCCATCCGCCTGCGCCTCCTCCTCTCCAAAGCTCTTTCCTCTCCGTCCCCCTTTTGTTATCGTCTCCATTCGGGAGTGCTCCTTCTGCTTGAATGCTCATCAAGCGCGAATAGTCTGCCTGCGAAAACAGCCTATTCTAGGACACTCCCCTCACTTTCACTCAGCCTGACTTGCCCCTACTTGGCTTCGGCGACCGGTGACGCATAATTTGGGTATTAAGCAATCAGATTATAGCCTCAACACCATACATCTTCAACCCTGTCCACAAATGTGTCGCGCACCCAACTTCGGGAAGGGTCTGGAGATAATCGACAACGCGTATTAGAATCAACCGTTCGAGAGCTTGGAGACGTTGGGCAACCATTTTTGCTCTACGGTCAAGGCTTGACTTTGTCTCCGCACCTTGAGTCATTCGGTTTGCCCAAACAATGAATCCACGCCTCTTGCCAACTTTTGGTAGCTATCCTTCTCAGCGACTAGACTAGACCGGTAACACTCTCAGGCGAACGCCAAGCCATGCTGTACGATGACCGCGGGCTTTCTTCCTTTTGCTCCTCTTGGAATGAGGAGTATCCCATATGCCTCTATCTCGGGAATAGCCCGAATTCGGACTCGATCTGTCGTAGGGCAAACTGAGCATCCCGATCCGGATGGTCCGCCCCTTCTTGCGTTCTGCGATTAGCCTGCAGACTGAAGCCCAGATCGACTTGGATCCCCCAGGCGATGGTCTGGTGGCTCAGACCCGTCGCTTCATACACCAACGTCACGCCACCTCGTCCCAGGGCCAAGGCTTCGTTGGCTGCCCACAAACGTGTAATCGCTTACTCTCCACCTCGGCAGCCATCGAAGCAAGCGGAAGAATACTGATTCCCAGATTAATTTCAACCAAAGGCTTGATGTGACGAAGTTCGTTGGCTCCGTCACGATTCGAGGCGTTATCTGGAGCTGTTGAAACATCAATTCTAGAACGCGTCTAGTGCTGGTCTCCTTAGAGAAGATGATGTGATTTTGATAACGTAAAAGTGACCCACCTGAAGGTGGTGTGATCGAGCAAAAGTGACCCACCCTAGAGAAGGCTCTGGTAAGCTCGGTGGAATAGACCACCAAGGAGCAACCAGGGAGAAAGGATGATAGGGATGGATCAGTATGAACTCATCCGGACGGCACATCGAGTCTATAAGAAGAGCATTCGGCAGATTGCTCGGGAAACCGGGCATCATCGGAAGACCATCCGGAAAGTAATCGCGGGGAAGGAACCCGCTTATCGAAGGCAGCAGAAGTCGGTCTGTCCAGTGATGGAGCCATGGGGGAAGCGGGTGGAGAACTGGATCGAGGAAGACTTGAAACAGCCGAGTAAGCAACGACATACGAGCCGCCGGATCTATCGACGGCTGGTAGAGGAGTATGGATTTGGAG
>JBGOTQ010000452.1:0-5393 GCA_041476565.1 Terriglobia bacterium | reverse complement strand
GTCCCTTCATAGCTGAAGAAGAAAAAAGCCTTGTCTTTCTTAATAGGTCCGCCCACTGTGGCGCCAAAGAGATTATAACGGCGTGGCGCCAAAGGAGTGCCGCTGGCATTGTTAAACCAGTTATTGGCAGTTAATACATTATTGCGCAGAAACTCCCAGGCACTGCCGTGGAAGGCGTTGTTTCCGGAGCGCGTGACCATGTTGATGACTGTGGCACCGCTGAAGCCGATTTCCGCGCTGAAATTGGATTGTGAGATTTTGAACTCTTGCACCGAGTCTACCGAGGGGGTGTAGAGAGGGTCATTTATGCCGCTGTTCTGCTCAAAGCCGGTAGCGGTGACGCCATCCAACAGGATGTCAGCAGTGGAATTGCGGCTGCCATTAGAAATGAAATTGATCCCACCATTGCTGCTCCCGCCTGATCCCGGATTGTTTCCATGAATGCCCGGCGCGAGGGAGGCCAGATCGAAGACGCTCCGCCCTAGCAAGGGCAGGTCATTAATAAAAGTCCGGTTGAGTTCCTGACCAGTGGTGGCATCCTGTGTGGCTAGAGAAACAGTTCCAGCGGTAACCTCCACTGTCTGCGCTTCTGCTCCCACCGTTAGCACCACATTGATGGCCATGTTCTGGTTGACTGCCAGCACGATGTTGTCCTGGATATAGGTGTTGAATCCCTGCATTTCCACGCTCAACTTGTAGGTGGACGGAGGCAGGGACCGGATGAGGTAACGTCCGGTAGAGTCCGTCGTCAGGGTCTGTGGTACTTGCTTTCCCACGTCGGTCACGGTCACTTTGGCTCCAGGCACAACGGCTCCTGACGGGTCAGTGACTACGCCGGTCATCGATCCGCTGTAGATCTGCGCCCAGGCGCACGGAACCATCAAGCCTATCATGCAAAACAACAGCACGAACACCTGCAAACCCTTGGGATAATGTTTCATTGGTAATTCCTCCCTTTATGCGGTTCACTTCACATAGGTATGAATCCTGAGTTGAGCCCAGGATTTGAGGCATAAGACATGAGACAAAGGTGAGTCGAGCACTTGGCGTCCTTGTTTCTTGCATTCGGGCCGGTCGAGACAAAGGGGGAAGACTCAAACCGAGTCCGTTACTTTCGCTTCAAGGATCTTTTAAAAGCGCTCTACGTGATTTCGGAAAACCTGGAATTCTACCTATTAGATAGTTGAGATACCGACATTTGGAGACAGAGTGTAGTCATTTTGGAAGGCGAGAGTCTTCAGTCGGTGGTGTGCACACCTCCTTCCCGAAAACGTATTAAGTTCAGGTAGTCTGGCTCGGCTCTAATCCAGATAAGATAGGTAAAAGCTACTACGATTCAAAAAGAACAACTTACGTTCTCTATTCGACAAAAGTATTTCCTTTTTGTCAAGTGAAAAAAACGCAAGGAAACACAAAAGGTCGGAAATCCAGAGGGTGTCAGAGTGGAAGGCTGGCTCTTGCACGGTACCGTCAAAGTGACTTAATACGGTTAAGTCCGGATTTCTCACGACGTCAGGCCTGTAAGGCCGCTTTATTCCAGCCCGGGGCAACGCCCCGGGAACGCATGCATAGAAGAAAAGAAGGTACTCAGCGCTGAAGAGCGTTTTAAAACGCTCCTTCAGCGCTGGATCAATTGGATACCCTAACTTCCGGGGGCCTCGCCCCATAATCGCTAACTTGCTGGCAAGAATTTCACCCGTCACAGACCTAACCGCCAAGGACGCTAAGGGCGCCAAGAAAGGATTGTCGAATCTATCCACTCGTCAGTTACTCAGGGTGGTTTCGGACGACTCGCTGGATGCCGTCGCGTAGCAAGATCACGTTCCAATTGATTATCAATCCCAAAGACAAGCCACTCAGTTTGAGATAAGTCAACAGCTGTGCAACGTGGATGGGAAGTATTTTTTCCACCGTTTTGTTCTGTATTAAGACCAACTGGTCGATCCGCATATCGATTCGATACCCCACTTCAATCAGTACTCCTTCAAACTGCAGGGACAGAGCCACTTCGCATTCTACATGGTGCTGACGTCTTCGCAGTTCGTGTGCCAGGCAAGCCTGATAGGCTGATTCCAGAAGCCCCGGACCTAAAGCCCGGTGGACTTTGAGGGCTGCGTTGACAATTTCTTTCGCTACCTCGTCGGCACTCACGCTTGATCCTGCTCTTGGCGTTCTTGGCGCTCTTCGCGTTTCTCTTTTCTGCTAAGTTAGCGCTTATAGGGTGTTGCCCTGGGCTTTGCCAAACCCGGATCTTCAGGCCGGCCACAAGGGGCTTCTGCGCCTGTGAAAGCTGATTCTGCGGGGAAGAATCACCAGGAAGGGGCCAGGTTACCACTTTCGCGAGGCGGGCTTCCACACTACTCTTCGTTCACCGCACCTATCATGTTCAACCACTCTGACTCACTCACAACCTTAACCCCCAGTTCTTGAGCCTCGCGGAGCTTGGACCCGCCTCCGGGACCCGCAATGACTAAGTCGGTCTTCTTTGACACCGAGCCGGCCACCTTGGCTCCCAGCCCTTCAGCGCGGGCCTTGGCTTCACTGCGGGCCATACTCTCCAGCGTTCCCGTGAAGACCACCGTCTTTCCCGCAATCGCAGAAGCTATCTGTGGTGCCGCAAAATCCGTGACCGTCAGCAGGGTCATCAATTCTTCGAGAATTTCCAGGTTTTGCCTTTCCTCAAAAAAGGCCAGGATGTCTTCGGCCATGTTGGGGCCGATGCCACTGATGCTGAGCAGATCCTGGGAGGCCTCGGAATGATGATTCTGGGCAGCATTCATGCTCTTAGTCCATTGGGTTAGCGAACCATAATGGCGGGCCAGCAACTTGGCCGTAGCCTGGCCGACCTGATGAATCCCTAAAGCATAAATGAACCGATCCAGGGATATCATGCGGCTGCGTTGAATGGCATCAAATAGCTTTCGGGCAGACACCGGCCCCCAACCCTCTCGTTCCGCCAGAGTTGTCCCCTTCACCCCGTCCCGTTCTTCCAATCGGAAAATGTCAGGCGGCGCTTGAATCAGCCCTTCGTTATAGAAGGTCTCAATGTTCTTCAGGCCCAAACCTTCAATGTCGAAAGCATCCCGCGAGGCAAAATGGATCATGCGCTCTACGGCCTGAGCGGGGCAGACCAGCCCGCCTGTGCAGCGGGTGACTACCTCATCTGCCTCGCGGACAGCGCGACTCCCGCAGACCGGACAATGGGTCGGGAAGACAAAAGGTTGACTGTTCTTGGGCCGCTCATTGAAGACCACCTCAACCACTTGTGGAATGACGTCGCCGGCGCGTTGGACGATCACAGTATCTCCCACGTGGATGTCCTTCCGTTCAATTTCATCCTGGTTGTGAAGGGTGGCCCGGGAAATGAGGACCCCGCCAACGCTGATAGGTTCCAATTCGGCTACGGGGGTCAGGCTCCCAGTCCGCCCGACCTGAATGATGATCGCCTTCAGGCGAGTTTGAGCCCGCTCCGCAGGAAACTTGTGAGCAAGGGCCCAGCGCGGAGCCCGGCTGATGAAGCCGAGGCGTCTCTGCCAATCCAGACGATCTAGCTTGTAGACGACCCCATCAATCGAAAAACCGAGGCGAGACCGCTTCTCCTGTATCTCCTGGTAAAAGGCCAGCATATCTGCCAAGGTGCGCACCAGCCGGGAGGGTTCGTTGGGCTTGAAACCCCATTCTGCCAACTGTCGTCTTGCCTCCCATTGAGTCTCAGCGAAAGGCCTGGAAACTTCTCCCCAGCTGTAGCCAAAGAATCGCAATGGGCGAGAGGCTGTAACGGACGGATCCAGTTGACGCAGGCTTCCGGCGGCCGCATTGCGCGGGTTGGCGAACACTTTTCCGCTGGTCTTCTCCTGGCTTTCATTTAACTTTAGAAAATCTTCGTCAGTCATGTACACCTCACCCCGGATTTCAATTAAATCGGGAGCAACCCCGGGAAGTGCAAGTGGGATTTCGGAGATCGTTTTGACGTTGGCAGTAATGTCTTCCCCCTCTTCACCATTGCCTCGTGTGGCGCCCTGGACGAGCTGGTGCTTCTGATAGAGCAAAGAACACGACAAGCCGTCGATTTTGGGCTCAGCCACCACTTCGATTGGGATGCTAGGATCCTGCTGTAGTTCCTTGATGAAGTTGCGGATGCTGTCAAGGAATCCGGAGACATCCTCTTCTGTGAATGCATTATTCAAGGACAGCATGGGAATCCGGTGGCGAACTTTATTAAAACCCGTGGCTGGTGCAGCTCCAACCTTTCGCGAAGGACTGTCGGGCCGGATCAGGCGCGGGAATCGAGCCTCAATGGCCTCGTTGCGACGCTTCAGAGCGTCGTATTCAGCGTCTGTGATCTCGGGCGCGTCCTCAAGGTGGTAACGCTGATCATGGTATGCGATGAGGGTTGCCAATTCTTTCAGCTCGGCTGTTGCCTGTTTCTTATCCAGCTTATCCACTGGAACGCCAGAAAGATTGGTGACTTTCTTAATCATGGGACTCCCTCGGGATCGTGGATTTGAAGGATTCCATTACCAAGTTTAGCCAAAAATCGAGACAATTCGAACGGGAAAACCTATAATTAGCGCGGACTCAAGTAGGAAGTACGCGCTGTCAAGAGACCATTCGCCGCTAGTCTCCGAAAAAGGCTGCGAGAGAAAGACCCAGGTGAACATCCAAGATAAGAATGCGCTGATCACGGGAACCCGGCGAATTGGAGCAGTTGTGGCTCGAGTGTTGGCCGAGCACGGGGCCAACGTGGCGCTAGTGTACCATCGATCTCAAGCGGAGGCCCTGACAACAGCGCAGGCAGTTCTGCAACTGGGCAAAAAGGCCGTGGCTGTTCAGGCCGATATCTCCAAGGCTCAAGATGTCAGATCATTGGTCGACCAGGTGATCCAGGGGTTGGGCGGCGTGGATATCCTTATCAATGCGGCCTCGAGTTATCATTCGACCCCTATTGAGCAGATGACCGAAGCTGATTGGAATGTCGAGCTGGACAGCAATCTCAAGAGCGTCTTTCTTTGCAGCCAGGCTGTTGTGGCTAGCATGCGGGCACGGGGAGGGGGAAGGATTGTCAACTTTGCCGATTGGATCGCTGCCAGCGGGCGACCCCGTTATAAAGGCTACCTGGCCTATTACGTTTCGAAGAAGGGAGTAATCGGCCTGACCGAAGCGTTGGCTCTGGAACTAGCTCCTGAAATTCTCGTCAATGCAATTGCTCCAGGGCCCATCCTCCCTCCCCCTGGACTGACGGAAGCGGAGAATCTTGAGGTATTGAATGCCACTCCTTTAGGCCGATGGGGAGGGGAATTAGAAATCGCTAAGATTGTGATCAGTCTCATCGAGAGTGACTTCATTACCGGTGAGTGTATTCGGGTGGACGGCGGCCGGCACGTCCGGTGAGG
>JBGOTQ010000451.1:0-5406 GCA_041476565.1 Terriglobia bacterium | reverse complement strand
ATCTTCGAGGCCTTCACGCAAGCCGATGGCTCTACCACTCGCAAATACGGAGGAACCGGGCTGGGGTTAACGATTTCTTCCCGCCTGGTGGAAATGATGGGAGGGAAAATATGGGTGGAAAGCGAGGAAGGCAAGGGAGGCACTTTTTACTTCACAGGTCGCTTTGAGCTAGCCTCCGCGTCGGATTCAGCCGAACTCAAATCTGTCAAGAATTTCAGGCCCTACTCGGGAAGCTCCATTCTGCTGGTAGAACCTAATTCCACCGATCGGACCAGCCTTGCAGAACTCCTCGCCAGTTGGAACTTGACACCCAAGCTTGCCGGCAATACCCCCGAAGCTCTGCACGTTCTGGAAGAGTCGCGCAGGACAGGAGAAACATGCCGAGCGATCATCCTGGCAGCTGACCGGCCTGAAATGGACGGGTTTGAACTTGTCAGTATGGTGCTCGCCATGGGCCAATCTCCCAACTCAATTGTCATGCGGCTTTCCTCCAGCAACCAGGTCAGCCAGTTGGCTCATTGTCAGCAACTTGGCCTTCTCAATCAACTGGTTCGACCGGCCAAACACTCTGAAATCGCAGCCGCCCTCCTGGCTGCCCTACAAGACGGCACAGCAACCGGCTCGTCCAAGCAGTCCTCCGCCACGAAAATTGTCTCCACTTCACCAGGACCCTCCGTCCGAATCCTGCTGGCAGAGGACAATACAGTAAACCAACGGTTGGCCATCCGCCTTCTGGAAAAACAGGGCTTTCATGTCACCGCAGTTTATAACGGTCGGGAACTGTTGGAGGTCATTGACAAAGTTTATTTCGATGTAATTCTCATGGACGTTCAGATGCCTGAAGTGGATGGACTCGAGGCAACCCGCCGTATCCGAGAGCGGGAGAAGCAGGAGGGCGGCCATATTCCAATAATCGCCATGACGGCCCATGCTATGAAAGGCGACACGGAACGTTGCCTGGAGGCTGGCATGGATGGCTATGTCTCCAAACCCATTCAGAAACAACTATTGCTCGCCGAAATCGAGCGGTTAGTTCCCCATCTCTGGGCCTACCATCCCCCTTTCATCGAGCCGTCTTGCACAAGTCCAATTCCAAGTACGTAGTCTAAATCCTCCTTATTGCCCAGCTCGAGCGGGGTCGTCTCCTCCACCTCCAAACAGTTAATGATGCGCATTGACGGCCGGATGCACTTTCCCCGCCTGCTTCCTTTGCCGGTGATCGCTCCAACTTGACAATATCGTCAGTCGTTTTACGACTTGCCAACCACGAGCACAACGAAAGATCCTGGCTTTACTTGGCGTCGTGGCCGATTCGACGGGTCAGTGGCAGGTGTCTCCTGAAATTCGGCAGCCGAAAGAAAGATCTTCTTGGTCTTCGCATCGAAGGCCATCGTCTTCGCACTCGGTTGTGTTTTCACCGCTCCCGCATCCACGTAATCATCCGCGGACTTCTCTAGGTAAATGCTCAAGGTCCCGTCTCCGCAGGAAAAGAAGATCAGACTGGATGAAGGGTCGAAAGTCGCATAGTCGACACGAGCGCCTATAGGAAAGCTGTTGATGACCTTACCCGTGGCTGCATCCATGACAACCATCTTGGGCTCGTCGCGGCAGCCGATGAATAAACGGTTAGTTTTGGGATCGTACGCCAAACCGGTCGGCGTCTTCGCCACGCCGATGGGGAAGCGCTTCTTTACCTCGAAGGATTTTGGATCGAAGAGCACCACCTCGGAGGTGTCCTCGCTGTTGACATAGATCAGACCATTGGCGCCGATTACCGCCTGTTCGCCGTCACCCTCGGCCTTCACTGTTCCCACAACCTCTCCGGTCGCAGCATTGATGGCGGTAATATCGTGCGAACCGTGGTTGTTGGTGAATACGCGTCGGGTGCCGGGGTCGTAATAGATGCCGTCCGGCCCCTTGCCGACATCGATTTTCTTGATGAGCTTCAGAGTTGACAGATCAAACATCGAGACTTTGTCCTCGCGACCGTTGCTGGTGAACCCGTGCTTGAAATCGGAAGCGATGGCAATTCCGTGCACACCCGGGGTGTCCGGGATGGCGCCGACGACCTTTCCGCTGTCGGCATCCAGGACGTCCACCTGGGTCCCGTGCGAAACGTAAATCCGGCGCGCCGCACTGTCGATTGTCAGGTAATCGAAACCGCCGTCTCCGGGGACCGGGTAGCGGGCTTGCACCTTGTAGCCCGTGGATGCCTGCAGTAACATGGCTCCACAAAAACAAACAATCCAGACGTTTTTCATATGTCGCCTCTTCCTGCCGGTAGAGATTGGTCGATTAAGTACATTATACCGCCGTACTTTGATTTTCAATGACAACGGGCCACATTACTCATGTGAGTCTCGCAGCGCCAGGGGCATTCAGAATGTCTTCAGATTGGTGGCTTGCGATGATGAGTTGGGGCGGACCCCCGTGTCCGCCCTCCAGTGGGCGCACACAGGGGTGCGCCCCTGTGCCAATCGCCTGGGATTACCTCGGAAAAAGTTTCGTCGACTGAAGGACGGCCCCCTAATGCCTATTATGCCCTGACACCTGGCGCCTCAAACCTCATCGGAAGTTCTCCACCAGCATCAGGTCGCTGGCCTGATCATCCAATTGAGTGTAGAGAATCGTCCGGCCGTCAGGGGAAACCCCCACGGCGCCGATACGCCGTTCGATAGTCCGGATCTTTCTGGTCTTCCCGGTAGCAAATTCGTAAAGACTGAGGTCAGCACGCCCCTTATTGTCAGCCATGGTGAAGAAGTAGATTCCATCTTTGCCCGTTGTCCAGCCCCAATCCACTGCATCAAGAACCCTGGTTGCCTCGCCTCCCTCGACAGCGACTCTCCACACGGTCTCGGGCCCCGGCCATCCCTTGCTATAGTAAAGCCATTTTCCATCCGCTGATTCATGGGGGAAGTCGGCTCCCAGACCTTTGGTGACCTGAATCGCGTCTCCCCCCTTAAAGGGTACCTTCCAGGTTTCGCCCCCCTTCCGATTTGAATTAAAATAGAGCCACTGTCCATCCCGAGACCAAAAGGGCCAAAGGTCCTCAGCAGGGTCGGTTGTCAACCGCCGCGGAGAGCCTCCATTCGCATCGATTACATAGATATCCGCATTCCCTCCGTGATTTGCACAAAAGGCGATACTCAGGTTGTCCGGTGACCATTGTGGCGCCAAGACGCCGTCTCCACCCAATGAAGTTAGTTTTACTTGCTTCGAGCCGTCGTTGTCACACACCCAGATTTCGCTATCCCCTGACCGATCCGACACAAAAGCAACCCTCTTGCCATCAGGTGAATATGCCGGAAAGTCCTCCCGCTGTGTGGAAGAGATAAGTTGGACCGGATCACTCGGCTTCCGCTCTGGTCCCACTAAATCCACACGCCAGATGTTGTAGTCATTCCTTTCCACCGCAAAAGCCAGGCGCTTCCCCTGCCGCGACACTGCCGGTCTGAGGGCCTGGTTTGGGGCGAAGGGGAGCTTCTGGGGCTTGGCAGGTCTCGACACTGCAATCCGCCAAAGGCCGGAACCTGTCCCGAACGGGGAGTAGAATACGATCTCATTTCCATCCGGGGTCCACACCGGGCTTGAAGACCCAATATCAGAGGTAAGGCGTTTAGGTTCTGCGATGGGTTTGAAATCGGCGGAGAGGTCAAGCAGGTACAAATCACCTGAGCCGGTCCAGCGGGAAAAGGCCAGGGTGTGCCCGTCCGGTGAAAAGGCAGGGCCCCGGTCACCGTCGCCGATAGCCGGCGGGGAGGTGAGCCTGCGCTTCTCACCGGTTTCAATCGATAATAGGAACAAGCCTGGTGGCCTGTCTTCTCCCTCACTATCTACTATTACGAGCGAATGGGAATCCGGGGACCACGTGACGGAGGATCCAAGAAAACCTAAGGGATCCGCAGAATCGGTCTCGGTCAATTTTCGCTCTGGGCCACCAATAGGTGAAATCAGTATCAAGGCAACCTTCCCTCCCGGTAGATCGCGACAAAAAGCGATCCAGCGGCCGTCCGGAGACCAGGCGGGGCTGTAATCTCTGGCCGGGTTGGAAGTCAGCCGCAGGGGAGGTTCAGTGCCGATGACCTTTACATAGATATCGTAGTTGTCCTGCTTTTCACCGTTCCAGGAGAACGCCACCTGGCTGCCGTCAGGTGAGAAGGAGGGGTAAGACTCGCTGCCAGGATAACTGGTGAGGGGAACAGCTGTTAGCGGGCCCTCCGACGGCGTCGGGCGTGAGCGGCCCAACCAGAACCAGCCCGCGACAGCCAGAATTGCGGCGGTGAAAAGGATGAACGCCAATGGCGTGAAAGATCGACGATTCTTCAGGGTAGGAGCGGTGGCCGCCAGAGCACCGGAATCCGATGCCTCTTTGAGTTCCTGCAGGGTTACCTTCAGGTCAGCCATGGTCTGCCAGCGGCGTTCCCGGTCTTTGCGCAGACAGCGACTAATGACTCGCTCCAACTCCTTCGGAACTGTCTCTGTGATCTGGTTTGCCGGCTTCGGTTCCTCCTTTAGAATCGCCGCGATAGTCGAAGCTCTCGATCCGCCCTGGAAGGCTCGCCTGCCCGTCACCATCTCATATAGCACCGAGCCGAAACTGAAGATGTCACTCCTGGCATCCAGCTGCTTCCCCTCCGCCTGCTCGGGTGACATGTAAGCTACCGTTCCCAGGATCACGCCTTCTTCGGTCAATGACTGACTTCCGGCCTGAAGCGTCTCGGTCAGCTCCAACTCAGAGGCTTTGGTTCTTTCCGTGAGTTTGGCAAGACCGAAGTCCAGCACCTTCACCTGCCCCTTGTCGGTCACCATCAGGTTGCCCGGCTTCAAGTCGCGATGAACGATACCGGCTTCGTGAGCTGCGGCCAGCGCGTCTGCTATCTGGACAGAGACCTTCAGCACCTCGCTCAACCGCATTCCGTGACGAGGGATCAACTGGTCCAGTGTCTTCCCATCGACATACTCCATGGCGATGAAATGGACTCCGTCTTCCTCATCGATGTCGTAAATCGTGACGATGTGGGGATGGTTCAGAGAGGAGGCAGCTTTAGCTTCCTGGACGAAGCGGCGCTTGCGGTCCGGATCGGCCACTTTTTCAGTGGGGAGGATTTTCAGGGCCACGAACCGGTCCAGGTGCGTATCGCGACCCTTGTAGACCACTCCCATCCCGCCCTCACCCAGCTTTTCCAGAATCTTGTAGTGAGAAATCGTTTGGCCGATCATGGTGGCCACTCGCTGGACCGGGATCAACAGGCAACTTGTGCCAGAAGAAATTCCGTCATTGATGCGATTATTATAATTCCAGAAACACAGAGAATGATATGGCAAAGGAGAGCAACCCGGCAGTGGGTCAGAAGGTGTGAAAAATTTCGCAATCCCGGAAAAACGCCGTGTGAGGGCACACGGCCT
>JBGOTQ010000450.1:0-5406 GCA_041476565.1 Terriglobia bacterium | reverse complement strand
CGGATGAAAATGGCGCCAGCCCACGAAGTGGGCGAAGGAGAGTAGCCCAGGGCAAAGCGAGCGATTTTTTTTATGCGAGCGACGCCCTGGGTGAGCGAACTGGCAACGATTCTCCTCGTGTTGGCGTGGGGAGTCCGCCCACGCCAACACGAGGAGAAAACCTCGGTCAATATGGATTGTCGACCCAGGGCGTCGCAGCCGGCAGTCGCCTTCCGCTCCTGCTATTCGTCCGCTTTGCCCTGGGCTATTCTCCCGTGGCCTCTCAGGCCATTTTCATGAAAGTGCGCCATGACCTTTTCAGGTCACCACGGCCGATGAAAATGGTGGAGGGCCCCGCTCCGTCGGGGCCACGGTCGCAACAGAGCGCGACCCTCCATCAAAACCGCATTTTCATAAAATTGAGGAAGGGAAGGCTAAAAACCTGAAGTCACTTCAGGGAAACTTATATTCATTGCGTTCTTAAATCGATTTGACTTCTTTAACGAGCCAAGTAACGCAGTCAAGGGGGTTCTTATGCATCGACGTACCTTCATAGGGGCAGTTTTTTCCGGCTTATCTGTTTCAGCTTTTGGCGCGAGACCGCCGAAACCCAAAGCGGGAGACCTTCCCATGCAAAGCCTCGGCAGGTCCGGAGAAAAGCTTTCGAGAATAGGTATGGGGGGCGCGCGTTTCCATCTGATCCCATTTGAGGAAGGCAAGAATCTGGTACGGCGTGCCTACGACCTCGGAGTCAACTATTTCGACATGGCTCGCAGTTACTGGGATGGACGGGCAGAAGAAGTTTATGGCGCGGTTCTCCCGCCTTTCCGAAAAGAAGTCTTCATCACGACCAAGACGACAGAGCGAACGCGCAAGGGGGCCATGGGCGAACTGGAACTGTCACTGAAACGCCTCAAGACCGATTACGTCGACCTCTGGCAAATTCACGGCGTTGGAGAGAAGGAAGAAGTTGCCCAGATTATGGGACCTGGCGGCGCCCTTGAGGCCTTCGAAGCGGCCAGGAAAGCCGGTAAGTGCCGCTTCATCGGGTTTACGGGCCACCACGATCCGAATGTGCACCTGGAGATGCTCAAAGCCTACGAGAAATTCGACACGATTTTGATGCCCTTGCACATTGCGGATCCAGGATATTTAAGTTTCGAAAAAATAACCTTGCCCAAGACAGGTGAATCAGGAATCGGTGTTCTCGGAATGAAGATCTTTGGGAATGCCTATCTGTTGCGAGCTTTCAGCGCGCGGGACTGCTTGAACTATGTGTTGAGCCTGCCGGTCCACGCTGTTACACTGGGGTTCTGTACCCTGGGCCAACTGGAAGACGACGTCCGCATTGCACAGCAGTTCAAGCCGCTGTCTCCTGAGGAGATGAGTGCCTTGCGTGCCCGCGCCGAAAGCATCAAAGGACCCGCGCTGGAATACTGGAAGAGAAAGGTCGAACCCAGCGCAGGGTAGCAATTCCCGGGAGTTGGGTCGCTTGCGGTTCTCGATAGGGAAAGGGCTCTCTCCTAGCCCCTATCCCCTAATTCTTACACCTCCTTTGCCCCTTTTAACAGGCCCTTTATGTCCTTGATTCCGACACCCGGTCCGTTCGGAATTGTCATTTTACCGTCCTTCACCTGGATCGGAGTGTCGAACCAGCTCCCGTATTTTTCTGTCCCCAGCTTATATTCCTGGTAACGCCCGATGTCCGGAACACACGAAGCGAAATGCAGCATATAAACAAACCCGAAACCGCCCGATATATGCACCGTCGTGGGTATCTTCGCAACAGCAGCCATTCGTGCCACCCGGATGGATCGGACCATCCCGCCGTAATAGTGCAGGTCCGGCTGAACGATATCCACTCCTCTGTTGGCGATCGTCCAACGGAATCGCCAGTCGCTGTATTCCTGCTCGCCAGTCGCCACCGGGATCGTCAGAGTGTCTGCCACAACCTTGGTGTCCTCGAGATGGTCGAACGGACAAGGCTCCTCAAAGTAAACCGCCTCGATCTCTTCCAACATGCGGCCGACCTTGATGGCTTGGGGCGGATCGTATGAGCTGTTTGAATCGGCATGAATGTCGATGGCATCTCCAAACGACTTTCGCACCAACCGGATCAACTTCTCGGTCCGCCCCGGCATCGCGTCCGCGTTCCGGCTCATCCGCCCCCCCACCCTGATTTTCAAAGCTCTGGCACCCGATTGTTCCAACAACTCTCGGAGGCCCTCGACTTCCTGCTCCGGCGTCGTGTCTCGCCGGTCGCTGGCTACATAAAACGCAACATCCCGTCGGACGATATCTCCCAACAGGGCTCCCATTGGCTTGCCCACGATCCGGCCCAGCATATCCAGAATCGCAAACTCTACCCAGGCCTGCGGGCTCCACAGCGCCAAGCCATAGAGTTTGTAGTTGTCCTGCCAGCGGTAGAGTTCCCACAACAGGTTCTCCAAATCCCGTGCGTCCTTGCCAATGAAAAACGGGATAACTAATTGCTTGAGAATCTCATCCAGGTACTCGGCCCGAGGCGGGTTGGTGACCGCAACACCTTCCGCCCCCTCTTTGGACTTCACGTGAACGAAGTATTCCGTGTCCTTCTTGAGTAACCTTATGGACTGGACGATCACGGGCGACTGGAGTCCCTCCAGCTTCAGCACTGGAGCCGCAGCTGCCCGATCGATATCCTGTACATTCGGGTCCTGAGAGACTTCGTTTCTAGCCGTCCTCCCGTCAGAGCAGGCAGAACCGATCAGCCCGACCGCCCCTGCTCCTATCGCACCCGTCAGGAAGCTTCGCCGTTGGCATTGCATGGTCATCACCTCCGGAGAATCGTCAAAGAATCACACCTGGAGTTCCTGCTGCTCTGTTGACCCACCGAGCAGGAGGTTCAGCTCTTCAGCCCAGCTTGTTCAAGTCGATTTTAGGGTCATAAACTTCCTTCGATTTCATCAGTTGGTCCCAGGTGACCAGCTTGCCCGTGTAGGCTGCCGTGCGGCCCAGCATGCAGCTCAATGCAGTTTCAGCCCCTTGCGATGCCTCGTTGATGTGCTTCCCGCTGGTAATACTTTCAATGAATGACTTCTGCTTTTCCGAGTCGGACTGGTCTAATGATCCGCGAAACGCTCCAGCAGCGGAAAACTGTGATCCGGCTTGAGACGGTCCGAGGCCCGCGTCCCACGGCTCCTCACCTGAAATGCTCATGCGATGGTCGTAATGCGCCTCGGCACTGCCGCGGCTGCCGAAGAAACGGACAGCAGCATCGAACTGGTGTTTGTTAAACTGAGTCGAGCCGAAACTCACCTCGACGTCGTTGGGATAAGTAAATACCAGGTTGAAATTGTCGTAGCAGTTGCCGGCATCTTCCCGAAGTTTCCGGCTTCCTGCACCCACGGCCTTGATTGGATGTCCCTGAAGCAACCAGTTGCAGATATCGATGACATGGATGTTTTGTTCGACGATGATATCTCCGGACAGGACGCGGTCCCAAACCCAGTTCCGCATGCGTTTCTCCTCTTGCGAAGCCGAAGGCCTGTCGGGTCGATCGATGTGCGGGCAATAGTAGTACGCCAGGCCGCATCCAATTTTGCCGAGTGCACCGCCGTGGATGCGCCGGACTAACTCGACGAAGGGCGGCGCCTTCCGGATCTGAAAACCAACGGCCAGGCTCACCTTGCCCCCCATCCTCTCACCGGCTTGAATGACCCGCTTGGCACCGGGGACATCGATGGCGACAGGCTTCTCCAGATAGACATGCTTTCCTGCTGCCAGCACCGCCACAAGGTGCTGAGAATGGAAGTATGGTGGCGTGGAGACCAGAATTGCGTCGACCTCCTTTGAGGCCAGGATCTGTTCCGAGGCTCTTGTCCCCTTGAAAAGCTGAGTGGACGAGATAGCTGGATAATCCTTCTTGCTCTGCTGCTCGTCGAAATGCTTCTGCGCTGCAGCCAGTTGATCCGCGAACAGGTCGGCAAGCGCCACCACACGAGTATTGGTGTTGTCGACGAACCCCGTCCCCACCGCAGTGCCACGTCCGCCGCAACCCAGTATGCCCAGTCTCACCGCAGAGTTGGCAGCGGTACCCCGGATTTGAGTGGGTTTGAGAATTGTAAAGGCAGCGCTTACCGCCGCCGCAGTCTCGAGAAATTCGCGACGCCCAAACTTGGATTTGAAACCTTCTCTCATAATTGCCCCTTTCTTTGACATTTGGAATGAAGTGCGTTGACTGTAGAGTATGAATCCGCAGGTCGCGAGCACTCATACTCTTATTGACTCTTACATGTCATAGTGACATCTCCCCCCTCACCCGACATTCGGTCACCCTCTCCCCCGCCGGGGGGAGAGGGACTGGGGTGAGGGGGCGGTGTCACTATATTCTGTAAGTCTCTATAAGAATTGCCGACTGTACTCATAGGCCAGGATCTGGTGATCCCGATATTCCGGCACATGGCCAGCTACGCCACGTGCATGCTACCCAGATGGGGAACACTTGACAAGGCATCTTTCTATGCAAGCTGGCCGCCGTCGACAAAAAGCAAGACGCCATTGACATAATCGGCATCACGGGATGCCAAAAAAGCAGCAGGCCCCGCAACATCTTCCGGCATTCCAATCCTACCGACAGGTATGAGGTTCTCGTATTTCTTCATGAAATTCGGATTTCTCAAATGAGGCTCTGAGAGACGGGTTCGAATCAATCCCGGCCCCAGTGCATTGGAGTTGATCCCGTAGTGACCGAGCTCACGGGCCAGGGTTTTGGCCAGAAGGAAAATGCCGGCTTTTGACACATTATAGGGCGCAAGCTCCGCTTCTGCGTCCCAGGCATTGGTCGATGCCATGAACACCAGCTTGCCAAAACGACGGCGAACCATGTGGGGAACGACCGCACGGGAAACAAGAAATGCTCCTCTCAGATTGACATCCATTGTCAGATCCCAGAGTTTCTCATCTGTCTTGAGAAAAGGCACACCCTCCGATACGCCAGCCACATACATGAGGATATCGATCTTCCCATACCAAGAGATCACATTCGCTACCATCCTGTTGACCTGGACGTTCTTGCGAACATCGCAGACAATAGTGCGAACACTATCACCGTTGGAGGCGATTTCCTGGGCGGTGAGTTTCATCATCGTGCGATCGATATCGGCAATGACCAGATGCGCCCCCTCCTGCGCTAAACGGACGGCTATCCCCTTGCCAATGCCCTGTGCACCCCCGACTACCAGTGCAACCTGATCGTGAAATCGCTTCGAGATGGGATTGTTTTGAGTTTTCCTACTGAGAGTGGATTTAGTTTCGAACTGCCTGATTTTGTTGTTGATGCCGTTCGTAGGGATGCCCTGGAGAGAATTGAAGATTATTTATTGGATCCTGTGAAGATTGTTGAGGATATTAGGAACCCGGATTTGGGATTTCGCTATTCTTACTGGG
>JBGOTQ010000449.1:0-5407 GCA_041476565.1 Terriglobia bacterium | reverse complement strand
TATTGATCTTCACGGCAGGACTTACCTTATTGACTACACTCATATTCGGAATGGCGCCAGCCTGGAAGACCTCTAGAGTCGACCTGCTCTCTGCCTTGAAGACCCAAGGAGTCGCTACAGGGCGGGGCAAGTCCCGATTACGGAACATGCTCTCGATTGTGGAAATCGCTCTTTGCTTGCCACTTTTGGTTGGCACAGGGCTTTTTGTCCGAAGCATGCAGCGGGTGCTCTCCACCAACCTGGGATACGACCCGAAAAATCTGATGGCACAGCATTTCGATTTGATTTCTTGGCATTACAGCAACCTCCGTTCAGCCTTGTTTTTCCAAGATCTCTTGGATCGAGTGCGGGAAATGCCCGGAGTGGTCTCGGCCAGCGTTATCAGGTCCTCCTTCGGGACCCCCTCTGTTCTCATCGAAGGAGTTGAAAAGCGCGCTTCGCAAATTACCTGGGTAAATGTAGTCGACAGGCAATATTTTGAAACCATGAGGATCCCGATTGTACAAGGCCGTGGATTAACCGAGTCGGATGTTCGAGGAGCAGCTAAAGTGGCCATTATCAACGGAGCCATGGCCCGTCTGTTTTGGCCTGGCCAAAACCCGATTGGCCAACGAATTGCCGTTCCTCCGGCAGTTGATGAATCTAATCCCGTCGAAATTGTCGGAGTTGCCGGAAGCATCCGCGAATTCGGTCCCCAAGGGAAAACCCATTCTCAAATCTACCTCCCGCAAAGGCAATTTGATCAAAGTCAAATCCCTGAATCGGCGGACATCAATGGCGATTTGATTATCCGGACCACCGGTCTTACAACAGGTATCGCTGCCTCTCTGCGAGGGGCAATCCAGACTATTGCGCCAGGCCTTCCCTTTCAAACCCTCAAAACGGCTGAGGCGGAAACCTGGAGTTCCATGGCCATTCAAAGATTTGGCGCCACTTTGCTGGGGTTATTGGGCCTTCTAGGTGTAGTCCTTGCCACGGTCGGGATTTACGGTTTGATAGCCTATTCCGTGTGCCAGAGGACCAACGAAATTGGGATCCGTATGGCAATGGGTGCGGACCGTGAACAGATTCTGCGGCTCTTTCTTCATGACGGGGCGGCTTTGATTTTGTGCGGAGTTGGATTTGGCGTCGGCGCGGCGATTTTGACTGTTCGGCTCTTGACTAACTTTCTGTTTGATGTCAAACCGCATGATTTCGCTACGTTCCTCGGAGTGGGAATTCTCCTAGCAGGGGTGGCGTTTGTGGCCAGCTATCTGTCGGCACGGCGGGCAACACAGCTCGACCCCGTGTCGGCCTTGCGCGAAGAATAATGGCACGCGCAGAGGCACAGAGTTCCTCTGCGGATTGTCCTTCTTATTGAAAGGCTTGGCGGGTTAGGTGGTGGCAGCCACGGCGAGTGTCTCTTGCGAGCCGTGGGCTTCTCACCCACGAATATTCTGATGCCATTCACCTATGTCTAACGTGCATCGGTTGCGCCATTCTGACAAAATCTTCTTTGTCACGAGTAACCTTCTCCGCGATCGTCGGCATCTCGAAGAGAAGGAATACCCGCTCATTCTGGAAGTCATACAGCAACTGCGTGCAAAAAGGGGGTTCCATTTTGTGGCTGCGGCTTGACCGAGTCAAATTGACTATATTGAGCTTCCAGACTCCTATCGAGCATGATGCGCCTCATCAGCTTGTAGGCCACAAAAGCCCGCGGCTCGATAACTTTGCTCGCCGTGGCTACCGAGTTTCTGGCGTTGTGTCGATGATTTCAGTCGCACTCCAATGTCTACTGAACTGGGGTTAGGCGGATGACGTGACCTCCAGCCGGCGCTAAGGCGGCCCGAATGGTATCCCCGGAAGAAACCTCGAATCGTCGGATTGTCAACTTCGACGGCTGGTCCGGAGCCTCGAGATCGTCCGCATAAACCTCGGCGACGAATTTTCCGGGGCCAACGAAATCCAGCGGTATGGTCAACTCCCGCGGACTGCTGTCAGTCATGCTACCCACATACCATTGCTGGCCGCTCTTCCGAGCAATGGTGATGTACTTGCCAACGGTACCGCTTAACACTCGCGTCTCGTCCCAGGTCGTGGGAACCTGCTTCAAAAACTGCAAGCCTGGCTGCCCTCGATAAGCCGCAGGGTAGTCGGCCACCATCGGGAGATGGTTTTCAAACACGACATAGCTTGCCAAGGTACGCGCGCGCGTTCCCTTCACCGCTGGAGCAATATTTCGCGGCTTGAAATCCTGCGGTATCACATGGTGAAACGAACCCTGATGAAAGTCCAGTGGCCCCGCCAGCATCCGGATGAACGGCACGGTCACCTCATGTTCCGGGGGCACGCCCAGCGCATCCCACTTGTCGTATTCCAGATTCAGCACGGCCTCGGTCGTGAGCAGATTCGGGTACGTTCGGCACAGCCCCGTCGGCTTGGAGGCGCCGTGCAAAGTCACAGTGAGGTGGTGCTTGGCCGCCAACCGGATGGCCTCAAAGAGGAAGTTGACCATCTCCTGATCGTCCCGATCCATGAAGTCCAGCATGACGCCTTGGATGCCCCACTTCTCGTAAAGGGGGAAAGCAGTTTGCATTTGACTCCTGGCCGCCTGCCAGTGCATCCACAGGCGCAAGCGCACCCCTTTCTGCCGGGCGTAGCTGAGCACCTCGGGCAGGTCGATCTCCGGTACACTCTTGGTGATGTCCGCCCCCTGATAGGGGACGATCGGCCCGTCGTACCAGGCGCGTTCGAACCCATCTAGCGTGTGGTACTCGATGCCCTGCTCAGCGCAGAAATCGATGTAATGTTTCATCGTCTGCGTGTTCAACCCGCCTCGGAAGCCAACATCCCCCACTTCATAGCCGTTCCACCAGGGAAACGTCGTCTTACCCGGCCTGATCCAGGAGATATCGGCGATGGCACAAGGTTCATTCAAATTCAGGATCAGGTTGGATTCGATCAATCTTCCCGGATCGTCGGCAATCATCAAGACACGCCATGGTGAGAGGTGGGGTACCTTGGCCTTCACTTTGACCTGAGGATTGTTCGGCCAAGGGGAAAGTCGGCTGACCAGGAGACATGGCCGACCAGTTATACCTGCCAGATACATCCCCGCATAGTCGGTTAGATTTGCCTCGGTCACGGCGACCCACATATTGTCGGGGTACTCCAGGAGCAAAGGGAGTCCGAGTAGTGCATCGGGGGAGACATCCTTCAATGGAACGAGTTGGTAGTACTTTTCGTAGGATGTGGTGAATGTTCCCAGCGGCAACGTATAAGCCTGGGGGTTACCAATGAAGGAAAATGTTGATAACTCGTCAGTGATAGTAAAATTTGTAATCCCGGATTGTTTTGGAAACCGGTACCGGAAAGCCGCACCGTCATTGTATGCTCGAAATATCAGATCCAGACGTCGATGCGGCGCCGGTTGCTCCTCCAGGGAGACGACAGCTTCGCAGTAATAATCGCGTGCGGTGCTGGATTTCCCCGGATACACTGTATAGGTCTTGTCACTTTGACCGCGGGTGACCTGCACGATTTTAAAATCGCTATTGAGGGGGCCGTTGTTGGCCAGGTCGATTCCCAGGCTGCCCTGATGAATCAGCATCTTCCCCCGGAAGGAGACATCGAAACACGGCACGGCTTTCATGCCTGATTTTTCGTACAATCTAAAGACAATACGAATGTTCCCGTCGGGCGACTGGACAACAAGAGAATGGCCGGGATCCTCTTCCTCCAATGTGTTCCTGGTGGCGGCCCAGTTGAGCCACGACCAGAGTCCAGCGACGAGTGCATAAACCAATGCAAGAACCACAACTCTGGCTCTACGAATGATATGCTGGATCATACTCATTATGCTTTCCCCCCAGAGTATTTCATCTCTGCGTTGCGACCGCAACCCAGAGCCAAAGCGCCGTCGCCGCGTGGGACCACCGGCTCACGCTCTGCCAACGCACTCCATAGAAGGTGCCAATGTCGCTTCAAAAATGTCCAAACTTCAGTCGACCTTTTCCGTTCGCCCCTTTTGACTGTCCTCTACTTCTGCGATTGTGGTGACATGGACATTAAATAGGAGTAGATTGCGCCAGTTGCATGCTGTAGGGCTGTGATAGAGACAAAAATGAAAGAGAATCGATGGTTGCGCAGGTCGGTTTTGATGGCCATTCCCGGTCTGGCTATTAGCGTCGCTGGAAATGTGTATGGTGCGGACGGTCAGTCCGCGAAGTGGTCATCGGGCACCGAGCCACCAAAAACGAAGGTCCCACCGGACGCGACAGACTGTCACCATCATATCTACGATTCGCGGTATCCGGTGGACCCGCACGCAGTATTGCGCCCGGGCGATGCGACGGTTGCTGACTACCGGCTGCTCCAGAAACGCATCGGCACAACCCGCAACGTGATCGTGCAGCCATCCACCTACGGTGTGGACAATCGCTTGCTGCTCAAAGCGCTCGGACAGTTCGGTGTCGCCACCGCGCGTGGC
The DNA here is from genome assembly GCA_041476565.1 of Terriglobia bacterium. GTDB lineage: Bacteria > Acidobacteriota > Terriglobia > Versatilivoradales > Versatilivoraceae > DATKMG01. The sequence goes on along the minus strand of JBGOTQ010000449.1, from coordinate 936 downwards.
GTGGCCGTGGTGAATACCAATATCACGGATACTGAGTTAAAGCAGTTGCATACGGCTGGCGTGCGTGGCATTCGCTTCAACCTTGCCCAAGGCGGTGGGACGGTGCTCGACAGGGTGGATCCACTTTCAAAGCGTGTAGCCCCTCTCGGATGGCATATCCAGGTCAATGCCTCGGCCGACCAGATCGCGGCCGCGAAGGACATATGGAACCGTATTCCTTGCCCGGTTGTTTTCGACCATCTCGGCCATGTTCCCGAACCGCAGGGCGTCAGCCATCCCGTGTTTGGTATCATCCGGGATCTCCTGCAGAGGGGCAAGGCGTGGGTGAAGCTTTCCGGGTTCTATATTGACAGCAAGGTGGGTCCTCCGACCTATGCCGACAGCGTCGCGGTGGCCAAGGCCTATGTGAAAGAAGCGCCGGAGCGACTCGTGTGGGGTAGCGACTGGCCGCATCCCACAGAGAAAGAAAATGAGAAGCCCGACGACGCAATTTTGCTCGATCTGATGGCTGAATGTGTACCCAACGAGGCCATGCGCAACCGCATCTTTGGCGACAACGCTGCGAAGCTGTATGGTTTCATATAGCGATAGTTGCCAGGTATCCCCGATCCAAGGTCATGCGAGTGGCAGGACTGCAGTTCCCGCAGTTCATCTTCAGCTTCATTTTTCATGGCTGACTTCAGGCTGACTTGGGGGCATACTATTGACTCTTGCAGTTCATGGTGACATCTCCCCCCTCACCCGACCTTCGGTCACCCTTATAGTCGGTGCAACAGGGTTGTCCGAGGGTGAGTGTATGAATAGCAGTCGCAGCCTTTCTTTCTTTTTTGCCTCTTTTTTCTTTCTTTGTGGAAGTTGTGGATTCTGTGCAGAAGTCATGAAGACCCAGAGAACCATACCCCTCGCTGAGCGAATTGGGATTAAATGGAAGGGTTG
>JBGOTQ010000448.1:0-5424 GCA_041476565.1 Terriglobia bacterium | reverse complement strand
CTTCGGTCGCTTTCAGCAACAGCTCCGAGTACTTGCTGACATCATAACTGCAGCTGCCATCCAGCAAGCTGTACGCTCGAACCCTTTCCACTGGTACTCGAGCTTGGCTATTCAGATAAACCAGCTGGATCCGTTCTCCCGGTGCAAGCTGGATGCCCTGACCCAGCAGTTGTTGGCTAGCGATAGCTGAGATGTTGGCTTTTTCATAGGTCAGCGGATCTTGGCTGAGTCGGCGGTTGACTACCAACTCCTGGAAAGAAACCTGGCCCGACTTTAACTGGTCCACTGCGGCCGCAAGGAGGTCGAGGAGGGAAGGAATATGTTGCCGGCATTCTTCTACGGTGCGACATTCCTTTAGAACTTCGAGCATCTGTTTCTGAACCTTCTGGATGAAACGCGGACTGTCGGATCGCCTGGCTTCAATCCCACGCAGTTTAAGTTCGCCATTTTCATAAACTCCGAAATAGCGGTTGGGCACTGGCTTATCCGGATTCCGCCGAGAGGGGACAAAGTTAATCCATCGAAAGAGGCCTTCAAAACTGATGGGAAGACTCATGGCGGCGCTCAACTCCCTTGCTAACCGTTCATAATCTTCAGCAGGAGTGCCGGGTTTTTGGATCCACAAAGAGTCGGTCAAGGCATGAATCAGCTGAAAACCACGAGTTTCGACGTATTCCTTGGCCTTCAACAACATTTCCCTACCGATGGCCGTCGTGCTTTCATGGGCCTCGATCTTTCCAAAACGGGCATTCTTGTACCCCAGGTAGCCAAAGCAAGTCACCAGGAGCCACTTCAAGGCAGACTGCTTTCGATCGGCAATACCACGGCTCACCGGATCGGGCCCATATTTCTTCTGTTGTTTGTACTGCGTCCGTTTACTCAACACAGTTTTCAAGGTTTTGGGAATAAGCCCTAACCGTTTTTCGCAAATCCGGTATTCTGCCTCTGGAACACGCGCTGCATCCGGGCAGCACAAACAGTTGAGAGTCTCGGGGCTGAGGTTGAACTGGGTCATAATGGTGGGGTACATGCTGGCAAAGTCCATTTCTGCCACATCCTCGTGAAGGCCGAGGACCGGCTGGTATGTCAGGCCTCCCTTGTCGATGATCAACAGTTCTTCCGCTGTTTTGAATTCTTCGGCTTGATGCTTGCGATAGGGGATGAGGTAGTTCTCCCGGATGGCTACTTCCAACTGCATCGCCGAAATGCAAGTGCCGGTGCTGACCCTGGCAATGCGCTGGATCGGGATTTTCGAAAGACGGGCCAATTCGAAGAGCCCTTCCAAACCGGACTCGTGAACAATAAAGCTGTTGACCTGGTCAATGTGCCAGCGACCTCGAAAATCGATCTCCGGCGCCACATAGACCACCTTGCCGTAGGTAAAGTAGCTCCTCCCTTTCAAGCCCTTCAGCGTCCCCTGCGGGTCGCGGTCCCACGCGATTCTCCCTTCCTGCTGCCGGGCCAGCTGGAGGAGCTTCGGGATCAGGAAGGAATCTCCCCATTGGGTGAGGACTAAGTGCGGATCATAACTTTTGAGGAGCCGGTTGATTTCGTCGACGATCGCCTCTTCTTCCAGCAGGATCTCGCGCCCGTCAAACTCCGCAATAAGTGGACTTTTGCGGCTATGGCCCGGGTTGTAGTTCTCCCCTTCGACGCGGAGCTCCAGTGTCCGCAGGGGTGGATAAGGGTAGTTGATATCCTCAGGAGAATCCAACACCTGGAACTCCTGTAACTCGCCCTGGCCATCGATGGTGGCTGCCAACTGGCAGAGCGGAAACATGCCGGTATGGATGAAGAAGAGCTGGGGGAGCGGGATATCACAGGTAGCTGGTTCCAGCTCTTTCACCAACCGTAATACCCTCTGTGTCAGCGGGACATAGTGGAGAGGATTCTCAACCTGAACTTCCAACGCCGGGACCAGGTCATTGGAGTAAAATTCCCGCTTTTCGACCAATTCTGTCCGCAGCTGTATTTTTGTGCTTGCAAGCCAGTCGCGGGCCTGCTTTAAAAGCCGCACGGGGCCGACCAAGTAAAAGACCGGATGATAGGCAGACGTGCAGGAGTGCATCTGTCCAGCTTCATCCAGAACCCAGAGAATCATTCCCCGTGCACAGGGATAAGCATCAAACAACCAGCCGGAAATCTGCATGGGACTTGTCCTTGGGTCACTGCTGCTCGTCCTCAGAGAACCTCTTCGTCTTTTTCTACTTCTTCTGGATTACTGGAAGCCGGTAATTGACCATTGTCTCCGGTTTTGACATCCTCTTGTGCTCGAATCTGCTTTTGCAGATTAAGCAGATCCCGCTGTAATTCGATCAACATTGAGACGAGAATCGGCTCCATAGGAACCGGCATGGCGGCATAAGCCATGGCCTGAGCATGGTATTGAGCCCGGTCAAAGAGCCGGTCCAGGATCTCCTGATCTTCCCTCCGCAAAGCCCGACGGAATTTTCCCCAGTGCTCTGCCTGCACTTTCTGAAGTAGTTGTGTGGCTGTAATGACCGTGCGTCCCATTTGGAACTCCTCAAGCATGTTCAGACAGGTGGCAGGGGCCCGGTATCAGCTATTAGGAGCTGGCGAAGGATGAAGAGACGAGTATTCAGGATTTTACCCTCATCCTTCATTCTGCACACCGCATCATTCTTCCAATATTTGTTGCCTGACACCTCTCACCTGGAACATGGCACCTAAGGCAGATAGGATCGCGGCCGGAAGACTTCCCCCTGTCGAACCAGCCAGCGGCGATCTGTCCCTGCCGGCTTCTCCACTTGAACCAGCAACCAATCTTTCACCCCCCGGTCCGCAACTTCTGTCGGCCAGCAGGAAGCCACACCCAGAGCGCAAGATTTCAATTTCCTCACGAAAGCCCTCCCGCTGGCAGCTGTCGGTTGCTGGCAGGCCAGTAACAAGCGGAATCCGGCCTGACTCAACCGGTCCAGTTCATTCACGAACGAACGAAAAATCGCCCAGGCTTCATAGTTGGGAACACTCTCATCGTAAAAAGCCGTTAACGACCCCAGAAGCAAAATCAAAGAACTGTTCCATTGCCTGGCAGCTTTCTCCACCTGGCGAATCAACGACAACATCTGATGGCAGGTAAAACTACGGGAGACCCGGATGCGCCGTAAAAATTCTTCCGGCGCCCGCCCCGCTTTCCGGGCCAGTTCTGCTACCAGGTAAGGATCGAACGTGTTCGCCCCATCCAGAACCATCATGGGCTCAGCCTGCAACAAAATCCGGCAAGCCAACTTCTGGGAAAGTTTCAGCACATGAGGATGTCCATACAGCAAAAAGATACCGTGTAACCTCTCTCCCATCTGCCAGGCTTCGTAAAGGGTAGCGGGTTTTACCGGCGGAGCCAGTGGCTGAAGCCTGTTTCTAGGGACAGTTATGGCTAGCCTATTCTCCTCGCCAGTATGCTCAGTGGAGATTGGCACAGGCAAATAACCGGGACTTAGAGAAATACCCTTTTCCATATTCTGCATATCTGTAGCGAACAAAAAGCGAAAGTAGAAATCAAACTAAAAGAACCTTTCAAACCCGGGAGACAACTGGCTACAAAGCCGCCTCGAGTCGTGTTAAGCGTTCAGTTGGTGAAACCCTTTTGAGTTCTTTTAGAACAGCTCTATGAAAATGCGAGCTTGGGTAGCCACGGCAAATCGTCGTTTGATTTGCCGTGGGCTTTTGACCCGGTGAAGAACTGCCCACGATGAACTTTTCGTACTCCCAGAGAATCTTCTGCAAATTCAGAACAACTTGCTGTGCCTGTGCCATCTGTGCGTCATCTTCAATCATGTTTTTGTGTGAGATCAATACCCGTCTCCAAAGAGCACCATTTCAACGCCTCGGACCGTCCATTTGCCGGAATTCCCGTCAGCAAGTGGCATGGATGGATAATAAGACTCGTTCAGAATATCTCTCATCTTTTCGATTAGTAGGCTACCAGCAAATTGTGAAGGCCACCTACCATATCCGTTTGGCCAAGGAAGACTCAAATGCCGAGGCCTCGTTCCTCCACGGCCATTCACCGTCCCAACATTAGGGAATAGAGACATCGGCGATCCGATACTTACCCTACTAAGAAGCTCATCCAGCCTTGAAGTGATTGCCGTTGCCACGCGACTATCCCAGATGGCTTGCGGATGACGTCCAGATTGATTCTCCAAATGAGCAGTCGCAAAAGCGGCTACTTTAGTCCATCCGCTGTTTAAGGGAGTATCGGGTGTCTCTTCAGATCTCAAAGCGGTTTCAAATACAAGGCGCACTGTCTCTGCAGCAGGTGGCACGGGTTGAAGTACTCCACCCCACTCAAAGATTCCGAGTGCAAGTTCAACAGACTCTTTTCTCTCATCAGATGTCCACCGGAGGTTTCTGTCGGCTTTACCTGCCAATCGTGCAGCTGTAGCCAACAATGGTTCTAATCTTTGACTGCTTGCCTGGTAGTCATCGGCTGGAGAAGGCCAAAAGTAGGCTTTGAGACGTTCGACCCATCCCTTAATCGATTCACCCCAACGCTGTCGTTGATACATAGGTTGGTGGGGATCGACCTCAATCCAAGCGACCAAAGCACGAAGGAGGTCGTCACGCAGTGTATCCAAAAGGCGATGTACAGGAGGAGCCGTTTTCCAACAAGTCGGATGGTCTATACCTTCATCAGCTTCTTGTGAAATCGCGCCATTCACAGATTCTGCCTCGGTTTTGCAGGATTCCAAGTCTGCATCAAAAAGGGTCTCTGCGTGAGATAGCAGCTCTTTTTTCCTTTGAGTGGTCATTTTCTCCCAAGACTCTAGAGCCAGACTTCGAAGCTTCGCTCCTTGGACGTGATTTCCGGTGGTCAAATTAATGGCTTGGCTATTCTCAAGAAGATGCTCGTTCAGTTCCATGAAAGGACCCGTAGCCTGCATCGTATTCCGGTATTGCCGAGGCACCAACCTCCTACACAAGACATCAAGACTGAACTCCCGACGTTGTTCTAATTGTCTAGCAAGCGTTTGAGCAGCGTGGAGTCGTGGCATCGAATCTGTTTCCCAATCGCTGCCTGCTGGACCAAAGCACTCAAAACAAACTTGCCAAGCCGCTACGAAACGTTCATCCGGAACTGAGTTGTTGTTGGCATGAGGAAATATCATCGGCATGACGTTTCACAAGTAGACTTTCTCCTACAACCCTCTAAAGAAGCCTTCTTCACTCTCGAATCCTGATTCTGTGAGCCTCCACCAACAATAGTTTGCCCAAGTATTCACTTCTCAAAACTTGAATGATGAAATTGGAGATGCAATGGTCTCAGAATGACAACGGAAAAATGTACCACCGTGATAAAGGAAAAGTGACCCACCCCCCATAGTGTAATCAGGGAGTGAATAGTCCCTGTGAAACAGGTCCTCCATTATAGAGATCGTTATGAATCCAGAGGGCAGGGTCCCT
>JBGOTQ010000447.1:0-5429 GCA_041476565.1 Terriglobia bacterium | reverse complement strand
TTGACAACTCGGAGGAAATGATCGCGCTGGCCGGCAGGAGTTTTCCTGAGGCCACATATTCCAACCTCTCCTTCAGGGTCATGGATGCCAGGTACTTGACCTTCTCCGGCCAGTTTGAGGTGGTTTTCTCAAATGCAGTCCTTCATTGGGTGCCCGAACAGCAGGCTGTACTCGAAGGAGTGAAGAGAAGCTTGAAAGCAAGTGGCAGGCTTCTTTTCCAGATGGGAGGCGAAGGAAACGCTGGTGAAGTCTTTGCCGTCTTGGACGACCTGGTCAAACGCAACAGCTGGCGTGACTACTTCAAGGGCTTTACTTTCCCGTATGCATTCTTTTCTGCGGACGATTATTCAGCACTATTACGGGAAGCTGGGTTAGAGCCGATCAGGGTAGAATTGGTCCCCAAAGACATGCAACAGCCGGGACTAGCAGGTCTGACAGGTTGGATCCGAACGACCTGGTTGCCTTATACTCACCGTGTCCCTGAACACCTTCGGGAGCAGTTCATCGTTGAACTCGCGGATTCCTATCTGAAGTTTCATCCTTTAGACAGCCAGGGGAAAGCACACGTTGCCATGATTCGGCTGGAAGTGGAAGCCGGGATCAGCCCGTGATGTGCAAGATGCCAAAAACTGCGCTGCCTGTTCACGACAGAAACGGTCAATCACAAGCGGTTACAATAGTGCGGATGGTTCCCCTTCCCCCTTGGATTGCTGCATTATCGGGATCAATTCGAAGCATGACCTTACTGTCCTCCCGTCCGACTCAGCCATTAGTCGCGTCACAGCTTTTCTCGGATGCAATTCAGAGTGCGACAGGATGACGCAGAGAAGGCCTTAGGCGAGATGAATGGGAACATTTGCGGAGCCGAGTTCCCCGCCGACCGACGTGAGCCTTTGGTTGCGGAGGAATTCAGAACCTGCGTTGGCCCCTATCCCGAGGGAGGGCCTTGGGATAGGGTTTGGACGCAGGTTGCAAGGAGAACCTGACTCTACCTGTTAAGCAGTACCTGTCCCCGTGGGAACCTTGGGCTCCTTCTTGTTCTCGCGATAGGCCCTATAAAGCAGGTAAGCTCCCATCAGGACCAGGGCAACAGGCCACCATTGTTCTAGCCATTCCAGCGACATCCCGAAGCGTGTATGTGCAAAGAACAAAAGCCCCACGGCAATCAGCGCAGCTCCTCCGGCAATGGATCCACCACTCTCATACATATTAAGCCCTCTTGGCATCTCCAGAGGGCCGAGACCGGCAAGGGCTTGGTTATAGAACGAGGCCCGCCTGCCGGCGTCCACCAGGTTGTAGAGCCAGAAGAATGCCAGGAAGACCCCCAACAGGGGTTCCAGGTAACCCGGGATTCCTCGAGCCAATGCAGAAATGATAGAAGCAACTACTAGGATATTGACGAAACCTTGTTGATAGAAACCCAAGTAGACCTGGCCCAAACCCGGCATCAGCGACAATACCATGGCAAGGGCTGGCGACTTGGCACGCGGATCTTCCTGATAGAAAACGCTACCCCTTCTTGTTTGACCCTGCTGAGAATACTCCGGCCCAGGCAAAGGGCCCGGCTCGCCCCTCGGGTGCGACGGTGCAGCCGCCTGGGCATCCCGTTCTGAATATCGCACTTCATTAGCTGGACTCATACATCCTCCTCTGGTGAATTATTAGACCGTCCACCCCAGTAAACGCAGCGCCTGGAAAAAGGTTCGGTGGTGGTGTAACAAGCCGGCGCATGAAAACTTTCATGAAAATCCGGTCTTGGTAGCCACGCCGACCGCTTATTTCCGGGAGGCGTGGGCTTTTGGCTGTCAGGAAAAAGCCCACGGTTCGCGGCGACTGCTATCGCCAATACGCTCACCGTGGCTACCTCTGCCAATTTCATCCGTGGTGGCGAACTTGAAAAGGTCATGGCGCACTTTCATGTTCAGGATGGGTTGGCTTGAGGCGAGTTGTGTTGAGGGGACCTAACCTTCTGCAGGTATTCTGCCGCTTTTTTTCGCAACCGCCCGACCCCTTCAGAACTCGTAGCAAAACCAGTGATCCAAACTTGCCGGGTCATGTGTCTGACACCATCCAGCGAACTGGAAGCCTCTCGTCTCGCCGCCGAGGTCCAAACATCCACCGAATGGGTCAGCCCGGAGGCAAATTGGCTTTGGAGCACCCCTTCTGTGGATACACTCCAATTGATGGACTCTAAGAAAGCAACTGGCTGCTTAGAGAGAATCTCCATGGCAGACAAATCCTTTGTCGCCTTGGAAACAGGAATTACCCCGAGAAAACCAAAAATCACCAGGGTTCCCAGGTAAGCGGCTTCCCAGGCGAACCGCGGGCGCTGGAAGAGGGTTTCCCACCATTTGACAGCGCGGATCCTCCGGCTTTGTTGAGCGACTGTTGCTTTCAAGACTGAGAGACAAAAATCAGGGTCCGGTGTGACCTCCGCCATGGTTGGCAGGTCGTCCTTGAGTTCCCGCAACGTGGCGGTTAGATTCCGGCAGGCGGCACAATGCTCTAAATGAAAACCGAGCAACTCGCCATCCTCCTGTTCTAACCGCCTATCCAGCCAATCGCACAACTGGGTCCGGGCCCTTTCACATGTGGCCCCCGAAGTCTTCTCCAGCACTTCCCGCGTCAAGTCAGGTGCAGCATCGTCTGGCCAAGGATTCAGCCTGCACTCCGCAATCCCGATAAGTTGCCTACAAGTATTGCATTCAGCCAAATGGTTCTTGACCATCAGCATGGTTGCGGGAGAAATATCCCCTGCCAGAATCTCTTCGAGGTGGTCTTCAATAAAACGACAGTTCATCTCAACAAGCCCCATACATTTCTCCTCACGTTGCCTGTTGGGCTAGAGAGAGCCAACACTTTTTCTGCCAGTTCGATCCGGGCACGATTGGCACGCGACTTCACGGTACCCAAGGGGATCTTAAGAAGCGAGGCGATTTCCTCCAGGGTCAGCCCCTGGATTTCTTTAAGAAGAATAATTTCCCGATTTATGTCGGTCAACTCCTGCAGGGCACGGAAGATCATGCGCTTTCTGGAATTGGCCATCCACTCGGCCTCCGGGCTGCGGCCTGGAGCTGGCAGGTCTCCCATTTCGTCAACCGGAATATCGCCGGCAATTGGTCTGGCTGCTTTGCGGCGCTTCTGATCGATTGAGAGGTTTCGGGCAATTCGAATCACCCAGGGCATGAACATCTCGGCCCCTTTACAGAGGTGAATGTTTCGATAGATCCGGATAAAAACTTCCTGGGCCAGGTCTCGAGCCTCCTCGCGGTTTCCAAGATAGTGATAAGCCAGTCCTAGGATTCGGGCTTGATACTGGCGCACCAGTGCCTCCCACGCCAATTCATCTCCATCTCGGCAACGGTCCAGGAGCTTACCTAAGTCCATGCTCTCCTATTATAACTTTCAGTCTATCTTTGAAGCCGATTACGAACTGGAAATGGTTGGATATCTCCCCATCGGCTCTGTCCAGTAAAACGCAGAGACCCCCGAAAAGGTTCGGTGAATTTCTAGGGAAGGAAGGTGTGGAACCATCTTCCCGATCTCGAGTCACTTCCCCTCCTGGCAAATGGCCTCCGCTTTTGGGAACCAACCGTCCCAAAAGCGAACACCCTCGATACTCCTTTCCCCCACCATTCTTGTTATATATTTGACAAATAGCTGGTTAGCCCAAAGTTGCCAGTGGCAAGGCGCTTGCTTACTCCTAGCTCACAAGCCATTTCGACAGGCGGGGCAGGCACTGCTGATAAAAAGGAAGGCTTGTACTCATTCTTTTGGAGAAAACGACACGGCGCGAGAGAGACCGACAACCGAGGGGTTTGGGCATATGGTGGAGCAAACGGCATCCAGGATGGCGGGACCGAGAGCACTGATTGCCGACGATCAGGCAGATGTACTGACGGCGCTGCATCTGCTATTAAAGGGAGAGGGCTACCAGACCGAGGCCGTGACTTCTCCATCAGGTGTTCTAGAAGCGGTAGCTAATCGTGAATTCGATCTCCTGCTCATGGACCTCAACTACGCCCGCGACACTACTTCGGGTCAGGAAGGACTAGATTTGCTGGCCGAGATTCAAGAGATTGATGATACGCTTCCCATTGTCGTCATGACTGGTTGGGGAAGCATTGAATTGGCGGTCGAAGCCATGCGACGTGGTGTTCGAGACTTCGTGCAAAAGCCCTGGGACAACTCCAAACTCCTCTCGATTCTGCAAACGCAAATCCAGCAGGGAATGACCCTCCGCAAGAAGCGTCGCCTCGAAGCAGGAAACAAGATTCTTGCCGCAAGCCTGCAGGACATAAGGGACCTGCATGGTTTGCAAAACCTGTCGCTGGAGCATTTCCAGACTTCACTCCAGTGCCGTTCTGTGATCTTCTTCAGCAGATTGCCCATCGATCGGGCCTTCTCTGCAACTGCCCAATTTGGGTGTCTGGATGGTTCATTGACCCGGCACAAGATCAAAACTGAGAGTTGCCTGATCGAACAGCTGGCCAAGGCTGAATCCCCCCTCGATCTTCGACAGCTATCGCTGCCCAAGGAAGAAGAGGCGCTGATGAGTGTGGCGGGGGTCGTGTTAGTTGCCCCCATTCACCACCAGGAGGAACTAATTGCTTTCTTGAGTGTCGGGCCCAAAAAGGCAGGAGACGATTATGACGCGGATGAGTTGAAATTTATGGCGGAGGCCAGCGTCCATATAGCTGCCGGCATCGATAATCTGCGTCTGCGAGGACAAGACAGAGAAATGGAGGAAGCCCGCCAGATTCAACAGAACCTCATGCCCAAGGAGACTCCCCAGATTAAGGGGTACGAGATTTCTGACGCTTGGCGCCCCGCCTCGGTAGTGAGCGGGGACTATTTTGACGTTTTGAAATTCGACGAGAATCGGATAGCCTTGTGTATTGCCGATGTTGCCGGCAAAGGCCTGCCTGCTGCACTCCTAATGTCGAATGTCCAAGCGTCCGTCAAAGCCTTTGCGGCAGGACATGTCTTACCCCACGAACTCTGCCAGAAGCTCAACCGGGTCGTATGTGACAACACGGCCGAGGACAAGTTCATAACCCTCTTCTACGGGTTGCTTGATGCCCGGGCCGGGGTCTTTTGCTACTCAAACGCCGGGCATAATCCTCCCATCCTTGTCCGCTTTGATGGTAGTGCCATACGGCTGGCTGAAGGTGGTCCCGTGCTGGGGGTCTTTTCCGACTGGGCTTGTCAGTCCTCAAGAATATCATTGGAACCCGGGGATCGGGTCTTGCTGTTTACCGATGGTGTGACCGAGGTCCAGAGCCCGTCTGGCGAAGAATTTGGAGAAGGGCGCTTGACTGACCTTATAACCCGGAATCGGACTCTCGGGGCTGCTCAGCTGCAGGAGAGAATCATGGACGCAGTGGGCGAATTCAGCAACGGCAACTTCCTGGACGATGCACCAATTA
>JBGOTQ010000446.1:0-5519 GCA_041476565.1 Terriglobia bacterium | reverse complement strand
TCGGTGCCGAGTTCAAAGCCCCGCACGTCGATCCCGGGCTCCGGTGTTGACTGGCCCAGCGGTCGCGCATGGTCAGTTTCCCTCTCAAGTGGGAGTCGCGAAAGCGGAGCGGGCTGTAACGGCTCTGTTGCTTCTGAAATGACCCTCTGTCCCTGCGTCGCAATAAGCCGCAGATCTCCCAGACGGAGTGTCCGCGCTGCTTCAGCGGCTCTTGGATCGGCACTCTCCGCCGGGTAAATGAACCGATAACCTTTCCTTGGCAGAGTTTCGACATACCTCGGACTCTCGGCCGTGTCCCCCAAAGCCAGGCGCAGCAATCGGACGGCCGTGTTCAGACTGTGGTCGAAATCGACGAAGGTGTCCTCGGGCCAGAGCCTGTGCTGGAGTTCTTCGCGAGTGACTACTTCGCCAGGATGCTCCAGCAGCGCAGCCAGAATCTGGAAGGGTTGATCTTGAATCTTGATTTTATGGCCGTCTTTGAAAAGCTCATCGGAGCGCAGATCGACCTCAAATATGCCGAAGCGAATGATCCTGGGACGATCCACTGACTCCATGAACGCCCCCTTTTGATGGATGAGGAAGGGAGAACCCCACTGCAGGGCGAGAAAGAGTGCCCCGAATGGAGCCTATTCTACTCTCTTCGAAGATTCTGTGTAAAGAAGGGTGCAACCGAGACTGGCGCAAATCCAAAAAGGAACATAGCAGCCAACGACCTCGGGGCACGGCCGAACTGACTGCCGTTGAACCGCAAAGCGGTTCCATTGGAAAGCCGAGGGTTGACGCGGAACGCGGATACCCTCGGAACCAGGTCACTCCTTCAACCAACCCTGAAAAGGGTTGGATTTCCCCCTATTCAACCCTTTCAGGGTTGGCTTGTTTCAATGACCCCGGAGGTTGATGCACCTAGCATCAACCCCCGGCTGATCACTTGAACCGCTTTGCGGTTCCCTGTCCCATCCCTTTCCAATTGGACCATTCTGTACGCCAAATTGGCCTTTACCCTGCGAAGAATGGGTACAATCCAAAGTGGCGGACATGAACGGTGGAATTGGAGGAGACCCCGACTAACCGTCCTTAAGCTTGAATGAAAATCTGCTCATCTACGTCAATAAATTACATTAGATCAACAAATTGACTACTGACTATGAACTGATTCTTTCCTGACCATCATCTGACTCTCAATGCATTGAGCTAGCTGATCAACTGCCCGAAACTGGCGTCGTCTCGAAGTTCCCAAAGAGGCGAACGCCATGAACAGGTCTCTCAAAAAACAACAGCATCTTTTATTAGTGCTTTGCGCGGCGTTCTGTTGGTCGGCATGGCAGGCTAAGATCAGCTTTCCTCAAGAGAACGCCTGGCAGAAATCGCTTGAGGAGGGGAATCAGCATCGCGCACAGGGACGCCCCGCTGAAGCCGAAAAGGCCCATTTGCTGGCCTTAGCGGAGGCAGAGAAGTTTGGACCTGAAGATCCCCGCCTGGCCGTAAGCCTGAATGCTCTTGCCGTTCTCTACGACGCCAGTGGCCGGTACGAAGCAGCTGGCCAGCTCTACCAGCAGGCCCAAAAAATTTGGGAAAAAACGCTAGGACCTGAGCATCTCACCGTCGCAGTGAGCCTGATCAACCAGGCTCGGCTCTACCGTCATCAGGAACGATTTGCCGAAGCTGAATCGTTGTATCGGCAGGCACTTGCGATCCTGGAAAAGGTGCAAGGGACCGATCATTTAAATGTGGCCGCTTGCCTGGACGAATTGGGAATGCTCTACCTGGCGCAGGGGCGTTACCCCGAGGTTGAACCGTTGCTCCAACGGGCGCTAAGGATCCAGGAAGAGAAAGGAGGAGGCGATCATCCTGATGTGGCTGTGACTCTCAATAACCTGGGAATGCTTCGCAGAGTTCAGGGGCGTTACACCGAAGCGGAATCCCTCTTTCGGCGGGCACTTTCCATTAGGAAGAAGGTCTTGGGGACGGAGCACCCTGAGGTCGCCGTCGTCATGAACAACCTGGCGGACATCTACCACCAGTCTGGTCAGCTCTCTGAAGCCCAAACCTTGTACCGGCAGGTGACGGCTATTATGGAAAAGACCCTGGGGCCGGAGCATCCTGACTTGGCCATGGCCCTGAAAAATCTGGCCTCTGTGGATCGAGACCTACACCGTTACTCTCAGGCCGAGCTGCTTTATCGGCGGGCATTGAGCATTGAGGAAAAAACTCTGGGAGAGAACCATGTTTCAACGGCCCTGACTGTCGGCAACCTGGCGGCCATCTACGCAGACCAAAAGAAATACGACCAGGCGGAAATCTACTACCGGCGCTGCTTAGACATCTGCGAAAAGGTCTTGGGTCCAATGAACCCCCATGTGGCCACCACCCTTAACAACCTGGCTACACTGTACTTCAAACAGAATCGCTATGCCGAGGCAGAGCCGCTTTTCCGCCGGGCCATGGCGATCCAGGAGGGGAGTCTCGGGCCTAATCACCCTGATCTGGCCAACCTGTTGAATAACTATTCCTTGCTGTTGCGGAAAACCAATCGTAAATCCGAAGCTTCAGCCATGAATGTTCGCGCCCAAGAGATTCTGGCAAGGAACCCTCCCGACAAATCAGCCAACCAGACCGTGGATGTCCATGGTCTCGAAACCAACCGGAAGGCCAAGGGAGAGTGAGTGGGCGGTGCTGACTACTGATTTAAAGACGTGTCTCTAAGCGAAGCTTCCCGCGTTGAAATTGTCGCCGATTATCGATGTGAATGGCAACAGCATTAAGGTCTTAGTTATGGAGCCTCCCAGTCCAGGGCATAGATCTCCTGGCTCCCCACGTCACGCAGTGCCAGTAGGGAGTCGTCAGGGGCCAGGCCACTCCAGCATCTCACATGCCCAATGGTCAGCCGGAGCGGCTTCAGGCTGCCAATCCGCTCCTGCTTGCGATCGCTGATCCGAATGCGAACCGCATAGATGTCGCCCTTCTCCCAGCGCTCGAAATAAACATATTGACCATCCCGAGACCAGTTCCCAAAACGACAATCACCCTTGGCCAACTCCTGCCATTTGCTGGTTGCAAAGTCAAACAGCATCAACTGCGTATCAAACCGGTGGGCAAGTAGGTATCGCCCGCCCGCCGACCAGCGTGGACCGAATAACCCTTCGGATCCAGGCAACACCAAGACCTGGTTGGTTCTCAGATCGAGGAGGTGAATGGCGGTAACCCACTTATTTTCCGGATCGGAAAAAGGCCAGCCACCGAAGGCCAATCTGCTTCCATCTGCAGACCAGTCGGGCCACGCCTCGCCACGATCCCCCGGGATGAGTTGTTGAGGATTTCCGCCCGACGACGAGATGGTATATACCTTCCAGGGCTTGCCTGGCATTCTGCCCTGGAAGGCGATTTGTTTTCCATCAGGACTCCAGCGGGGGCCAGTGACGGCCATCGGCGGGAAAGTGAGCTGTTGCGACTCGCTAAAATCCGTCTTGCTGCACCATAACGTGCTTTCCGGATAGGCGACATGAGTCACCCATGCCCCGTCCCTGGAAAAATTCAAATCGACCATCGATTTCTCAGAATGATAGGGAACCCACTCCTTGGCCTGCTTGACGTAACGCATGACCTCGCCGCGCACCTGACCACCGATGGCAAAGATCCTTCTTCCGTCTTTACTGGGAACAGGCATGGAATAGGGCGTCGGCCCACTCGTAAGCTGCACGGGTGTATAACGGGCTTTTCCCAGTAAGCTCCCTTTTTCCTGAATGGCCCAAAGGTGGGTTACGCTGTTGTGAGTGGACTGGAAAACATAGTACTTTCCATTTGGAGCCCAATGACCGCAACACTCATTCGCGGGATTCCTCCAGCCTGGAAGCAAAGAATGAAGGTTGCCTCCGTCTGTTTTCACTTCCCAAATCGAATGTCCACCAGTTATGGGATCGTCATCCATGTCGAAGCGCAACTTGCTGCCGTCGGGCGCCCACGAAGCACAGCCCGGGGACTTGCCCGGAACGGTCAAAAGTTTGCGGGGGTTCGTCCCGTCGGCTTGAGCGAGATAGAGGTTGGAGTTTACGAAGTAGGCAATCTGTTGCCCGCCGGGAGATGGATGGACGTCGTGCGCTCGGATCTCCCCCAAGCGGCGAGGTGATCCTCCTGGCATCGGGACAATCCAATATGGAAAAGGATATGGCGCATCATTGTTGGCAACGATGAGTTCAGACCCATTCGGAGAGATGTCATCAAGCCCGGGATTGGCAAAGGGGACAGCCAATGGGACTGTATCTCCCCCCGCAACAGAGACTTGGACCAGGGTGGACTTGCCATACGCAAGTTCTGAGATATATAGCCGTGAGCCGTCAGTGACGAAACCGGCCTTCTGAAGACCATCATGGGTAATTTGAGTGTAATTCAACACCCGGGGAAATGCTGTCGCCATCGAATTCAAAAGGAAGTGACCAACGGTGACCAGGATGAGCGCGGCGAGAGCGTAATATTCCACTCTAAGTCGGCTTCGAATCTGACTGGAGGAAGAGTAGACACCAGAAGCCGGACGCATAGCGGAAGTTCCCCCGGAGAGGATCAGCTTTACTCCTGAGCCATCCGCATCCAATTCCCCCTGGTTGCAAGAAACAGGCGCTATGGAGTCCCCGGGTTCCTCCAGCTTGTCTAGGGAATGCCTCTGATCTGCTGCCCCTGCAAATCCATTAAAGGGACCACTCGCGGCGCCTTCATGCTCTTTCGGTGATCGGAAAGGACTGTCTGCTTCCTGCGGGTCTCCTTCGCTTTGGATCTGGGTGACCTGCCCCGAAAAGCGATAGCCGCGACCGGGGATAGTCACAATGTAACGATGGTCTTTCGGTCTCTCCCCCAGCGCCTTTCTGAGCTTGGATACCTGGAAAGCCAAATTACTCTCCTCAACAAAGGTATCCGGCCAAAGTCGGTTCATCAGCGCATCTTTCTCAACGACGTTTCCACTGTTCTCCACAAGCACCAATAGCATGTCAAAGGACTTCGGAGTCAGCGGAACCAACTCCCCCAAACGCTTCAGGAGTCTTTTCCCAGGATCCAGAATGTATGGGCCAAATTGATATAGCTGGTTGTTTTTGAGGTTCATAGCCACTCTAAGAAATTCTAAGGAATTCTAAGGAGTTCTCTAAAGACTTCTAGGAGTCCTTCAGCCTAGTCTGCGCAAAGAGAGACAAGAGCCCAGTAACCAACGTAAACCGAATTAAAGTGCGGGAACAACAGCTTGTAGCACGTTTCCGCACACTGCGCAATAGGAATTAGAATTAGGGCACAACTGCGGTTCAGACCGAGCATGACATCCTGCGGATAAAAAGAATAATAAGGAGGAGTAGAAAATGACAATACTACGAAGACTTACAATACTGATCGTTTGTGGGTATCTGAGTTGGACAGGAACCGCTTACGCCGATGCGGTAGCCGATTGGAATGCCATCGCCGTGCAAGCATACCTCACAGCTGTTCCCGCGCATCCAGGCGGTTCCGGCGCCCTCGACATCGCGACGGTCCAGGCCGCCGTG
>JBGOTQ010000445.1:0-5536 GCA_041476565.1 Terriglobia bacterium | reverse complement strand
CTTTTTGTAAGGGGGTAATTGCAGGGACAACCCCCTGCACCCCCTTTGACTAAGGGGGAATTGAGGAGGAATGGTGTTTCGGAATAATCGAAAGCATCAAAAACTGAAGGTGATAGCAAGCTTGATGGTACTGACGGTTCTTGGATGGGGGTGCAGTCGCGACCCGCAAAAGGTCAAAATGAAGTATTACCAGAGTGGCGAAAACTACTTCAAGGAAGGCAAATATCGCGAGTCGATCATTGAGTTTCGTAACGCGTTAAAGGCTGACCCGAAGTTCGCAGTCGCCCATTCCAGAATGGGTGTGGCGAATCTGAACCTTCAACAATACCAGCAGGCGTATCAGGAATTTGTGAGAGCCGTTGATCTGGAACCCGGTCTGCTCGAGGCCCAGCTAGAATTGGGACAGTTGCTGCTGCTCAGCGGCAAGTTCGAGGAGGCCAGGTCCAAGGCAGAACTGATCCTTCAAAAGAAACCTCAAGACGTGAGGGCATTGGTACTGCTGGGAAACAGTTACGCTGGCTTGAAGGATTTTAACAAGGCCATTGAAGAGTTGCAGCAAGCGGTCGAGGTCGATCCATTCCATGTCCCTTCGTATCTTAATCTGGCAACCCTGCAGTATGCCTCCAAACAACCCCAATTGGCTGAACAAACGTTCAAAAAGGCGGTTGAAATCGACTCAGGGAGTGTCGAAGCGCGCCTCGCTCTTGCGCAGTTTTATATCGCAACAAACCGGGTCGAAGAGGGAGAGAATGCGTTAAAGGGTGCGGTTGCCGTCAAACCACAGTCGGTCGAAGCTAATCAGGCGTTAGCGTCCTTTTATTTGTTGAGCCTGAAGTTCGAACAAGCAGAAGAGGGTTTCAAAAAAATCGTTGAGCTCAAGAGAAATGACGTGCCATCCCGGATTATGCTGGGAGATTTCTATTTTGCGACGGGAAAAACGGATCAAGCCGTGAAGCTTTTCAAGGAAGTTCTCGGTGATGACAGCAAGAACGTCCTGGCGAAACGCAGACTGGCTAGTGTTTATCTCTCCATCAAGTCGTTTGACCAGGCCAGTCAACTGGTCGACGAGATAATCAAGGCAAATGCCCAAGATGTTGAGGGCCGGCTTCTCAAAGGCAGGCTCTTACTAATCCAGGACAAACCTCAAGAAGCCCTCAACGAAATCCAAATCGTGGTCAAACAAGATCCCGGTTCCTTCGTCGCCAGGCACTTACTCGGGCTTGCATACATGCAGTCAGGCAATTTACAGCAAGGCAAGAGCGAGTTCACTGAAGTTATCCATCTCAACAACCGGTTTCTGCCAGCTTACCTCTCATTGGGGGAGGCCTATTTGAAGAGTGGTGCCTATGACTTAGCAATCGAGACTGCTCTTCAGAGCCTTAAGATTAATCCCGATCTAGCTCCGGCAAAGTTAATTCTGGGGATTGCCTACGGAAGTAAGAAAGATGCTAGAAATGCACAAAAGGAATTGCGGGAATTTGTTCAACTCATGCCCAACAGCGATCTGGGCCACCAACAGCTAGGACTTGCCTACCTTATGGACAGGAATTCGGTGGAAGCAGAGAAGCAATTTGAAGAAGCTCTGCGGCTCAATCCCTCCAATGTAGATGCCCTTTCCGGGCTGGTCACGATCTATATATCTGAGAAGAATCCACCCAAGGCCCTGGCCCGAGTGACCCGGCAGATCACGGCAAAGCCTGACCAGGCAAAGTTTTATGAACTCATGGGACAAGTCTATTTCTCCCAAAAGGATTTTCTCCATGCGGAGGAAAACTACCGGAAAGCCCTGTCCGTGGACAAGAATCTTCTTTCAACTTATTCCCTGTTGGGACAACTCTTTGTATCCCAAAATTCGCTCGATAAGGCCATTCAGGAGTATCAGAACCTTGTTAAGGCGGATCCCAGATCCGTCCAGGCTCACACCATTTTGGGTTCCATTTACGAGCAAAAGAAAGATATCACAAAAGCAAGGCAATGCTACGAAGCAGCTCTCGCGATTGATCCGACGTCTCCGGCAGCAGCCAACAACCTTGCTTGGATCCTCTGCGAATACGGCGGGAACATAGACCAGGCTCTCTCTCTGGCTCAGGTCGCCAAACAAAAAATGCCTGAGGCGGTCAATGTGACGAACACCCTGGGCAGGATCTATTTCCGCAAGAGTCTTTATGGGCTCGCCATCCCGCTGCTTCAAGAGTGCGTCCAAAAGGCCCCTCAAAATGCAACCTACCACTACCATCTGGGAATGGCTTACTACCAAAATGGAGACAAAGAGCAAGCCAAGGAACTGCTCGGCAGGGCCTTTCAACTCGACCAGGCGTTTCCGGGTTCTAAAGAGGCACAGAGGGTTCTAAAGGGGCTTTGAACTCCACTCCTCAATGAATGAACCACAGAGGCACAGAGAACACGAAGGAAAATTCAAAGCTTGACGATTTGGCTCTTGGGGACTTGGTGGAGGTAAATCCAACGACCACCCCCGAACCCCTCCTGAACCAGGAGGGGAGCCCTTCATGGACAAGATCTTTCCACAAGAACAAGAAGTTACGACCTTGTATTAAAGGGGTTCAGAGAAAACATTGGGACGCGGATGGCCGCTGATGAACGCTGACAAGCATAGATCTACGGCATAGTGGTATCCTGGAAGAATGACGGTATCAAACCAAGAGGTTCTGGCCAATATGAGCTTTTCAAGAACTATGCCCAATAGGCTCATATATCGGCAAGAAAACCTTTCCAGGAAAACAAGAAGCTGCAGTCAAATGGAATTTTTTTCGTCAATTTTCCCCTGAAAGTGGAACGAGACTTACTATTAATGATGGCTGGTAACTTGCCTGAGACCCTCTGCTCTATTTGTAACGTACTTATAATTAAGCGTTTATTAGAAATGTAAATGTTTCATTCTCTTTGGAGACGAATCTGCTTAATATATGATGGAAGTGAAATGACGACCCAGCAGATAGCGTATCCTTGACATAGAAAGTGTCCTTTTTCTGGGTTCGGGCGAAAGGCGTACAACAAAATGAAAAAGACATTCCTGATGGTTTTGGTTGTAGTAATGGTGATGGGACTTGGAGGTGGGAGAATACTGGCCGATCCGGTGAATTTTACGGATGTCTGGGACCCGTCTAATGTACACTTTGGGCGGCGGGGAGTTTCCTCTTACTCTTACACACAAAATATTCTGGACAATGGTTTTATTTCGGGCAACAATATTATTAAATCTGCTACCCTCACGATCTCCTTCAAGGGAGGGAACTTCTTACGGGATTGGGCTGCTCTTTCGCTCGACGGTGGGTCCTCCAATATCTTCACAATAGGTAAAAATTCGGTCGGATTCAATGTAAACCCCGCCCTATTGCAGACAGATGGCCTCCTCAACGTTACCATTACTCGGTTGGCAGGGAACTTTACTTTTGCCAGTTCGACCTTGTATGTGCAGGATGACAGTATTGGGTCTAAGTCCGTTCCTGAGCCGGGAACCTTGACGCTGATGGGTGCCGGTCTGATTGGATTGGCTGTACTCAGCCGGAAGCGGTTGTTCAGGGCCTGAGTGTTTTGGAATTGATGAAAGCGGAGAGGTGAATTTGCCTCTCCGCTTTTTTTTTGCGTATAGAGCTCTAATGATTCTTGGGTAATAGCCGCAACTGAAAACTATCCACAGAGACGCAGAGACCCAGGAAAATCTTTTGGACACGGATGGCCGCTGATAAACGCTGATCAATGTGAATCGGTACATGTGTCAAATGTCGGCTTCTCACCTCCAAGACACCGATGTAGAATCCCGCCTTCGGCCGTAACCAGATAGAAAAAACACCGAGAGACAAAGGCACCAAGGAACGTAAGTTCATCGGTCTGACTTGGGGTCCTTGCGTTTTGGTTGCGAGAAAGGCAGCTTCGGCATGCATTTCTTCGTCCGACGTTGGGCTAGCCACGATGAAGATCGAGTTCCATAGTTTGAATCAAATGAACAGAATTGTGATCACTCAAATCATTGGTACTTGGCAACAACGGTTCAGGGAAGTCGCCTTCCAAAAATCGAGAGAGATTCTTCAAACAACGAAGTGACTCGAACTAAAGGATATACTCCAGGTTACTGCGAATTCAGAGGTCTGGGTCGCGAGTATGGACGCCACTTTGCTTTTCTTTTGCAGGAGTCGAACCTCGAGACTTGTTGCAAGGGAAAGCAATGCGAAAAGAATGGAAGAAAAGATCTCCTCATCCAAGCCGGTTAGCAGAATTTGCAATATTAATCCTTAGTTTCATAATCCTGAGCAGTGCCGCGTTCGCCGGGTCTCTCCTGGTTTCATGGAACGCCGTTCAGGACGCGCGTGTCGCCGGGTATAAAATCAAATATGGAACAACTACCGGAAACTACCCGCAGAGCCTCAGTGCCGGGAACGTCACGAGTGCTACACTTCCAAGCTTAACTGAAGGTGTGACCTATTACCTTGTAGTCGTTGCCACTGACTCGGCACAGGTCGAAGGCACGCCCTCTTCAGAGGTCTCAGGGGTGGTGCTGAAAGCCTCGAGTGCGGCCTCTTCCTCAGTTACTTACAACTCTGCGATCGTCACCTGGCAAAGCAACAAGGCAAGCAACAGCCAGGTGAACTACGGAACAACCACCGCTTACGGTAGTAGTAGTCCAGTGAACCCGACTCTAGTCACAAGCCATAGTGTCACATTGACTAGTCTTTCAGCTTCGACCACGTACCACTACCAAATTCGATCTACAGACCAGGGAGGCTCCACTTCGGTCCTGGGCGACTTCACGTTTACTACCCCTGCGGCACCGGACACAACGCCGGCGACTATCTCGGGGGTGGCCAATTCCGGTGTATCAAGCTCGGCCGCCACGATCAGTTGGACGACCAACGAAGCCAGTGATACGCAAGTGGAATACGGGACAACGGCGGCCTATGGCAGTTCGACGGCGCTGAATACAGCCATGGTGACGTCGCACGGTGCAGCCCTGTCGGGGTTGACGGCCTCGACCACCTACCACTACCGGGTGAAGTCGAAGGATGCGGCTGGCAACCTGGCGACCTCGGGGGACTTTACCTTTGCTACCTCAGCCGCACCGGACACAACGCCGCCGACTATCTCGGGGGTGGCCAATTCCGGTGTATCAAGCTCGGCCGCCACGATCAGTTGGACGACCAACGAAGCCAGCGATTCGCAGGTAGATTATGGGACCACGGCTGCTTACGGAAGTACGACGACACTGAACACGGCGATGGTGACCTCGCACAGTACAGCCCTATCGGGGTTGACAGCTTCTACGACTTACCACTGCCGAGTGAAGTCGAAGGATGCAGCCGGCAATCTGGCGACCTCGGGGGACTATACCTTCGCCACAACGGCGGCACCGGATACGATACCGCCGACTATCTCGGGGGTGGCCAATTCCGGTGTATCAAGCTCAGCCGCCACGATCAGTTGGACTACCAACGAAGCCAGTGACACGCAGGTAGATTATGGGACGACGACGGCCTATGGCAGTTCGACAACGATTAATACAGCGATGGTGACGTCGCACAGT
>JBGOTQ010000444.1:0-5560 GCA_041476565.1 Terriglobia bacterium | reverse complement strand
CCAGGTCATTGTGAATCTGGTGGGCAACGCAATCAAGTTTACTCATCATGGCGAGGTATTCGTAGAAGTTGAAAAAGCGGAGATCATCGACTCTAGCGAGACATCCGAGCTTACCGACCCGGGATTTGCCCCGCAAAAGCTGGGGGGGCTGACTCGTCCGACGTTGGAATATCCAACCGGGAAAGAAACGGAAGCTGTGGCTTCGCATCATTCAGTACACACATGCCTGCTACAATTCTCAGTCAGAGATACGGGCATCGGGATTCCAGCCGAAAAACTGCGCACCATATTTGATCCTTTCACGCAGGCCGATGGATCGACCACCCGGAAGTACGGAGGTACAGGCCTTGGTCTTTCGATTTCGGAACAACTGGTCAGGCTGATGGCCGGACGGATCTGGGTGGAGAGTGACTTAGGCAAAGGAAGCACGTTTTGTTTTACGGCTCGTTTCGGTTTGCAGCCTGTTTGCACGGGAGCAGCCGTGATCATAGAACCCCCAGATCTGCAGGATTTGCGTGTGCTGGCAGTGGACGATGTTGCCACCAATCGCCGTCTCCTCAAGGAGTTGCTTGGCCAATGGCACATGAAATCAACTGTTGTCGGGACCGCTTGTGAGGCATTGGAACAACTGGAGGAGGCATCGAGGGTCGGAATACCCTTTACACTGGTCATCCTGGACTATCACATGCCGGAGATGGATGGCTTTGAGCTGGCAGCGAAGGTCAGACAGAATTCAGCATTTTCAAGATCGCACATCCTGATGTTGACTTCAGCCGGACAACGAGGAGATGCAGCCCGATGCCGAGAGTTAGGAATAGCAGCCTACTTGACAAAGCCCTTCCATCCCGCTCATCTGCTGGATGCCATATGTAGAGTCATGCAAAAGAAGCCGAGGACCGAAGACCAAAGTGGAAGAAACGAGCATCCTCTCACCTGCCATTCATTGCGGGAAGATCAAAAGAGCTTGTCCCATGATGGAGGCCTCCGCATCTTGCTGGCGGAAGACAACACGGTCAATCAAAAACTAGCCACTCGAATTTTGGAGAAGAGGGGGCATCGTGTAGTGGCCGTGGCTAATGGCAAAGAGGCCTTAGCCGCACTCGTCGCAGAACCTTTTGATGTGATCCTGTTGGACGTGCAGATGCCTGAAATGGATGGATTTGAAACAACAGCAGCTATCAGAAGAATGGAACAGGGAATGGTCAATGGGAGGGAGCTCCCGTTCCCTCATCTTGTACCCGCGCGGGACCCTACCGGTAGTCATCGGATTCCTATTTTGGCCATGACGGCGCATGCCATGCGGGGAGACAAAGAACGCTGTTTAGAGGCTGGGATGGATGGTTATGTCTCCAAGCCTATTCAAGCCGTAGAACTGTTGGAAGCCATTGAGGGGTTCTTCCCTGAGCCGGTCAAAACTTCCTCGATTGAAGCAAATTCCTTGTCTTAGCCAGCTCAGAATCACGGTGGGAGGATATTGCAGAAATCCGGTTATCCCTTCCTCATGCCGCTCATCAAACCCCCTGGCTCTGCCCCTGTCTGAAATCTTGATTATCAAAACTCCCGGTTTCATGGAATGAGTCGACGGTCTCGCTCGCTTTCCAACCTGCGGGTGTGCGGCGAAGTCCATTCCCGCCTGTTCTCCAGTGTTTGTTGACTGTATAATAACTTGAGTGGCGATAAGTCGCTTGGCTTAGAGGGTGTATGTCCTTTAGAGCGGGTGGGGTCTAAGAAATGGGAAGCTCATTATTGTCGACAGGCAGCGACGACAATTCATTTGTGTTCCGAAGTCGATTTGCCTATAGTATCCGGGATGGTGTTTGCCGCTACGCCCTTCATCCCTTATTGATGAACAGTTCTTGTCTCCTTTTATATTGAATCTTATGGATTGGCAATTTTGGCACCATTTCCGGAAGTATGGAAACCGGCTATCGTTGAAAGGCCGGATTGGGTTGGGCATTACCATTTCTCGCCTGATCTTCCTGCCCGTAATTTTCCTGGCTGTCTACTACATTGCTGGTATGGTGAACACCACCAACCAGATTGCCAGGGTCGATGCGAAGAGCGCCTTGTTGGCTGAGCAAATCTCTGCAGAAATTAATGAGATGCGGAGCAATGAAAAGAGCTATTTTCTGCTGAAAGACCCCTCCGAACTAAAGAAGATCAAAGAACGAGCGCAGGTTATCGTCGCCCATATTGATGATGGTGTGGAGACCGGTTCGGAAGAAAGAAACCATTTTGTCCAGTTGAAGAACTCGGTGAAGAGCTATGTCTCCACGATTGAGAGAATTGGGGAATCTCATGGGACGGTCAATGATGCAGCCGTCCTCAACCAGTTTACTAAGCCGGTTCGAGACCATCAGACTCGAATCGAATGGCTTCTGCGATTGGCAAACCGGGCTCGGTCCAAAGAAGACATCTCCCGGGTCGTGGATGAAATCAACAAAGAGGCAATGTCCTTTGATAGTTTCATTGTGCACTCAGTCCTCATCCCGGGACCCAATCAAGCCCGGCAAGAACTCCAGAGCAAAGGCGAAGAGATCGATACCCTGGTTCGTCAGATCCGCGAGACCAGCTGGAGAAAAGTCGCTGAGGAACGCAGCTACGCCGAACATCTGGGGAGCCGGGCGACGCTTCTCATCACGATAACGCTCGCGGTAACCTTGATGCTGAGTTTTGCCTTCACGTGGTACCTGCCCCGTAAAGTCCTTCGCCCGATTCGAGAGATCACCCAGGCCTTACGCAAAGCTTCCAACGGGAACTACAATGTTTTTCTTCAGCTAAAGGCCAAAGACGAACTGGGGGAACTGGTGAATGAATTCCACAATCTGGTGGAACACGTCAAAGACCTCGATAATCACAAAGGACAGCCGCCCCTAGGGCAGCCGGCTCGTTCTGCGGAGCGGCAGGAGAGCTTCATCGCCTTTTAGGGTCGTTCGAACTGAAATTTCTTATTGTGGAGCCGAGGCACCCCAATCCTCCTGGGGGAAGGCAATGCCGAAGAAGTTGGTTGTTTGAATAAACTCCACTCCGATATGCCCGGCCAATTTGGCCTCCTCACTACCGACCCAGGCCACCCGGAAGTCCGTCCAATGATCTGACCCTTGAAGTCGGAGTTGCAGGATTGCCTCTTCTTCCAGTTCATGAACTGTGGAGATACGCGCCCCGTACTTGCTTACCATAAAAGTCTCGGTTTCTTCCTCAAAGCTGTGGCCATGCTTGTCGACCCCCCGAATTGTGATGGGTATCTTTACCATCGCTCGGGGACTCCGCCTGAGCACATATCCCTTAACTTTCTTCTTGGGGGGTTGGACCTCGTTCACAGACATGTTCATCAACCTCGCACCATCAAGTACTCATACAAACGAACCGTATAATGTAGCTGGGAGATTATACCTCAATTGACCCATTGCAGCCGGCAACCGCTCCGGATCTCAAAAACACCGCGTTCCACCATGACTGTGGCGTTTGTCGGTACTCCAGCCTGATCGGGGGCTGCCAAAATCGATTACACCATCTCGGCACAAAACCCCATACTATTTATCGGGGGATATTATGGGAAGTTTAGTGATTGTTCACCATGCCAGTTCTGGTGGGTCGTTGCCGATGGGAATGTGCTTCATTCGGGGATACCGCGGCCCTGATTTCTAGGTCCGGGGCTTTTCAATTGCCTACAAGGAGTGCGGCGTTTACTTTAAAGACCGCATTTTCATCGGCTCAGCCACGATTCGGCTTTGCTTAAACCCTAGTGAAACACCAGGCTGGCGTAGGAGACCGCAGATCCCGTATTCCGGTCGTTCATTTGATCATATCGAAGTAGCTTGCCCGAACACGCCGGGAGAAGGCTGAGCAGGGTGTAAATACAGGGAAATCCACAGACTCTACGGCGATCTCCGTCTTTGCGGATCGACTCCCAGAAACCTTCCTTATCCAGCTTGGAGATCGCTTCGAGCTTGCCGCGATCTTCCTGTTCCAAGCCACACAGTTCTGTCGCGTCGGGAGGGCGAGGATCCCCGAATCTCAGTCCAATATGAGAAAGATCTGCCCCTGCAATGAAGCAAACTCTGTCCCCGCTTTGGTCTAGGAGATCCCGGAGCACATCAACAAAGTTCTGGAACTCTTTCACTGAATGAGGAGATTGCTTCTCCATGAGCAATTCATGAAACGAGCCGCAGAGAATAGGCAGGATCTCGAATTCACGCTGCTCGCCATAGAGATACTTCAAGTAGAGCACTTGAAATTCGACGGAGTGTTCCATCTTGTGCGCAAACTCATCCTCGAGCAGGCTCGCTCCGTAGCGGAGCTTGAGCCGTTCCATTAAGTGACGGTCAGTCTTTACCAGGCCGAGGGGGGTTTCGAAATCTTTGACGGTTGCAGCAAAGAGATTGCGGACAGGAGCGTGAGCAGTTCCCAATATCACAAAAAGGTCAAAGTCAGATTGTCTGATCTGTTCGTAGGCCCAACCATAACAAACCCCTCCTTGCCTGAGATCAATATGAGGAGCGATGATACCCTTGGGTGGCTGTATGGGGGTAGTTGTGTCCTGACCTCTTTCGTCAGATGCTCCAGCAAAATGGGACGTCAGAAAACTCTTCAATTCAACGTCGTCTTTTGGATAACTCACCCCGGCATGAGCCGCTGACCTGGCAGGTGCTTCCAGGAACTCGCAGCGAACCTGGGACTCGAATTCGTGGAAGCGGTTACTATCCAGAAACAAATATGTATCCAGCTGATCTACGATTTTCTGAATTTTGTCGAGCATTATCAGCTCGCCAAACCTTTGCATGCAAGCGGCCTGGATGTCTCTGAGTGAGTGTTTCCCGTCGAACATTGAGACGATAAAGAGGGTGGGGGGCGTGAGGAAGAGAACCTTGTCGGTAAAGTTGAGCGGATCTCTCAATCCCACGAATTTCTCCCCGTCAGCCTCCACAGGAAAGGTCTCAACGTATCGAAGTTTAGGATAGTTCATGAATGCCAGCCATAGTGCTTGCCCGTGGCTTCCCACGCAAGGAACGAAAGTCGAGCCTGGCCTCATTCAGCGGAGTTCCAACGATCTCGATCCTGCTCAGCTTGCAGGCTCCCAGCCCCTTGCTCTCGGCCAGCGCCAGGGTGTTGTCACACCTTTCAAAGGGGCATTTACCGCGGTCCGCGGAGGGATCGAAACCCATCAAGGCGGCAGCCACAGCATCCGTGTTGACCGGATTTGTTCCCGCAATCAAGACCCCCGGATGGACGGTCCCTGCGCCACGAATCCATGGACCCTCTCCACCGAACATCGTTTCGACCCCATCGATAATGGAAAGATGAATCGGTCTTGCAGCCACCAAGTCGACGACGATTCTGGGAACCCGGGACCCGTCGTCCTTCGGCGCATTGACCTGATTGCAGGACGGAGCACTCCCGGATGGCAAGCGATAACCATTGTGCAGCGGACCCCGGCCTCCTCGAGGTCTGAGACTTGGTTCGTCTTCACCGGCCCCATCACCATAGATTGTGCAAGGAGTAATTCCGAAGCAGTTTTTCAAGGAAAGAGTAACTCCGGCAGTCCAGTGTTCTTTCAGTT
>JBGOTQ010000443.1:0-5578 GCA_041476565.1 Terriglobia bacterium | reverse complement strand
CGTGTCTGGAAGGTTCGAAACCTCGGGTTGCAGGGATGCGACTTTGTTCTGGATTTTCGTGGGAAGAGCTTCCTCTTTCAATCCCCACTGATAGGAGTTCACAATCTTTACAACTGTCTGCCGGCAATTGTGGTCGCGCATCACCTCGGTCTGGACTTTCGCGTCATCAGTGAGACCCTGGCCCAAGTGAAGCCGTTCTCCGGGCGAGGCGAGATCCTCCATTTTGCAGACGGTTTTTGCGTCATCAATGACAGCTACAACTCTAATCCTGCGTCCTTGGTGGCGATGATTGAGGTCCTCAAGAGTGTTTCCGACTATCAGCGCAAGATCCTGTTTGCCGGGGAGATGCTCGAATTGGGGGACAGGAGCCCGGAATTCCATCGACAGTGCGGAGCGCTGGCAGCCAGGTCCAAGCTCGATGTCATCATTGGTGTACGCGGCAATGCGATTCACTTGGTCGAATCGGCCAGGCAACAGGGTTATTCTGAGTCTCAGGCTTTGTTCTTCGAAGATGTCACGGTTGCAGGAAACTGGTTGAGCAAGTGTGTTCGTTCACATGACCTGATTCTGGTCAAAGGGTCGAGAGGGGTGCGAACGGAGCTGGCAATCGAAAGGCTCCGCGCCGATCACCCCCAAACTGCGAATGGGAATGCTCCGGCTCAGGGCCATTGAAGTTTCAAGGATAGGTGTGGTAAATGGAGAAGCATCACCATGAAACAGCGTTCTCGAAGTTAAGTATCTTCTGGTGGCCGGGGAGAAGCTGAATATCCACTAATCTCCTCCAAAGCGCGAGGTTCAATGTTTTATCACATCCTCTACGAATGGTTTTATGTTGCCCACCCCCGCCTCTCGGTCCTAAATGTCTTTCGCTACATCACATTTCGCACAGCGTATGCGAGCCTGACAGCCCTGGGACTGGCCCTCATCCTGGGCCCATGGCTGATTGGCCGCTTGCGCCAATTCCAGATCGGACAGCATATCAGAGAGGAAGGCCCTGCTCACCATCAGGTAAAGGCCGGAACGCCAACGATGGGAGGGCTTCTGATTGTCGTCAGTACCGTGCTGCCGACCTTGTTGTGGGCCGACCTTTCCAACCATTTTGTTTGGATTGCATTGCTCTCCATCGTGGGCTTCGGGTCGATCGGTTTTGCCGATGATTACACCAAGATTGTCAAGAAACGCAATCTGGGGCTGACAGGGAAAAAGAAGCTCGGGTTGCAGGTCCTGCTGAGCCTGGCAATCAGTGTATGGCTTCTGTGGCTGCATTCACGAGGTGTGTACAAGACCGACCTCATGGTGCCCTTCCTGAAGCAAGTCAAACCTGATTTGATCTGGGAGTATCTCCTTAACTTTCCGTATTTCTCTTTCCTGGCATTTTCTCCTTTCGCCTTTTTCGTGGCCTGGGTCATCGTGGGTTCTTCCAATGCGGTGAACCTTACCGACGGATTGGATGGGCTGGCCACTGGTTGCGTCCTGATTGCAGCCAGTGCCCTCACCGTGCTGGCTTACGTCACCTCGCATGCGCGCTTTGCAAATTATCTTGACCTGCAGCACTTGCCTCAAGTAGCCGAGGTCACGATTTTTTGTGGGGCCATGGTCGGAGCTTCTTTGGGCTTCCTGTGGTACAACTGTTACCCGGCGGAAGTCTTCATGGGGGATGTGGGATCCCTTGCTCTCGGTGGGGCCATCGGGACGGTAGGGGTTATCATCAAGCAGGAGATCCTGCTGGTCTTCATCGGAGGGGTATTTGTGGTGGAAGCCTTGTCTGTCATGATTCAGGTTCTTTCCTTCAAATTCTCCGGGAAGAGGGTCTTCCGAATGGCCCCGTTGCATCACCATTTTGAACTTATGGGTTGGAGAGAATCGAAAGTCGTCATTCGCTTCTGGATTGGAGCGTTGGTCTTCGCTCTCTTTAGTCTCACCACATTGAAACTCAGGTAGGGCGACTTGGAAATTGCGGGGAAAAAGGTGCTGGTGGTTGGAATGGCTCGAAGCGGGATGGCAGCTTCCGAGTTCCTTTCGAAGATGGGAGCGAAAGTTAAAGTCTCGGACAAGCAGCCGGCGGACCAGCTCAAAAGAGAAATCCGGATTTTGGAGAGTTTGGGTGTTGCGCTTGAGACTGGAGACCACTGTCTCGATTCATTCCTCGCCGCAAGCCTGATCGTTGTGAGTCCCGGGGTCCCTCTGCAAATCCCGGAGTTGCAGGAGGCGGAAAGAGCCGGCATCGAAATCATTAGCGAACTGGAATTGGCCTTTCGATTCTTGAGGGGGAAAATCATAGCGATCACTGGCACCAATGGAAAGACGACAACCACGACACTGGTTGGAGAGATCCTGCACACGACAAGCCTGCCTATCCAGGTGGGAGGCAATATTGGAACCCCTTTGACGTCGTTAGTGGAGTCGTCGACGCCTGAGACTCTCACCGTGGTTGAGGTCAGTAGCTTTCAACTGGAAGCCGCACCTTCCTTCCGGCCGGATGCAGCGGTGATCTTGAACGTTACGCCTGATCATATGGACCGCCACGGCAACTTCCGCGGCTATGTCGAGACCAAACTCAATATCCTGAAGAACCAATCGGCCTCGGACATGGCTGTTCTCAACTTGGAAGACCCGACTCTTTCCGGTCTGGATCAGTCTGTCCGCGCGGAGACATACTTCTTCAGCAACCGCCGCGAAGTTGATGACGGAACAGGATTCAATGGCGAGGAACTGGTTTTTAAAAAGCGCGGCCGCTGCGAGGTAATCGTCCCGCTGAAAAACATTCTGCTTCGGGGCTCCCACAATCTCGAGAATGTGGCCGCTGCCGTGACAGCCTCCCGGCTGGCAGGCGCATCAGCTTCCGGCATCAACGCGGCCATTTCCCGGTTCAAAGGAGTCGAGCACCGTTTGGAACGGGTTGCGGAGATAGAGGGGGTGCTGTTTTACAATGACTCCAAGGCCACCAATGTTGATGCTACGATCAAAGCTCTGCTTGCCTTCGACTCGGGCCTCGTACTCATTTTGGGCGGAAGAGACAAAGGCGGAGATTACACAGTCCTCCGGCCCTTAGTTCGGCAGCGTGTCAAGGCCATCGTGCTGTTAGGGGAAGCCAGTGGAAAAATCCAGAGTCAATTGGAAGGCATTGTTCCGATGCACCGGGTTAAATCCATGCAAGAGGCGGTGAAAACCGGGTTCAGATTGTCGGATAGGGGAGAGACAGTGTTGCTGGCACCAGCGTGCGCCAGTTTTGACATGTTTCAAAACTACGAGGATCGCGGGCGGGCATTTAAGGAGGCTGTGAATTCTCTAGGGCTTGTGAATGGTATGGGAGTTAACGAGTGAGCTCTCATGAAAATGCGAGTTTTAATGTGGGAGCAGCGCTCTTGCGCGGCGACCTCCTGGTTCAAGCTGGTCGCCGCTTGGAGATCGGCTCCCACACTCCCCCCCAGACCGCCATTTTCATCGACTGGATTGACCTGATAAACGTCACGGGGCGCTCTCTCTTGAAAATCTCCAATTCGTAGGGAACGGACGCCGTTCCGTTCCCCGGACCAAACAGGAATCATGATTCGCAACCGGGAACGCTACGGCGAGCGTTCCCTACCCTTCTCATTTGAAGAGCGGAGGCAAGCATACTTCCGGCGAGGGATGATCCACAATGGCTCGAAAACTTTCTTCTGACAAGATTCTCTTTGCGGTGACAATAGCCCTGGTCCTGGTTGGAGTCGTGATGGTATTTAGCGCATCCGCCGAAATGGCCAACGAGAAGTTCCATTCCCCGTATTATTTTCTATTGCGTCAGGGCTTGTGGGCAACGCTGGGGTTAATGGGCATGTCAGTCTTGATGCATATCGACTACCATCACTATCGCAAGCCCCTCTTGGTTTTCAGCGGCCTCTTCGTGTGTGCTCTGTTGCTTCTGTCGGTGTTCTTTCTCGATAAGAACCACAATACGCACCGCTGGTTCAAACTGGGATTTCTGTCGTTCCAACCCTCTGAGCTAACCAAGATTTCCCTGGTCGTTTTCATGGCTTATTTCCTCGAAAAGCGAACAGGCCAGGTCAATGATCTCCGCCTGACCCTGGCCCCTCTGGGCACGGTACTGGTGGTTTTTGCCGGACTGGTCTTCCTGGAGCCTGACTTGGGGACGGCAGCGTCTATTGTACTGGTGGCCTTGATCTTACTGTGGGTAGCCGGATTAAGCCGGAAGTATGCGGGGGGACTTATTCTGGTGACTGTCCCTGCATTGTTCTGTTCCATTTACTTCTTCGCATACCGGTCCCGACGGTTCGGAGTTTTCTGGGATCCCTGGAAGGATCGACTAGGTGCAGGTTTTCAAATTATCCAGTCCTTGATTGCTGTGGGTACTGGAGGATTATTAGGGGCCGGGTTGATGGATGGAAAACAGAAGCTCTTCTACCTCCCTGAACCTCATACTGACTTCATTTACGCGGTTCTTGGAGAGGAGTTTGGGTTGGCAGGGTCAATTTCGCTGCTAGCCCTTTTCCTTGTTTTTCTGTGGCGTGGACTGAGAATATCCCTGAGGGCACCGGATCCCTTTGGGAAGTACCTCGGTATTGGGCTGTCGATGATGGTGGTATGCCAGGCCTTCATCAACATGAGCGTGGTCTTAAGTTTACTGCCAACCAAGGGGATCCCATTGCCCTTCATCAGTTATGGTGGCTCCTCCCTCTTAATCAGTCTGCTGGGAGTAGGGGTCCTGTTAAATGTTTCTCAGCATTCCAACTAGACTTTGACCCGGAAAGGAAAGGGTGAAAGAACTAATTCAGCTAAGGCTTTTGATTGCAGGCGGAGGTACGGGCGGTCACGTCTTTCCCGGGATTGCGATCGCCAGGGAGGTCCAGAGACGTCACCCGCAAGCAGAGATCTGGTTTGTGGGAACTCAACGAGGCATAGAAAAGGAAATCGTTCCATCCCACGGGTTCACGCTAAAAACCATTCCGGTCTCGGGACTCAAGGGGATGCGGGGGCTAAGACTCATGAAGGCACTCTGGGTCATCCCTCGGAGTTTGAAGGAATCCTACAGGATCCTCCACGAATTCCAACCGCAGGTCGTGATCGGTGTTGGAGGCTACAGCTCGGGCGCGCCCGTTCTGGTTGCTGCGCTGATGGGAATCCCGACATTGCTCCAGGAGCAGAACGCTCGCCCGGGTCTCACAAACCGTTTGCTCTCCCGACTAGCCGATCGGATTGCCGTGGCCTTTGAGGAGTGCCGGGCCTTCTTCGGGGACAAAGCGGTATTAACCGGAAATCCAGTCCGGGCCGAATTTTCAAAGGTGAGTGAGCAGAAGAATTCTGACCGTTTCGTCCTGCTGATTTTTGGAGGGAGCCAGGGATCTCACGGCATCAACCAGGCCATGGTAGAGGCCCTCGATCCTCTGAAACCGTATTCCTCCAGTCTAAGGTTCATTCACCAGACAGGCGGAAAGGATTTGGAGTGGGTAAGCGGAGCCTACCATGCGGCAGGAGTCGAAGGAGATGTTCGCCCGTTTTTCGACGATATGCCACTGCAATTTTCTCGGTCAGATCTCGTCATTTGCCGCTCCGGAGCAATGACCCTGGCGGAACTGACGGT
>JBGOTQ010000442.1:0-5602 GCA_041476565.1 Terriglobia bacterium | reverse complement strand
TGTACCCAGTCCGATTCGCCCGCGGGCTGGAATGAAACCGAGCCCTGCATATACCCCAGTCGGGCCACTCGGCCAGGAGGATCATCCTGATCCTGCGCAGCCGCTCGCTGCGGCAACGCTGTGGTGAGAAGCACAACCCCGACCAGCAGGCTCATCCAACTCATTAGCGCTTTCAGTGCTTTGTCCATAGCTTCCTCCATAAGAGCCGGAATTTCCGATTCCAACTCTACCCCTCCCCAAAACCGTACTTTGGTTTTCCAAATTCCCATCGTTCTATAAGAAGTGCGTTAATCACTGTGAAA
This sequence comes from Terriglobia bacterium, assembly GCA_041476565.1. Taxonomy (GTDB): domain Bacteria; phylum Acidobacteriota; class Terriglobia; order Versatilivoradales; family Versatilivoraceae; genus DATKMG01. The sequence continues at coordinate 5,300 of JBGOTQ010000442.1, read as the reverse complement.
CGCCATCGGGCAAGCCCATTTTTTCAGGCAGATCTAGTTTTGGCGAAGCATGCCCGAAGGGAATCACAATTACATGAAATTTATAGATGATTGGGAATCGCGTGTCAGTTCAATACGGCTCACAGGGTTGGTCAAAAATGCTCATTCCGGCGGGAATGTGCGCAAAATCCACGTCCGCAGCATTCCTTTGTTTGTTGATCGGAACGTCCAAAGAATTAAAGGTGGCCTGAATGGCACAGATTGGCTGGTCAAGCCGACGCACAAGCGGTGGCCGAATACCACCACTGCCGCACGAAATCAACCACCGATCGACCACCCGACGATTGACGGGGCCAGCGTCGCCTCCCCCAAAGTCTTTATTTCACAATAATTACAGCTTTTCCCCCAAGGGGAGATTTGGCAGGTGTCCTGCATTAATAAGGACGAGGGTTCATGGCAGAATGGCCGCGTGGGGGGAGTTATGAAAAAATATCTGGCGAGTTTGGGAATCATTCTCTTGATCATCGGCGTGGGCAATGCCCGAGCGCAGGGTCAACAGCCTCCGCAACCGGGGCAGCAGCCTCAACAGTTGGCCGAACTGCGGCCGGGCTTTGCACGCGTCAGCTTCATTCACGGCGACGTTTCCTTAAAACGAGGCGACAATGGCGAGTGGGTAGCCGCGACGCTGAACATCCCCATAGTGGCGGGCGACCGCGTCTCGACCGGACCGAAGTCCCGCGCCGAAATCCAACTCGACTGGGCGGACATTCTGCGCATGTCGGATGATGCGACTGCGAACGTCGCCACCCTGAATCGCACGAGGATTCAGGTCCAGGTGGGACAAGGACTTGTCTCCTACTCAGTTCTGGAGGGCAGCGAAGCGAATCTGGAGATTGATACGCCAAACGCGGCAGTTCACCCGCTGGGCGAGGGCGAGTACCGAATCCTGATCAAGTCCAATGCTGAGACGGAAGTGATTGTCCGTAACGGCGCTGCGGAAGTTTCCACACCTCAGGGCAGCACCCGCGTTGAAAAGGAGCAGATAATCACGGTCGCGGGTACAGACAACCCGGAATATAAGATCGTGTCCGCGCCGGGCAGGGACGACTGGGATTCTTGGAACATTGATCGCGATAAGAGAATCAGCAGAGCGGAAAGCTGGCGGCACACCAACCGTTACTACTCGGCGTCAGAAGACCTCGACTCATACGGTACCTGGACCGAGGTTCCCGGGAATGGGCCGCGCGATGAGTACGAGATGCCCATTCGGCGCGATCCGCGGATGACCGCTGCACCTCCGGCCCAGATGCCGCTTCCTCCGCAGTTGACCATCAAGCCCGGCACCTTCGTGAGCGTGCGGGTCAATCAGCCGCTCTCTTCGGATCGAAACCAACCAGGAGAAGCATTTTCCTCCACTCTCGTACAACCGGTGGTGGTTGATGGCGTGGTGGTCGCGGAGCGCGGGCAGACTCTCGGCGGCCGCGTCGTCGAGGCGCAAAAGGCGGGGCGGGTTCAGGGGGTTTCCCAACTCGCCGTACAGTTGACGGAACTGAGTCTGGCCGATGGCCAGCAGTTACCCATTCAGACACAGCTCATTAGCCTGTCTGGCCCTTCTTCGCAAGGGCGTGATGCGGCCGTCATCGCCAGCACCACCGGGATGGGGGCGGCCATCGGCGCTGCCGCAGACTGGGGTCGCGGAGCGGCCATTGGCGCTGGGGCAGGCGCTGTCGCCGGCATTGTCGGCGTGCTGCTGACGCGAGGCCACGAGACCGTGATTTATCCGGAATCGGTTCTGACCTTCCGCGTTCAGGCGCCGGTGACGATCTCGACGCAGCGCGCGCCGCAGGCATTCCGCTATGCCGAGCGTGAGGATTACGACCGGCCGCATGAGCTGCAAACCCGGCTGGCACCGGTTCCCTATGGCTACGGTGCTCCCGTCCATCCATATTACTACTACGGACCGGGGTTTGGGTTCTATTACAGACCGTGGTATTACTACGGTCCGGGTTTCTATTTCGGGCGCGGCTACTATCGCGGCTATCACCGCTAGGGGTCCGAGCTTACATCTTTGGGCAAGAGGAAGGCACATTATGCGCAAGCTGATCGTTGTTCTCGCGTCGGTGATGCTGACTGCCACTGGTTTCGCTCAGGGCCGTGGTGGATCGCACGGCGGCTATGGCGGCGGACACTCAGCGGGCGGCAACGGATTTAGCGCAGGGCGGGTCTCAAGCGGCCGTTCGTTCTCCGGGGGATATGTAGGCAGTAGCCGGGGCTACGTGAGCGGTTATGGGGGGAGGGGTTGGGGCAGCTACCGAGGAGGATGGTACGGGGGAGGCCGGGCTCTGGGCTTCGGCTTCGGCTGGTACGATCCTTGGTATTACGGGGGCGGCTACTTCCCTGGTTATTACGATTACGGGTATTATGGCGACCCCTATTACGGGTATGATCCATACGCTTATGCTCCCTACGGATACTATGGAGGGAGGGCGGTCACTTATTATCGCGGGGGTGCATACGGGCGCGGTCATTTGCGGGGTGTTTATCCGTCAGCGCGAGTAGTAGTCAGCGATGGCCGATGGCACCACTTCGGCGGCCACTAACGCTCGGTTCCACTCCTGAGAGGATATCCTCTCCTGTCCTGCGCAATAGAACTCTGGCAACCGGTTCGAGTAACGTTCGCCAAGGTATTGTCAAGTTGAATCTGTCAAAAGAAACTAGTCAGATTGACCAAGCTCGACTAAAATCGCTCTCATATGGTTGGATCGCGGATCGGTATCCGGGAGGGCTGTGCTCTGACGTTTTCGTCGGACCAGGATCCTTATGAAAGCACAGGTCCGGAAAGCCAAGTCGCCCATGTCTTTTACCCCAGACATAAGAAGTCTCATTGCTGACCCCAGCTCTGACCTCAGTGTTCTCAAACCCCTGCTCCGGAGAGCCCCGGCTTGGAGAAACAATGAGGAAAAAGAAGAGTTCCTGAAGCTGCACGCCCAAATGAAAGAGCTTCAGGCGAGGGTCTCTCAATCTCTGAACCGATTTGAGGAGACCCAAACGGAGGAGCAGCTAAGAGCGATTGAGCTTAAGAAGGAAATTGTCTCCTATGGGGAAACCCTCAAGCTATCCTCCATGACTTTCTTCATTCAAGGTCAATACCAAGAGTGTTACGAGGTGCTGACCCTATTAGTTGAGATCGAGCCGGACAACCCTGCCGCCCAGGACTTCCTACAAATCACTCAGCGAAAAATCCAGGAGGGGCACGACGACTATGATTCCAGCGCGGATGAAGCAGATGGCGTGCGGGAGGGCCAGACGTCGCATGGCATTTCTCCCTGGTTGCCAGACTCCACGGAGAGGGATGCTACTGATGCTAAGGCGCGACCGGGGAAGCATTGGCTTGCCTTGGCCTTCATCGGGCTACTTCTAGCCGGAGTGTTGGCGGGAGTGTGGATACGACTGAAATCTGAACCGATTTCGGCCACCACCTTGGAAATCCAGTCAGAGCCCGATTCGGTCAACATCTTCATGAACGGTCGTCTTGTTGGTACGACCCCGCTCCAATTGCACTCCGTTGAAGCAGGAGACTATGGGGTTCGCTTCGAAAAGGAAGGGTATGCCCCTCTGGTCCATCAGGTCGTAATCAAAAGAGGCGAACCTAGCTTGCTTTCTGTGCGGTTAAAGCAACTGGAGACCAATCCCAAAAGCTTGTTCAGCTTGCGTGAGAAGGCGCAGGCCCTCTTCGATCTGGGTAACTTAGCGGAGGCTGGTCTGATCTGCAATACCATCCTGCAGCGCGACCCGCAAGACAGTTTCGCTTTGAAGCTCAAGGAAAACATTCACAACCATTCCTTTGCATCCACGGTTCATGGGGAATTGGACAGTGGCCAGGAACCTCGAGTGGCAGAGGCATCGACATTGGAAGTCCATGATGTCACTGCCAGCAGTGCTCCGGTCACCCGCCCGCCGGAGCCTCCCAAAGAATCGCCACGAAAGTTAGTCCCGCCATCTGAACCCAGAAGCGATCCGTCAAGAGCCGAGTCACCGGGGTTGACCCAGACAGCCAAACCTTCCAGCTTGTACGGAGGCCTCGGCCCATCCGAAGCCACCCCTGGTCCAATAAAACAAGCCGCTGTTCCCGCCACTTCCACTCCGAATGATGCCGTCCCGCAGAAATTGGATCGCACCGGCCATGATGTGGTTGCTCAGATCCAGGCTAAGATTCAGGCAAAAGAATTTGATCAAGCCAAGCGTCTCTTGTCCCAGCTTCAGAACAATTTATCTGCTCGATCCGAATGGAGGATGATGGCGGAAAAGTTGAGGGCCGAAGAGACCAAACAGCAGGGTCTTGTTTTCCCGTGGGTTCGGAAGGCAGAATCCGCTTTGATTGCCGGAAGGTATATCACACCCCCGGACGACAACGTGCTGCTTTATTGCAATCGGGCTTTGTCGATTGATCCTCGCAACCAAAGAGCCACAACATTGAAGAAGGAGGTCATTGGAAGAAGCGTCGCTCAAGCCAGAGAATGGATCGAGCGCGGCCGGTTTGATGAAGCCCGGTTGTTCTATTCTTCCCTGAACTACTTTTCTCAGAATGACAATCGCTTCCCCCTTTCCAGACAAGAGCTGCAGCAGGAGTTGGTCAAGCTGGAGTTCGCTTCCTACCCAGTCATCCACCAGCATAAATTGGGAAATTGCAGGGGCCGCTTAAGAATGAATGGATACGTTGTTTCGTTTGTCCCTTCGGAAGCTACTTTCGATGGCTTCTCCGCAAAGCTAAAAGACGTCAGCGTGAAGGATGCCGGGGACGAATTAAAGCTCAAGGTGAAGGACAAGAGTTACCGTTTCCGACTCAATACAGTGCAGGGTAAGGAAGCAAGTCAAAAAGCCCGCAAGGCCATGTATGAGCAACTCATGGGACTCCTTTCCTCAAGAGGTTGAGCGCTTTTGAGTCACTCCTCCAAGCGGTTGTCTGTCGTCAAATAGCTAACACCCCTGGATTCGCGTACGGGGAATCGGCAAATTACAGGGAAGTTGAAGTGCAGAAAAGTCGTTTGGCCAAAAAAGTCGTCCGCCGCTTTTCCGGCGATACAAGCCCGCTTGAGTCCCTCTCCCTCCTTGGCCTTGCCTGGTCGTGTTAGCTGTAAGATCGACTCGATCGCAGCCGTAGCCAGCGAAATGCACCCTTGGCCTCGAGGTCGCTTGTGGTTCGCCAAAACCCAATTGGCAGTGAACAACATCATGGTTGACGCCCTTCTCTTCCATGTCGGTAGGGTCGAGAACTGGCGCGGTAGTCCTGAGGAGCCTCCTTGTCTGTATCCAGGGTTTCC
>JBGOTQ010000441.1:0-5603 GCA_041476565.1 Terriglobia bacterium | reverse complement strand
TTAATGGGGCGCCGTTTCGCTGGCCGTGGCTGTGATCGAATCGACTTTAGGCCTAACACGACCAGGTAAAGCCAACGAGGGAGATGAACTCGGCTTGGCTTGCACCGCCGCAAGAGCGTCGCACAACTTTTTTGGCCCAACGGGGTTTTATTGCTCTGAACTGGCCCACCTGGAGAATGGATTACGGACCTCTTCGTTTAAGGCTGATCGCGTCAAAATGCACTAACTTAGTGGCGGGGATTTGCCGTATACTGGATCTAATATGATAGGGACAAAGAAAACTCAATTGACGAAGCGTAAGCCAAAGACTTCCCCAAGGGTGAAACGATCGTTAAGGACTGATGTGTGGTTGAACGTATTGGGCTACCGGGAAGGCTCTGACTGGGTGGCACTGGCCTTGGAAATGGACCTCCGCGGTTATGGAAAAACATTTATGGCTGCTCGTCGGGAGTTGGTGAGTTTAGTCAATATGCAGATTAGCTTCGCCAATTTCAAAGGGCAGCCAGAGATGATCCTAAGACCAGCTGACCCGGTTTGGTTCGAGCGGTTTGCGGAAACAAGATCGAGGTTGCTGAACAGCCTTCTGGCTAAGCAAGGCCCGAGCGAATATGCGACATCCGGAATTCCAATTCCTCCTGCGCACGTGATTGCCAACCTGCCTAACCGCTTCACAGAAGTGAACGGCCAATCTCCACAAATTTCGCGAGTTGGTCAAGATTCTGCATTGGCATGATTGACGATTTGAGTTTTGGGAAAACCGAGGGAAAGGTAGCGAACGGATAATCTACCATCCAAACATCAACGGCCGACCAGAGTCCTTCCCAGTCAAATGCCACGGCGACAACACCGAGATTCGAACAGGTGTCATCTTCGCCATCATCCGCAGGTTTAACCTTCCCAAAAACCTCTTGTAGGGTGTGCTCCCCAAAAAGATCTGTATTAGCTAAATGGTAGTGTGTCGCCATAACTCCGTGCGCCAGCAAATTCAAGCAGTTAACGCGGGCGCGGCGGTGCCGTTCGTCGCCAAAAGTAAATCGCTACCAAGTCCGCACACGCCCGCATCGAAGAAACAAAGGATTGAAATAGACTGGACGCGCCTGTTGGTAAGAATGACAGTGCTTCCATCATCAAATGTTGCTAAGCAGCCAGAGGCATTCCCCGAGCCGCCCGGTATTGAAGTGGGATTCTAAATCTTATCAGCGCTTGGAAAAAGGAAATTGGCTGAGACAAGGACTAAGCAATAAATCACAAGGCCTCAGTACCTTCGAGTTTTTTGACCAGACGAGATTCGGAGTCGATCTTGCGCAACAAGCGGTACCCCGTAGGGTAAGAAAACTCGGAGCGACTGAGAAACCACAGCTTGCAGCTTTGCAATTTCGGGTGACTAGCATTCACCCCGTCCGAGTTAGGCCTCCGTTACATGACGTTAAATTAGAATAAGACTGCGCCCTAAACGAGCCCGGATAATATTTGGGCAACACACGTAAGTTGCTTTAAATAAATGAACATGAGGTTTTTCGGGTGGACAATGATCTGCGCGGTTGCTGTCGACCGAGTTAGCGGCTCATTGCCGACTCCAACTGACCAACTGCGTCGAACTTGCGGGTCGGCCGAGTATCTTTACTATACGCCCTCATCCACTGCCAGATGCAAATCTACTCATAAGCTATATTCAATGCTTGCATCAAACCTATCGTATAGCCGATTGCAAAAATATGTCCTAACATGGCATAGCCAGGTCTTGTTTGCGCATCCTCGCCCTCCATAGCTGGTGCATGATCGGTACGCAACGGGCCAACGAATCCCCCCCTGGTGTAGCATTGGAGCATTCTGGCCATATCTGTCGGGCCGTTGTCATGGAATGTTTCGTGGTAGCTCGTCTCCGCCGTACCATCAACATCACGGAAGTGAACGAATTGAATTTTGCGTTTCTCAGCAAATTCCGTGGCCACCGAATAAATGCTTTCACCCGGCGCGTATTTCATCGATCTGAAGTTCCCCTGGCAGAATGAGACACCATTGTACGGACTGTCTGCAATTGAGAACAAACGGCGATAGGCTGCGGGGCTGATCATAATCTGTGCAGAACCGAGATACGGAGACACTGCGGGATCGTTAGGATGATACCCCATTTTGACATTTGCTTTCTCACATACAGGAGTAATTCGCTCTATTAACCACGTTAAAGCTTCCCACAGTTGCTCTTCAGTATAAATCTCCTTTGCAGGAGGAAGTTTTTTCGATTCCTCATAATTATGCTCGGTTGTGATGGCTCCGCCACGTAAAACAACTTTGTTACTTGTTCGCGTTCCTCCTTGACCCAAGTTGTAACATAACACCGGAATGCCGACCTTACCCATGGCTTCAATGACGGCAGTCCAGTTTTTGAGTTCTTGATCCCGGCCAGGCGAACCCCGCCTTATATTATCAGCAGGAACTGGCGTCATAGTTTCATAGACGGCAACGGTGAATCCCGCCTCAGCCCATGCATCTTTATGTTTTCTCATCGCAGCCGCATATTGATCGGGGCCGATACCTCTCAACGATGGAGTTGAAACAACATGTGTGACACCCATCTGCAGGCAGAGTTTCAAGCGTTCAGGTTCATTCAAACTGAGGACGTGTGACATTATGATTTTTCCGTGTTGCGTTGCATGTGCCCTTTTGGGTAAAGATAAAGCCGCGCTAGCGGCAGCAGCAATCGCCACATTACTCTTGATCCATGAGCGGCGTGTTATTTGTGCCATTTGTGATGCGCTCCCTTCATGCGATAAATAGTTTAGGGTCTTGATAGGTACACAAAAAAGGTCACGACTCTCTTAGGCCAAATTTCGGCATCGGCTGAAGCCCTTTTGCCATGATGTTGATGCCCAGTCCATTGCTGATTTGACCTCCCTGAATCGGAATTGTATAGCAGCCGAAATTGGTGTTCTTCCTTATACCAGTCCAATTAAAGTCACGACATCGATCAATTCAAGTCTCGGCGGCGGTGCAGGCGGCGGGACAAATGATACGAGTTGGGGGCCCACTCTTTGGATAAAAAATAGGAACGGCAATGCATTCTCTGCAAGTCTTATTTTCAAATATAAATAGGACGATGGGCCTGGTGAATTTGCTGAAGGTCTTGTAGTAAAGAAGAAGTTCAATATTTCTTCACGAGAAATCAAAATCTTTCAACTTTCTCATGGGATTAAAGTCAAGAGCTATTTCGAGTGGTGTGAATCTGAAAAAACATGTCGCAATTGAGCGCCTGGGTAGGCGCCGCCCAACCCTTCGCAGACGACAGAAACATGATGGATAGCAGCACTTTCATGCTGTGTCTCCTGTTTACACTGTTTGATCGCAACTCCCTCATGCTATACCTCCAATTCATGGCGGCGTTTGGTCAGCCCGGATAAGCTCGGGGCGATGGGTGTTCCTCATGGAAAATGTAAATATCCAACACAGGCACTTGTTGGCTTGTTGGTCTCATGTAGGTCTGTGTCAATCCGCGGACAGGTACCGTACGCCTTGGGACCCCTTCGGCATATTCTTCATCTCCGCTGGCGTGTGTGGCGGCTGGTACCCCGGTGCCGTCACCTCGAACGCCAGCGAAGCCAGGAACTCACGGTTCTCCTTCTTCGCGAGGAATCGCTGCCCGGGCTTTGCGTACGGCTGCGCGCCACCGTTCGCCGCGGGGTAGTCCAGCAACTTCCCGCGCAGCCAGTCTCCGGCCTGGGCCGCCTGCCATGCGTCGCCTACGTGCCCGGCCAACCACTGCTGTCGCGCCCCACCATAGATGAACTGCGCCACCCTCTCGCTGAACGGCGCCAGCGCCGCGCTGATGTACTCGCCCTGTGTATACTTCGCCAGCCGCGTGCCATCGACTCGCGACCACACCGGATGCGCAAAGTCACCGTTCCAGCACATCTTGAGTTGCGTCTTCACGAACCGGTCCATGTCGGTCTTATCAAAGACCAGGCCATACTGATAGAGCAACACCGCCTGCGACAGGCTCAGCGAGTAGTAGCCGCCCCGATGCTCAGGGCCCATCCAGTGCTTCCACTCAGTCGGCTTGAGTGGCTTCACGTCCCACTCCCCCGCCGGGTCCCAGTAGTACCATTCGTAGTGCCCGTCCTTCAACGTCAGACAGTGCTTGTACCGCACGCCCAGCCGGATCGCCCGCCGCATGTACTCGTCCTTGCCGGTGACGCGGTAGAGAGCCAGGTACGCGCGCAAGATGATGTCGTGCTTGTTGTGAGGCATGGTGAGACGCGCGCAATAGTCCTGTTTCAGCCCCTGAGAAGGCATGCGGTAGATCGCCCCGCCTTTGCCCAGCTCCACGTAGTCGCCTCGCACGTCGTGCTTCTTCACCAACTGGTTCTCAGCCAGATCCAGGTACTCTGCGCGCTGCTTCGCGTAGGTGCGGCGCAGCACCGGGTCTTCGGAGACCAAGCTCAGAAAGTCACACAGCGCCTCCGTCACCCCGAAGCTCGAGATGATCGCGTCCAGACGCACGCTCGGATTGGCGGGATCGGCATAGTCCGGATCGATCTTCCCATACCACCCCAAGTACCCGTCCGGCCCTTTCGTCATCGCCCCGCGCATGTTCTCGAAGGCCTGGACGAACACCGCGAGGTACTTTGCGTCGTGCGTCAGCCCGTAGGCCGCCAGGGGCATGCGGAGATAGGGGAGAACCTGCCATAGATAGGCCTCAGTCTCCTCCGCGTCATCCTTTGCCGCCTCGCGGCAGCGCTCGGGGTTGAGTATCTCCACCACCTTTCCCGCCTGCACCAGGAACCCGTCCAGAATCTGCCTGCCCTTCGCTTCCGTCACCACCGGCGGCCCCACCGACAGCGCCATCACACATAGCACCGCGACCAGCATCACAACCTGCATTAGCTTTACTCCTTCCTCTTTCTCGGCCCCCCCCCAGTTGTCATCTCCGTTCATCCGCGTTCATCGGTGGCTGGCTCGCCGATCATGCTGAACAAGGCGACGCACATCACTTCGTGGGAAAAGTCATATTCCCACCCTATTCGTGGGGAACGTGAGCTGGGATGTCACACCTTCTGTATCGGCGCAGATATGATTACTTCGAATTAACACCCCGACGCGATCTCCGGAATTCCCAGGACGGTTCGGGGTTCGCATCAGCCCAGAGTCCGCGCTTTGCTTCTCTGGCCTCGTTTTCCAACCTTTCTAGCACACGGTCGTTGGGCGTATACTTCCGGTACCACCATGCATAGCCGGGAGCCCAGTGATCCCACAATTAAGGAGGATTGAATTTGGCAGAGACTTGCCATCAATCACTAGTTACCTAAATGCGTCCAATCCTTTTCGCTCAATTGCCTGAGGTACTTATCCCCAGAAGTCGCGTCCGAGGAAGGTTCAGTATGCCAAATTGTGAAAGCCCCACAGTGCAGAACCAGAATGAGAATGTCTACCGGACAGTTGCCTTTGCTAAACCTTACGGTGATGGGCTCAGCTGGCCTAAATTTTCCACGATCAGCGCTTCGCTGGATCTCGCTCAACCACCATCAGAGTGAATGATCCGGGCAGCACCGGTCCTCTCCTGGCCCCCGCAGGCGTCGGTCCAAACTTCGCCGAGACTATGAACACAC
>JBGOTQ010000440.1:0-5607 GCA_041476565.1 Terriglobia bacterium | reverse complement strand
CCCCCAGGTTGATCTGAAACTTTTGGATACCCAATTTTCGCAGAGACTCGATGGCGATCAGGACCACCTCTGCATCTGCGTGGATCGGCCTTCCGCCAATGTTTTCCAACCCGATTTGGGAGAATTCCCTTTGCCGGCCACCCCGTGGGGTTTCATAACGCAGCACTTCACCACAGTAACAGAGCCGAAGGGGCTTGGGGTGGTCAGCAAGCCGGGTAGCGACAGTTTTCGCGACCAGCGAAGTGAACTCCGGCCGCAAGGCTAGAATATTTCCCTCCCGGTCGATGAAGCGGTAAAGCGTATCTTCTAATTCCGCACCCATCCCCCGTGTGAAGACATCACAGTAATCAAAGATGGGCGGAATAATTTCTTCGTAAGACCAGATTTCAAAAACAGAGAAAATGGTGCGTTCGATGGAACGCCGCTTCCGAGCAGCCTGGCCAAACAGAACCTGAGCTCCAAATGGAATCTGGGTAAGTGTCTTCATGACCGTGCGTCAATTCTACAAGGGAGTATCTGAGATTGTCCTTCCCTGATTGTCAACATCAAGCTCAAAGCACCGGCAGGCAATCCCGTGCTGGTTAAAAATATCTGCAATGCACCGGTTGACCTCAGCAAGGTTCGAGTCTACAAATGCCAATATGCTAGGGCCGGCTCCGCTCAGGCAAAGTCCCTGCAAGCCTGGGATCCTGGCATTCTGCAATTCCAGGATTTCTGAGAAGCCTGGTATTAGGAGGGCCCGGAAGGGCTGGTGGAGTCGGTCCCGAAGGCTTTCTCGCAACAGATGAAATTGTCCCTGCAACAGCGCCGCTACAGTCAGTGAACTCCTCTGGAGATTGAAGACTGAGTCAGCCTGCGAGAAGGTACGGGGAATGACGGCCCGGGCCTTTTCAGTCTGGAGCTGGATCTCCGGCACAACCAGGAGGATCCTGACCCCCGAGGCGATGGTAGATTTAAAGAAGGTGACTCCCCCGTGCTCGTCAACACAGCTGACCGTAAATCCACCATAGCGCGCAGCCGCAAGGTTATCCGGGTGCTCCTCAAAAGCAAAGGCATAGCGAAAGAACGCCGCCGGGCTGAGTTCAATGCCCGTGAGTGCTTCGAAACACCCGATCCCGGCCACTATTGCGGCGGCACTACTGCCCAGGCCACGAGCCACCGGGATCTCATTCCAAGCTCGAAGGGCGACACCATGCGGATCGAGACCTTCTCCCGAAAAAACATGTTGCATCACCCTGTAAATGAGATTGTTGGAATCCGCCGGCAATTCATCGGAGCCTTCACCTCCGAGCACAACCAGTGGAGCAGACGATTCGGTGTGTTGAATCTCCACCTTGAGATATAGTCCAAGCGCCAGTCCCAGCGAGTCAAAGCCTGCCCCAAGGTTAGTGGTGCTGGCCGGAACCCGAATCATCTTATAATTATGGGGAGTCTGTGAATTCATTTTTCGATCTTCAATGGGCGCCGCAACCTCTGGAGTGCCACGTCCCGCATGAGCTCCTGAGGAGCCGGCAATCCTGTCCAGAGTTCAAATTGCCTGGCCGCCTGGGCTATAAACATGTCGAGTCCGCTAATTGTCCTTGCTTTTCCTCGGCATTCCCGCAACAGCCGAGTCTCCAAAGGATTGTAAACCAGGTCAAACACATATCGGTAGTCCAAGGAATCCGCATCTACCGGGATTTCCTCACTCCGGGGTGACATCCCGATCGACGTAGCATTGATCAGGAGATCACCGCCATATTCAGGACTTTGATCCAAGGAGTCACAGGCGAAACCAAACTCCTCGGCAAACGGTCTCACCTTGCTCAAGTTTCTGCCCAGAACGGTTACGTCGCATCCAGCTTCTCGGAGAACTACCGCGACGGCTCGCGCCGCACCGCCCGCTCCCAGCAGAACAACCTTCTTCACACCTCGATCCAAGGAAACCCGAAGAGCCGAGCGCACTCCGTCTACATCTGTGTTGTAGGCGCGGAAATGCTTCCCCTCCTTGACCAGAGTGTTGGCAGCTCCTGTGGTCCGAACCGTGCTGTCAAGGCATCCAGCATATTTGAGAATTGCAACTTTATGGGGGATGGTGACACTAAACCCATCGAACGGATCGAGGTGGGGAACAAAATCGTCCAGGTTCTGGACAGGAAAGGGAAGATAGCGGGAGTTTAATCCCGCTTCTTGAAAAGCTCGATTGTGGATATATGGGGACAAGGAATGACCAATGGGGAAACCAATCACGCCAAGCAACTTCGTTCGTGGGTCAATTTCATGAATTCGATAAACCTGATGGAGATCTTCAGCCGTGACCTGGCCAGGAGCCGTTTCCAGGCCCTCCTCCAGAGAACCATAGGTGAGCATGGCACCTAGACTGGGAGCCAGAATCCTGGAGTAAATTCCCAATTCTCCCATGGCCACGGCAATTACCGGCATCCGGTTCTTTTCACCCCGTGTGATTAGTTCCAGAAGCCTATGGTTGTCGCTGAAGGATCGCGCCTGCGTGGCGATTTTGAGGACATCGGGAAGGGTGACCCGAAGTCGTTCAAATGTCGTTTGCAAGTCGGAAGGGGTGGCCTCGAAATGATGGTAGGAGGCAATGATGCGGGTACCCCTGCATTTCAGAGAACTCAGATTGCCGTGAAGAGAATTCTCGATAGTCTCAATTTCCAGGTCGACGTAGGCCACTTTAGCTTGAATCGCTGCATTGACCACTTGCATCTGTTCAGCTTCATCGCCAGGAAATTCCCCGCCATTCGCCTTGCGCCGAAAGGTGGCAATCACAGGCACGCCCGCCAAAGCAGCCCACTCGCTGAGATTCGACACAGTTAAGGCAGATGGGTCGAGGTAATCCAATCTCAGTTCCAAGAATCCTGCCCTGGATCTGGCTGAAGCAATGGCCGCCTCGAGACTTGCCACGTTGGACTCTCGAATGGGAATACAGATTTTCTGGACGGATGCCGCGTTCATCAGGTATCGTCTTGGATGTCCGCTGCCTCCTGGGTTTTAAACATAAAGAAATCAGAAGCTTATTCCGATAACGGTGATGAATGAAACACGCAAGTCTAGCACAAGGGAAACCGGGTGCAAAGGGAGTTGCGTGTTCGGCCGTTGGGGCCGTTTCCTGCAGTGGAGGAAGGTCAATTCGCTTGACAAGCTTAGATTCGTTTTGCTAGCGTCGAGGATCGATGATAGGAGAAGAGCGGTGACAAAACTCTATCGAGTCAGCGTTCTAGTTCTAATGGGTTTAATTTTATGGGCGCAACCGGGGGGGGCAGAATCCAAAGAACCGGTTCCAAAACAGGGCACGCCCCCGCATCCTTTGAAGCAATTGCCTGACGGGCATTGGTCCGCCAACCAGCCGGGCGGGAGTATGGAGGGGTACGAAGTCCATACGGTCAAGAGCGGAGATACTTTGTGGGATGTAGCCCGGGAGTCCTTGAACGATCCCTTCCTCTGGCCTCAGGTGTGGGAACTGAATCCCAACATCCTGAATCCCCACTGGATATACCCGGGTGACAAGGTTCTTCTGAAAAAAATGGTGGTGGTGGCCCCTCAGCCGGAAACGGTTGCACCCGCAGTCCCACCGGAGCAAGCCCCTGCTCCATCCGCTCCACGAGCCGCTGTAGCTGAGGTGGCGGAGGTTCCGACCCAGGCTCCTCCCGCCCCGGCACCTGTTCCTGTTCCCGTGGCGACCTACTCTCAGCTGTATTGTGCCGGCTTTTTTACATTAGATGAAATCCGGCCTAAGATCGTGATTGCTGGCGGAGAGGAATCCGACAATCAGACCCTGTTTAGAGAACGGGATATCGTGTATCTCAACCAGGGTGCTCTGGCGGGGGTCAAGCCCGGTGAAGAGTACCAGGTTGTGCGAAAGCTGACCAATGCGAATCAGTATGGCCAGATGGTCGCCAACGTTGGGTCCATTTCGAAACACGGTTATGGCTATAAGGACCTGGGGAAGGTGCGGATCCTGTTAGCCCAAGACAATGCCTCTACTGCCGAAGTGGTCCTTTCCTGTGAGGACCTGAGAGCGGGAGATATCCTTATTCCCGCAGAGCAGAGAGTCTCCCCTGCGGATCGGCCCAGGGCCTCCTTCGACAAGTTTGCTGCACCCAACGACAAAACGCGTGGGAGGATCTTCTACGCCAAAGATTACAAGAGCGTGATCGGTGCAGGTGATGTCGTTTACCTGGATGTAGGACAACAGCAAAACGTGCAGATCGGCGACTATTTCCGGATCTTTCGCTTCTTTACATCTGCGAATGTAAGCCGGTTCAACCGGGGCGACTTTAGTACGTACCGCCCCACCTATGATGCCGTTCGAAAGGTGATTGGAGAATTGGTGGTCTTGCGGGTCGAGGGGAAGACCGCGACTGCGCTGGTGACCCTATCCACACAGGACATTGCGCTGGGTGATGGCATCGAGCTGGAACAAGGGCATGAGTAACTCCAGGGCGAAGAATTGAACTCCATTGCTCTTTTTCCTTATGAGGAGTACTGTCTTCGTCCTGCTATGTCTGGTCAGCCATACAATGCCCTTTTTCGGCGAACACAAGCGCCGTAAAGTACTCAATCTTTGCCCCCTCCCGCCAGGCATTTGCAGGAAGACCTGCTTTTCGGCAGGTCTCTTCAAGGAATCGTTCCCGGTCCCATCCGTATTCGACCGGCACCTGGGGAAGTAATAATCCCCGCCTTCCTTTTTGGCTGATC
Source organism: Terriglobia bacterium (assembly GCA_041476565.1). Classification (GTDB taxonomy): domain Bacteria; phylum Acidobacteriota; class Terriglobia; order Versatilivoradales; family Versatilivoraceae; genus DATKMG01. Next base: position 909 of record JBGOTQ010000440.1, on the reverse strand, counting down.
GCCAGCCCGTGAGTGCCCACCTGAATGTCTTCCAGGACCTTCACCTCTTCGACCGGGGATAACACAGAAATCTCTATTTCGATCTCGGGCAGTTCCTCAAGCTGCATGGACGGGAATCGTGGATCCTGGGTTGCGGCCGAAATCGAACATTCAATGACCGTTCTATAAAGCGGGTACAAAGGTGCGACGTAGCCAATGCATCCCCTGAGCCTTGCCGCTTTGCGAAGAGTCACAAATGCTCCTCGATTTGGCACCACTTCCTCTAGATGAGACTGGAGCGCAAGTTTCTGGCGGGTTTCCAGAAATTCGCGAATGGCTCGGCGCGAAAGGGCAAGCAAGTAGTGTTGCCCCTCTTCACTAAGTCTGAACATTGCGCCGCCTCTTTTTCAAAATGATAAGTTTCCTTCGCTGGCGCGCCTTAACCCGGTCATCCACCTTTCTCCAAAATTTCCGGAAATAACCGATGGCTGAAACCAGGGCGAAAATGACCACTAACCACAGGGCCACAACACTGAATGGGTTCAACCAGGAAAATTGCTTGCTCAAAATAATGATGGTGATGGCGACAACCTGCATCACCATCTTGATTTTCCCCAGTTCAGAGGCATCGATGGTAAATCCTTCGGAGGAGGCAATACTCCGCAGCCCTGAAACAGCAAATTCCCGTCCGACAATAATGACCACCATCCAAGCTGGTACCCACTTCAATTCGACCAGTGAAATGAAGGCCGCGGAAATGAGCAACTTGTCGGCAACTGGATCCAGCAGCATCCCGAGAGTAGTAACTTGCTCCCGTTTGCGGGCGAGGTAACCATCAAAATAATCTGTTACCGAGGCACCCAGAAAGATGGCCGTCGCCAAATAAATAGACAACCCGACAACCTGACGGCCCGGGTCATAAACACGGGT
>JBGOTQ010000439.1:0-5634 GCA_041476565.1 Terriglobia bacterium | reverse complement strand
TAAGCAGGCGCAGCACAATTGTTGAACCAATCTGCGTAACCCACGACAAACCCAATGTACTCCCCAAATGCGCGGCGGGCATAAACATAAAAGCCTCCAGCCTGAGGCAGCATGGTTCCCAATTCCGTCAGAGACAGAGCGCCAAGGAGTGAGTAAGCCCCTGCCAGTGTCCAGATCAGCAGGATTAGCCAAGTATTCTCGAACTGTGAAGCGACCACGCCGGGCATCCGGAGAATCCCGGCCCCAATAGTACCGCCGACAATCACTGCAATGCCAAAGCCCACTCCCAGGATGCGGAAGAGCTTTCCTCTCTGGACAGTTTCTTGAACCTCTAGGACTTTTGAAGATTCCATACTCGAGGAAGCCAAGCGGTGCCAAGGGACGCACAGCAGGATTTGTCGATCCAGACCCAACGCAACAGTAGAATGTATAGGCGAAGTCTATCACGGCGGTTTTGAGCAAGTAAAGGAAGCTTGCGCCACTGGGTGCAATTAGAAGTGACGGACAGGGGGGAGCATCGAAAGCATGGCCTGAAAGGCCAAGATAGCAGAGCCCAGGGCAGAGCGAGTGTTTGTCACGAGCGCCGCCCTGGGTCAATGAACCGGATAACGATTCTTCCCGTGCTGGCGTGGGGAGGCCGCCCACGCCAGCACGGGAAACACAAGGTGACGAATGAGGGAGGGAAAAGAGTGGAAAGGAGAGGCGAAAGGGGTCATGAAGAGGGGAAAGGGGGCCAAGTCTTGGCATTAGACAATAGAAGAGTGGCCTGGCTCAAGTTGGTTTCTACCGTCTAGGCCAGCAGGGGATAGTGGTTACCATCTGCGCATAGGCATACAGGCGCAGGCGGTAGCGCTCCACCCACCCTTCCAGCAAAGCCAGAAACTTCCGGCGGTCCTCCTCATCCTGGTAGAGATCCCTGCACTCAATGCCGCATTGCCGTCAGGTGGTACCAAGATGGCCTCCGGTCGATTCGCAGCAGTGGTTCCATGACGGGCAAGATAGGTTAACTCCCCCATCCGCTTCAAGTCCTTTGTCTAATGCCAAGACCTGACCCTATTTTCTCCCCTATTTTCTCCCGAAGAAGCGGGAAAACTTTGAGGCTGCTGTTGCTTTGCACTTTGCGGCCTACAATTTTGTGAGGAGTCATTCCTCATTGCGAATGACTCCAGCCATGGCCGCTGGTGTTGAAAAGAACTTTTGGTCTTATGGAGATTTGGTTGAGATAGCAGGAAAATGGAATATATCGAAGCTCTAAAGGATATGATTCTACGCTTGCACGATTGCAAGGCTGACCATGTTGAGACAGTTTCTGTGACCGAAACTTGTCGCGATAAGACTGTTTGGCAGGGTGATGTTGAGGTGTTTCACATTAGGGGGCATCCCAAAGCTAAGAGGTGTTACGCCTGGGCTCATGCTTCTGGAAAGGACGATCAGGGCAAGCGGTACGTGGCCGTCCTGGAGCTGCCACCGGTTGACTCTCCACAAAATGCAGTCAAAGCCGCCATCATCGAAGAATTTAAGAACAGGGAAAAAGGCAAGGGTAGGTAGGCCTAAGTTACCAATTGCTGAACGCAGGAGTTCAATAATTCCGGTTAGGCTAACCCAAGATGAAAGAGCGTCTTGCGAGAAAGCCGCTCTAAAGCATGAAATGGTTTTATCCGATTGGATGAGACAAGCCTTGAAAAAGGCGGCTGAAGAATGATATCTTGTTGTTGAAGCGGAGGACGTGGGAATCGAACCCCCGGATGTATCGGCATCCGTTCCTTGGGATGTAAAGCCCCGTTACGAGTACCAACTCAGGGACCGTCCTCCGTTGCCTAAGAAGGAAGAAGCGCTCACCAAGACCCGCTCTACTAGATCTCGCGAAGATTCAGGTAAAGCGGGTCTTTCTGTTTTGGCCCCCTGCATCGGCAAGCGTGAATGCAAGAGGCTACCGGTCTTCTCATGTTCGACCTCCACCGCTACGTCACCTTCTACGCTTCTTCGTTTTCGCTGGCCTCGCGTGCGGCCTGCTCAAGCTGGTTTAAGCCTCGGTAAATGTTCGGCGCATTACCAGACCCTTTTTTTACGAGTTTGATCTCGCCACCATCAACTAATTTCTGTGTGGCCTGCCCAATTGAATAGATGGGTTTTTTGGCTTTCAGTTCAAACTTAATGTCTTCTAGATACTTAAGCATCTTGACATTTGTCCATCGAATCGAAGGATCATGGTTCATGATGTCTCGGATGGCATGTTTAAGTGACGTGCCTTCTTCAAGAACCAGCGGAGTAACCGGTATCTTCGATATTGATTGCAAGGGAACTTGATGAACATCGGATGCGTTGCCGTTGATACCACTAGAAGGGATAAAGCGCTTGAGCCTTTCCAGAGCTTCCATGTCCTTCTTGTGCTCTTCTTGCATCTGCCGCTCGATGGCGGCGATTTGGTCCTTATCCATGTCGTCACCTCTGTACCCAGTATACATAAAGATGCATGCAACACCTAACAAAATTTGATGGAGACGCCATAAAAACTTACAAAGAGGGTAAGGACTAATGGAACTATTATGGGAATTGAGGTGGGAGGGGCGATAATGGCGTGTCAAAACTACCTGCACCTCAAATTAGGACACCACCACAAAATGGATTGCAACGTAATGGGTCAGTTAAAGGGGGGAAGCGGCTCCTAGCGGAGCCGTCACGCATAACTGACTCGTTACGAGATTTCGAGGAGGAGATAAAGCAAGGTGAATCCGACAACATTAGGCAGCCCATCACAGGGAGGACCAATCGAAATTCGGGATATCACATTGATTTCGGACATTCGGAGAGAAAGGGTCAGGGAGAGAAAGGGTCAGATCTCCTTATTCTTTACTAGTTTCTCGGCTTGACTCATAAACCGTCGTAACCCGGCATTCAGCTTCTGGGCCTCCTGCAGGTAGCGTAAGGCCGAGCTCACACTGCGGTAGTCCAATCCGCCTGCCCGGGCGCCCAACTCCGCCAGCTTCAGTCCTGCATAGCGCCGCGCCAGCCACAACACCACATCCCGGCCGCGGTCCCCCTGCCGGTCGCGAAACTCCTCCCACTCCTCCCCCTTCACTTCCTCGACGGCCCGCACCACCTCCTCCCACCCGGGACGCCGTCGCAAGGCCCCCAACCCCGGCTGTTCCCGCCGGTCGCCTCCCAGCCACTCCTGGATCGCATTCACAAAGGCCTCATCTCCCAGCACCAGTTGTCCTTTTAAGTTTTGCCACAGCTCCAGACCGACATCTTCCACCACCCCCTGCTCCACATACTGCCGATAGGCCCAGGCAGCTTGGCTCTGCGAGCCCCCCAGCCGCCGCCACAGGTTCTGGCAGGTCAGCCATTCGGGCCTCTCCCGGCTCCCCACATAGGCCCCGTATGAACTCCACCGATAACCGTTTAAACAGTGCAGCCGTTGACTGACCCCTTGGGCCGAAGCCGATCGGACCCCACCGCGCCTCGCTTGCCGCCTCCGTTCTTTTCCCAACCCGAGCCGGGCGACCCGGACCGGGTTCAGATGCAGGTAACGGCTCACCTCCAGCCCCCAGCGGGGCCAATCCAGCAGGATCTCCTTGAATCGCCCTTGCAACAGATGGCCCGCTCTCCGGTGCCTCCGGTTGTACCACTGGGCGTAACTGGTATTCAACCACTGCATGGCCCTGCTCAAATTCCCCTCTTCCGTCTCCACCAGCAGGTGATAATGGTTGCTCATCAAGACATAGCCGTGTACCCGCAAGCGATAGCGGGTCGTCCACTCCGAGAAATAGCCCAGGAATCTCTCCCGCTCCTCGTCGCCGGTGAAGATCTCTCGGCGCTCATTCCCCCGCGAGGTGACATGATAAAACCCTCCCGGAATATTTAGCCGCAGCGGGCGAGCCATCCTTCTTCCCTCCAACTCACCGGTGGATTCGGTCGGCTTACCAAGCCTCCCCCCACCCTATCTAGCACAAAATGAAGGCAAAGTAAAGAATAAAGAGATCTGACCCCATTTTCGACCTTTTAATGGGTGACCCTAACTTTTCCCTAGGCTCTAACCCCTATAGCTCCGCTTATGACAGGCAATGTCCCCCAACTTTTCCTAACCTACTTTCCAAGATGCTCCAATAATGCAATAACTTGGGTCTGTCGCATTTCTCTTGCCCAATCAACTACGGTCTTTCCGCTATCATCCTTTATCCTCACATCAGCGCCGCGATTGATCAGCAAAGACACAACATCGGCATGTCCATTCCAAGCGGCGAAAAACAAAGGTGTGAATCCTCCTTCCTCTTGTCCGTTAATCCTAGCTCCACTGGTGATCAAGGCCTCAACAGCTTTTGTCTCACCAGAGCTTGCTGCAATCATCAAAGGAGTAATTCCCTGCTGGGATCTCCGATTAGGGTTGGCTCCTCTGGCGATCAGGGTGCGGATCGTCTCAACTTGTCCAACTCTAGCCGCTCGATCCAATGCGGTCTCATCATTGTTGGATACTGCCTCTACATCTGCACCACGATCGATCAATAGCTGAACGGTGTCAATGTAGCCGTTCGTCCCTGCGTACATGAGTGGCGTTTCTCCTTCAATCTCTCGACCATTGACATCTGCTCCCAAAATGAGAAGCACCTTCGCAAATCGAGTTTCACCATGCCCGGCAGCCCAGAAAATCATGAACTTGGCCGTATAGTGAATCAATACGAGAATCAGGGCCATCACTAAAAGCTTGCAGATGATTTTAGTTCGCTGTTTCATTCTGGTTTGCACAAGATTCTTTTTATCAGTCCAAAAAGGCTCTCAACGCCCGGAATCTTTCCTTCGTAAAAGTCCGAAAGGGCCTTACCTACCTCTATTCCTGCATAGTCATCCCGTTCTTCGGTTTCCGATTCGCGCCGGCCACTTGCCGCCTGAAGTTTGTCATATTCAAGCGCCATGCCTCGCACCTCTATGCCCGCCTGCCCCAGTAGTGAAGTTCCAGCAAAGAAAAGGATGTGACGATAAACGTCCCCTAGCTGTCCGTTTGAAGTGAGGTCGGCACGAAAGCCACCAATACCAGTGAATTCTTTATTATACGTCAACCCGTTCCAATCCACATTCCTGTAACTCATCATCGCCATCCTAGTGCCCAAATTTCCAGCCATCTTTTCCTTTCCTGCTTGCGAGGCTACTGAGCTGGCAAATTGATAGCAATTCCTCTCTCTCATCTTTTTTCGGTCAGCTTCTTTCCTATTCCTATCCTGTCTCTCCTTCGGCGTAGGTAGATTTGTGGACCGCCAGTCAATCGGTAGATAATCAGAAATCGAAGTGTTTGTTTCATCCTCGTTTCTTGGAGGGCTACCCCCGAAGTAACTCGGGTAGTCGGGGTCGAGTCCTGAAGGATCATTGTAGTTAATGGGATCATTGCCCACGTATGCATAGCGGTTCAAGGAGAGCGGGCGGGACAGTCTGGCACTAGGGCTATATGGATCCGGCGTGGTGAAGCGCCCCCAGGAGTTGTTGTAGTAGCGATTCATGGCGTAGTCAAAACCCGTCTTGTTGTCGCGGTAATAGGTGGCAAACTTGGTTCGATCCTGCCCGGTCGCCGTCCGCTCTTCCCCAAAAGGATAGTAGTTCGAAGTCTGGCTGATCTGCGGGCTGGCGAAAATGTTGGATCTCTTC
>JBGOTQ010000438.1:0-5662 GCA_041476565.1 Terriglobia bacterium | reverse complement strand
TGGGCTTTCGGATATCGTCCCACTGGGGAGTACATGGCTGTTCTGAGGCCCAGGCTGCGTTGGCCAGCAGCATACCCCGATAGTACTCCATAATATCAATCTCGCCGCATCCCGGCCATAGGCCCTTGGTGCCCAGCGTCCAGAACGCCGGCCAGAGACCCGCACGCGTGTCGATTCGAGCTCGCATTTCGAAACGGCCATACATCCAAGCATGTAACCCCTTGGTTGTCAAACTTGCGGAAGTGTAATCGCCATACTGCCTGCTTTCCTTCCAATCCTTGCTGTTAGATTTGTAAAGGGGACTAGGCTTCTTTTCGCGCTTCCCTTCTATGATCAGCAGGCCGTTATCACACCAGGCGTTCTCCGGCTGATACCACTGAAGCTCCATGTTCCGGACAAAGCCGATCTCATAGTTCCAATTGCGTGAGTTGGGCATTCCGCTTTTGTCAAACTCGTCGGCCCAAACTAGCTTGTATCCGGCCGGTGGCTGGGCACTCGTCTTGATCTCGCCCTGGGAGGTGTGTTCCTGTGCCATGCCTGTTGAAATCGCTGTGATGAAATAAGCAGTGCCAAAGATATGCCAGAATTGCATGAGACTCCTTTCCATTGTCGTAAGCCGGGCACGCCCGGCCCGCGGCAAATCTTGCCTCAAAACTACAGGAACAGTAAGGGGAGATACTCCGGGGCGTCACTGAATGGTGACGTCTGGCCGTCGGCTACCTGGTACATGCTCTCGTGGCTTGCGATCGCTGCTTGCCCCATTTCGTCGTAGGGTCGGTTGCAGACATCCAGGAATCCGATGTTGTAACACTCCCCGTCGAAGCGGCCGAGTGCCGACTGGTCATAGAGCGTAAACCAGTGAACCCCGACGCAATTGGGATCTGCTGCTGCGTCCTCGAGGTAGACCCGGTAGGCTTTAGCCCGGTCCGTCTGGTTCTTCAAGTGGCCAATCCCCGAAGCAGGCAGTCCCACGTCCAGCGCGCCGAAGTGGTATTCGCCAACCATGACGGGCATTTTCAGCATCTCGTGAATCTTCTCCGCCTCCGCGCGTACCAGTTTCGGTCTGTAATTGTTCAAGCTAAACACGTCGAAGAACTTCATTCCCTGAACGGCCCAGGTTGGAGGAATGCCGGCCCAGCGCATGCCGAGGTTCAAATGGTTCGGATCCACCTTGCGGCAGGCAGTCGATATGACTTTGAAGTAGCGCTCCACCATCTGGATGGTAAATTCACGCAGATCCTCCTGGGCCTCCTGGGTGAACACGCCCTCCCATTTGCCAGACCCCAGTCTCGCAAGTGTCGCTGGCATCTTCCAGGTGGCGGCCAGTGCCCCATCGGTTGAGTACTTCTTCTTCAAGAACCGGCTGAGTTCGGTGCGCGTGTGGCAAGAGGCCGTATTATAAAGCATACCCACGGCGGGCAGTTCAGACGAGAAGCCCCAGGTTGGTTCGTTCATCAGGAAGTAGCCGATGAATGCAGGATCGTTGACCGTGCCGGACAGCACACTGGCAAAATCGGCGGCATCGGCTTCGAACTCGGGATGAAAAACGTCGGGGAAGTCACGGTAAACCCACCCGCATCGCTTCGCCTTGAACTCCATGGGCCGGACGTAAGGGAAACTCGCCTGTTTTGCATACTCCCATTCCGACCAGTTGGCGACTGTATTGAATCGCAGGCGTTTCATCTCAGCCAGCGCAATTTTTGCCCATTTGTTGCGCCAACCATCTGGCCCCAATGCCCGGATCATATTGGCGGCGAGGTAATTGATGAATTTCCCTTCGACGCGGATCCGCTCGCCCGTTCCGTACATGTCGTGAAATTCTTTCTTTGGGTCGGGTAGCCACGTCAGTGTTGATTCCAGACCGTCAAACCTTGCTTCCGTATCGACGCGGACGCAATCCAGCCCGGCTGACCAGAATGCATAGCCATCGGGGTCCACCAGCCACCAACGCTTACCGTCGTTGTGGGTACGGAAGAATCCCTTGCCTTCGGTGAGCTTCCTGGACTTCCACCCTCCCCAGCGCGAGAATTCCTGAGGCCATGCGTGCTTCGAAACATTTTCCCACTGGGATTGGATTCGCTGCTTGAGTTCGTCTACGTTGTGCGTCTTGTCAGGCCACTGGTGGAGTGTGCTTTGCCCGAGTTCGTCCAGGAGCTTGCCCTTGGGCAGGATCGGCGTTGTGATTCTCTCTACTTCTCCCGGCGCAGACAGGAGCGGGGTCATGCACCACCGCACAACGCCCGGACGCTTGTGAAGAATTGTGAGCCGCATTCGGTCGACCAGGGTGAGGTTTACGCGGTCACCGGCACACATTGGCTTTAGAAAGGCCGCTTCTCTTTCGATCCGCCAGCGGTTCTGGTCAACGAGGGCTAAGGGTAGGCGCACGCGGAACGAGCACTGAGGGAGGCCGCCGAATACAAGGCGGAACGTCGGACCTTTCTCCCCCTCCTGGAGTGCGATGGAGAATACCAGCAGGTTGTTTCCATCCAACAGCATATCCGCTGTCAGGAATTTTGCCTTCAAAAGATAGCCGGCAGGGAAGCGATAGGCGAAGCCATCGCCCTCGGCTCCGGCGGTGAACCACGAGGCCCCTGCGATCGGTGCATTGCCGGTTTCCGTGCGTAGGCTCCCAATCATTTCGGCGATCTCCAGCTTCGCCCCTTCGAGGGGGCGTCCATAAGCACTCGGAATCAAAATGGTAGAGCCCGCCATCGCCGTCACCTGGAGAAACTCCCTGCGCCCCACATTCGAATCTTGATCAGAACGAATCATGAAGAACTCCTTATGAGTCAGATGAATTCCATACGCAGATCATATATCCCATTTCGGGCAGCATTCAACTGTCCTTCTATCCCGGCAGGAAGTCATTCCCCGTTTTGCCACCGCGTATGAAAATAGCCTCAAGCCCACTTCGTGGGTTGGAGGCGATTTTCATCTGCGGTGGTGAACTTGAAAAGGTCATGGGGCACTCTTTTGAAAATCGTCCTCGTCGCCGTGCATTTCCTGGTCCTCGAGAAGGAATCTTCCGAGTACGACGACGAGCACGATGACGAGAGTGAATCCCTGGGATCTAGCAATTATGATTGGCTCAGGGCGACAAGCCGCAATTTTCATCGGCGTTGATGCCCTCATTGCACGCATGAACAACTTCCGTAATCTCACTTGTTGTAAGGGATGATGAGTTATAGACGGGTTGTCTGGGGCGTGTTGCTGGCATTGGTATGGACAGCGGAGAGTTGGGCTGCCCTTTTTGGGGATGTCCGGGGGATCGCGCTTGACCCACAAGGGCGCCCTATCTATGAAGCAAAAGTGTTTTTGCGCGGTCATGCATCGAAGAGCCCGACGGTTGGACAGACCAACGAGAATGGAGGATTTTATTTCCGTGCTGTTACCTTGGGCGAATACATGATAGTTATCGAGAAAGAAGGCTTCAAGAGGGTGGAGCAACCTCTAACAGTCCTACCCGACAGCACACCGGTTCTCCGGTTCCAACTGGAAATCGCCTCCCTAACGCAGACCTTTGACATCGTTGCCCAGCCGGAATTGATGGGCTCCGATTCCCCGACTCCCACCCGACTATTTTCACACCAGAGTGAGAAACCTCTTTGATCATTTCGGTAGCACGCACTACAACGACCCGCGACAAATCTACGCAGAGATACGATTCCGGTTTCATTACTGATTTCCACGACTCAGTGCAGCCCGGTTAGACTTTCCACATAGAGCCCGGCGATGATCTCAGTACCCTTGAAGTTTGGGTGGATGTTATCGAACCAGGCCATGTCTCCCGCATGATTGGGATCTTCTCTCGGATCGCCCTCTCCGGCGCGGATCCGCAGGTCCCAATTGCCCCTCCCTGTCTCCTCGGCGATGCGACGAAAAATATCCGCCAATCGGTACCCATGGGCCATGGTGAATTCCCGGATTTGCTGATTATAGGGCTCCAGGTATTCGTTCCGTAGGCTGCCCTCCTTAAAACCGGGCACTTTGAAGTGGTCAATATGATAGGGTGCAGCATGCTTCGGATCACAATACATGCTCGTGGAGAAAATTAAGATGGCTCCCGGAAAGTCTTTCTCCAAAAGCTTGCCCAGTGCTTCGAGCCTATTTCGGAAAGTGGCCGGCGAATAGACCTTGCTGTCGTTAGCAGCGTAATTGACAAAGACCACATCCACTTTGGGATGGCGCTTCACGATTTCGAAATATTTGCCCGTGGTCTCTGTTGTGAAAAGAGGCTCGGAAACCCCTGTCGGCAAGCCTTCCTTGGGTCCGATGTACTCTCCTCCGTGCGCCTCATTAATGACGGTCCATCGGGCACCGGCCGTTCGCTGTTCCAGCAACTGTTCCATTACTACCTCTATTCTTTTGTCGCCCTCATGGCAGTCCAGGATCGAATCGCCGAACAAGAGCACGATTCCGCCACTTGAAATATCCCTGGCGGGATCGGCACTGCCAGTGCCCGGGGCCATTGACAGGAGTGCGAAGACGAGCCCGGAAAATGCTCGCAACGGTCGGTAAGTCATGGCCTCCCCTCCTTAATACTTAAATGTCCAGTTAGCCCCTTGCCTGAGCGGTGTCACGGACGATTTGTGATTGAGTCGCGGTTCCGTTGCAGGAGTTCGGACCATCGGCTCATTGCATCCTGGCGTTTCTTGAAAATGGATCCTGTTGTCGGGACTTTGGCCTTCCAGACACCCCCTCCAAAGGTGGTGACGTACACCGTCTGCGGGTCCCTCTGGTCAAAATGAACCTGCTGTGGGCCATAGGCTGTGAAGGGGAACCCGGGCTCATGGAACCAGCTCTTGCCGTTGTCTTCACTCAACAAGAGACCTTCGCCCTCATAATCTTCCTCTGAAATACCTGATTGCACACAAGCCCACAAACGCTGAATGTTCTGGGGATCGGGAGTGATCTTCCAGACATCCGTTTTATCGAGAATCTTTTCCCAGGTGGTCCCCCCATCCCGGCTCCGAAACCCGCCGCCGCCGCCGATCTGGGGAGCATCAAAGCAGCCCACGTAAATTGCGCCATTGCGCGGATCGATGCTGAGACCCACAATCCAGTTCAGGGTGAAATTGACATTCACCAATCCCCAATGGTCACCGCCATCCTTCGATCGAAAAAGTCCGCCCTTATGCGAGTTGCTCGACGAGTCAACCGCCAGCGTTACGGCCGCATAAAGGGTACCCTCGTTCAGGCGCACGAGTTTCCAGGTATTCATATTGTTGGACATCCCCAAGCCGGCGTTCTTGTCGATCCAGGTGAGACCTCCGTCAGCAGACTTGTAGACCCCGCGGCCCAGGACGGTCACCCAGAGTGTGCGGCGGTCAGTGGGGCTGCCGGGATCAAGGATTATGGAGGTGACTACACCAGTGGGCAAACCCGAAGAGTGCCCCAGGTCCACCCAGGTGGCGCCGTAGTCTTCGGAGAAGAGTGCCCCGCCGACGAATTGCGATATGTCCTGCCGTAGCATTTTGTGATGGGGGAGATCATGGTTGTTCGATGCCACTGCCCACATGCGTCCTGGGACTTTTGTGTCAAAACAGAGGTCATAAAACGTGTTGCGCCAGGGTGAACCGTTGGCCGACCAGCGCCAGGATTCTCCTGCATCCTCCGACCGGGCAAAGCCGATGTCGGTGTAAGGAATGTAGTGCCGGTTGGC
>JBGOTQ010000437.1:0-5690 GCA_041476565.1 Terriglobia bacterium | reverse complement strand
AGTCGGGGGTATACGATGACCCAGGGCGTCGCTCGCCAAAAATCGCTACGCGACCGCCGTCGCTCACTTTGCCCTGGGCTACTCTCCTTCGCCCACTTCGTGGGCTGGGGGCCATTTTCACCCGCGGTGGTGAACTTGAAAAGGTCATGGGACCCTTTTGTGAGAATGCCTCAACTCTACTTCTTAATAGTAATCCGAGTCAGTGAATAGGGCGGCAGAGTAAATTGAACTGTTCCGTTCTTCAAGGTCAAGCTGGAGAATTCAGGCTTGATCTTTTCTGGATCTCCCAGCGTGTTACGCGCAAACATGGTTTCGCCTGCCAGAGTCATCACATGTGCATCAGAACGTCCATTGAAACTCCCGGTGTCAATCTTCAAGTTGATGGGCCCCGTCGTGCTGGAACGGTGAACCAACATGAGCTGTAAGGCGGACTCGTCCGGGCTGAGGACTGCCATGGCGTCGAGCACTGGAATGTTCTGCATGGGCAAGATATCGGCAAAAGCACCTCGGGTGGCATAGGTCCCGCATTCAAGGCTCACTGCAACAGGAATGCCTCCTGAAAGAACCTGCGCCATCAGATGACCAAAATAACTAGGATCGGCCCAGACCCTTTCCTGGCGCTTCTGTAGACCTGCGCCATGGTTGACCGTGGCAGAGTGAGTCAGCATTTCCACAAAATCGCCCATGCGAATGCACTCGTGGATGATGGTCGCGTCGTAAAGAGCTTCCGTGATGGTTCTGTTGTCGGGCATCGTCTCCGCGGTCAAGCCACCTGTTGTGACTGGGGTCTTGGAATCCTGATCGAAGTGAGCAAAGAGTTGCAGTTCGGTAATGGCTAGCTTCGGATGCCGAATCCCGGCGGCCAGCATATGCTGGCGCAGTTCTCGATACTCGCGACCCAGCTGTGCGGCGTAACCAAGAGAGGCCTGATAAAGTTCATTGGGATTGGTATTGGAGTCCACCGCGCCGCCTGTCAGGATATGATCGGTGATGATCCCCAGCTTGGCTGCGTCCCTAGAGATCAACTAGTCGTTCCACTGGCCTTCCTGGTACGTTTTGTCCCCACAAGCCAGCACTTCAATTGAAGGGTCAGCTCGTTTCATGGCATCGTAGAATTGATCATACCGGTCGGCATAGCCTGGGGGCGTCGTCCAGCCGATTTGCCAGCGGCCGTATAACTCGTTGCCCACTTCCCAGTACTTGATACCATAAGGTTCCGGATGACCGTTCTCTGCGCGCAGCCGCCCCATGCGTGTCTCCTTGGAACCATTACAGTACTCCACCCACGATGCTGCTTCCCGCGGGCTGCCTTCGCCGGCATTGACACAAATCATAGGCTGGCAGCCAATGGCTCGACAGAGGGACACGAATTCGTCTGTTCCGAACAGATTATATTCGAGCCCGCCCCAGGCTGGATTCACCAGAGTACGGCGTTCATACAAATTGCCGACCCCATCTTTCCAGTGATAGCCGGAAACAAAATTCCCACCGGGCCAGCGCATAATCGGCAAGTGGGACTCTCTGTAGAAACGAATGACATCCGGATCGGCAAAGTTGACGTGATCCTCCGGATAAAGCAGGGCTCGATCCACTACAATATTGACAGGCGAGTAGGAAGTAATTGTAAAGACGACCAAGCCATCTGGTACGACGGCCTTTTCAGGCGGGATCTCTAGCGAACCCTGTGTCATCGTGTATTCTCGCTGCAGGCTAATCCTTGCAAAGGCCAGTTCCTCTCCGACCCTGCCTCCGGGTCCAGGGGAATGGATAGAAAGGAGGACGTAACCAGGCTTCGTGGCTCTCGCCACCATCCTATATTGGTACTTGCGAGTCCGATGCAAAGGCAGATAGATGTATTGCATGATGCCCTGGGGAATCTGGTCTGAAGCACTGAGCACCTCGACGCGTTGAGCACGATCGCCGGTACTCCCAACGTCAGGACTAAGTAGAACCACATCCTTTGATCCGATCCGCATCCATCCGAAGGCTGCCCCGTCCTTATAGCCGTCCAGCAACAGAGAAGGGTTTGGTAAACGGAGCCAGCGGCCATTTCTCTCAATTTGTGTGGCAATTTTCCCTAGGTCAGACTCCATTTGGACTCCGCCGTCGACCAAGCTGTCGCCTGAGGAAAACGCCCACTTACCGAAGGTGGGGTTCATCAGGATCTGTGCATCAATGCCGTTATAGATGTTGTGGCCAAGGTGCTCGGTAAACTTACCGAACAAAAGCGGATTGACCCGGTAGGACGATCGGGTGGTGATATCAATCCTGAGAACTGCCCGACGGGGATCGCTGGAGGGTGAATGCCGTAACAGGACTATGTCTTCAGCCCATAGTTCAGCAACACAGCCTCCCGCTATCTGCGAGGCGACCCAAATCACAAGGATTTTTTTGAGAGCTGTCATAGGGAGAATTCCTCTCGTGTAAATCGCCTCGTCGTCGTGCTCCCATTCGTCCTCGATATGAAACCTTCCGAGTACGACGTGTCCTTTCTCAGATTAGAATTGAGTGACGTAACCTGAAGGAACGTGGTGCTGTTGCTCTTTCGAAATGCCTGGGGGACGGTAATCCCGGACATGATGATCACAGACCAGAAGCCTGTCCTGCTCAGCGAGCTATCAGGGGACGGCTTTTTCCTCCACTCTCAGAATCTGCCGCGGTTCGGGATTGGACAACACCTGCTCGATGCCGCTCGGCCAATTAATCCGAATTTCCTTGATCTTTTTTTCCTTCCCGATCCCCATGAAGACCCGCCGATCATTAGCCGATTGGTAACTGGACTCTGTGGTCACCTGGTAGTACTGGGCCTTGCCGCTCTCGCTAATGAGCTTGACCTTGGCTCCAATGCCGTCCCGATTGCTCTTGGTGCCCCGCAGGTCAAGCCCGATCCAAGTGTTCTTATTTCCGCCATCGTTCCGGAGAATATAGGCAGGAGAAGTCAGATTGGAAACCACCACATCGACGTCCCCATCATTGTCAAGGTCGCCAAAGGCCGCGCCCCGGCTGGCGAATGTCTTATTGAAGATGTCACCGGAACTGCTTGAGACATTCACAAAGCGCTTCCCGTCGTTCTTAAGCATGAGCGGTTTCTGCATGTAGCTCAAATGAGGCTGGGTCTTTTCGATGTTGTCCATGACGTGGCTGTTGGCCAGGAACAGGTCCTTGTAACCATCATTGTCGTAGTCATAGATGTGCATCCCCCACCCGCCTAAAAGCCGGGTGAGATCTCCCAGATTGGACATCATGGTGGCAAAGGTGAATGTCCCGTCCCCGTTATTATGGAAGTAAGCGTACGTCTCGTTGGATAGAGCTGTGGTGATGATGTCAAATGATCCATCGTCATCCAGGTCCTGGGCGTCTGTTCCCATTCCCGAAAAGGTGTTGCCTTGGTCGGTGTAGCCGACACCGACCAAAGTGCCGGTTTCCGTGAAGGTCCCGTTGCCATTGTTCATAAAAAGGAACTGGGGGAAAGCATCGTTAGCCACATAAATGTCCGGCCAGCCATCGTTGTTGAAGTCGGCAACGCAGACTCCCAACCCGTAGCCTAGTTTGGACTTGATTCCGCTAGGCTCACTGACGTCGGTAAATGTGCCGTTACCGTTGTTCTTGAATAAGTAGTTGGAGACGGCTTTGAAGTTGTCTGGGTGACAATAGGCCCGGCCGCCTGGAGTCTTGTGGCCGCAATAGGGATTGCCGGCAAAATTCCATTCCAGGTAGCGACAGATGAAAAGGTCAAGAAACCCGTCTTTATTGTAATCGAAGAAAACCGCGCTGGTTGCCCATCCGTCGGTTTTCAAACCAGCTTCCGCCGTGACATCCGTGAAGGTGCCGTTGCCATTGTTTCGATAGAGAACGCAAGGCCCATAATTGGTGACCAGAATATCCGGATATCCGTCGTTGTTGTAATCGCCAACAGCCACCCCATTGCCGTAACCTTTCCCCTTCAACCCGGCTTTCTCCGTAACGTCGGTAAAAGTCCCGTCATGGTTGTTCCGGTACAAGCGATTCCAAAATTCAGGAGAAGATTTGTCAAGCTCTTCTCCGTCAGGTTGAGGATCCTTCAACTTGGCCCCATTCACGAAGAAGATATCCAGCCAGCCGTCTCCATCGTAATCGAGGACCCCCACTCCGCCAATCATAGTCTCAATCAGATATTTGTTGGGTGTAGCGGAATTGAGGGCTTGAAAACGAATTTTGGAAGACTCGGTAATATCGGTATAGCGCACAACATCTAAGGTTCCTTCAGAGCGGTATGACCACGAAAAGAGGGGGATCAGTGAGGCAACGAGAAGCAGTACCAGCACCAGAGATAGGTTAGAAGAAGGGATGGGGCGGGAAAGGGTCATCGAATAATTATATCATCGCCTGTTACTGAACGTTTCTGCAGGCTGCGATCCCCAAACCACGGATGCATCAGTGTTCCTTTTCGTTCTCGAGGATCTGGGCAGCTTTTTGAATTCTTTGCCAAGCCCGCTGCACATGGCGCTGTTCGGTATGAGTTTGCCCGACGCAGAACCTGAGCGTATATTTGTCGTTGAGAGTTGTGTGAGTCAGATACAAGTCGCCACTCCGGTTCAGGTGATCCAAGAGCCGCCGGTTCATTTCGTCTCCGCCTCTGTGCCGGAAGCACACCAGGTTCAAAGGAGGGGGCACTACCAGTTCGAACCGTGTGGACTCCCTGACCCATCCGGCGAAGTTTTGAGCCAATTCAACATGACGCTGAATGTGGTAGCGTAGCCCCTCAACTCCGTAGTGACGGATCACAAACCACAGTTTCAAAGCCCGGAAACGCCTGCCTAGCGGGATATGCCAATCTCGATAGTCAATGACCGCCCACGACTCGGTGGCCTTGTTGCGTAGATATTCAGGCATGATGCTCAATGTCCGGATCAAGGTTTCTCGATTGGCCACGTAGAAACAGTCACAATCGAAATTGGTAAACATCCACTTGTGAGGGTTGAAGCAGTAACTGTCAGCCAGTTCCAAGCCATGATGAATGTAACGAAACTCGGGGCAGAGGGCAGCTGTTCCTGCCATGGCCGCGTCAACATGAAACCATATTCCTTCCGTACGGCAGATCCGTCCGATCTCTGTCAACGGGTCGATGGCGTTAGAAGATGTTGTCCCCACGGTTGCGCACACCATACAGGGGATTAGCCCAGCTTGACGATCCTGTGTGATCTGCCTTGCCAGGCTGGCGGGTCGGAGCGCAAAGCAGTCATCTACTTCGATGAGCCGGAGGTTCTGCTGGCCCAATCCAGCGACCTTCACGGCTTTTTCAATGGAGGAATGCGTTTGAGTGGAGGCGTACGCGACGAGACGGCCATTGCAACCGGTTTGATTAGTTTGGAAATGAGTGGCTCGTTCACGCCCTGCCAATAGAGCGCACAGAGCAGCACTGGAGGCCGAGTCCTGGATGACCCCGCCACCCGTCCCTTCCGACTTGAACTGTGCCGGTAATCCCAACAATTCGACCAGCCAATCCAAGACTCGAGTCTCCAATTCCGTGCAGGCCGGACTGGTCGCCCACAACATTCCCTGCACACCAAGCCCCGCAGAAAGCAATTCTCCCAGGATGGCCGGCCCGGAGGCATTGGCAGGGAAAAAAGCAAAGAAATTAGGTGACTGCCAATGGGTGATGCCGGGCATGATCAACTTGTCAACATCCTTCAAGATGGTTTCAAAGGTTT
>JBGOTQ010000436.1:0-5748 GCA_041476565.1 Terriglobia bacterium | reverse complement strand
TAGAATCCCTAGCAGATGTTGTTGCCTGGTTGAGGATGCTTCAGGGGCCCTGATCCTGAACGGGGGTCTTTTCCATGGAAGCTTCCACTCCTTCCCATCGAATTCACTTCGGCAAATTCGAAGTCGACCCGGATTCGGGCGAACTACTCAAAGAGGGTCGCCTGGTCCACCTCCAGGGCCAGCCGATTCAGATTCTCTTGATGTTGCTGGAAAGGCCGGACCGGATCGTGACCCGTGAAGAACTACAGCAACGGCTCTGGCCTGGAGACACCTTCGTCGATTTCAACCACAGCCTGAACGCAGCCATCCAGAGACTGCGCGAGGCGCTCAGCGACTCAGCCGACACACCCCGCTACATTGAGACCCTGCCCCGGCTTGTGGGGCTGCGGCTTTTTCACCTGCTAAGACCAAAAGCCGCAGAGTCAAAAACCGACTCTGCGCTACAGGGTGCGGTCGATTCGAGCCAAGAGGGAAGAGGGACCGTACCCGGGGCGAAGCGGTTGGGGCGAAGGGTTGCATGGATTGGGTTGATAGCAGGCATCCTGCTGGGAATTAGCCTCACGGGCTGGCATTTCTACTCAAAACGCTCGGTTATCCCGCCTCTCAGAGTTCGCAAACTTACCAGTTTTCGAGGTGTTGAAACGAACCCGGCGTTTTCACCGGACGGCAACCAGGTGGCTTTCTGCTGGAATGGGGAAAAGCAGGACAATTTTGATATCTACATCCAACTCATTGACGGGGGGAAAACCTTACGACTAACCACCAATCCGGCTGAAGACCGCGAACCCGCCTGGTCTCCTGATGGACGGCGCATTGCCTTTAACCGGTACACGCCCGAGGGATGTGAGATTCTTATCATTCCGGCCTTAGGAGGAGAGGAGAGGAAGTTGGGCATGACTGAGTCGGCGGATTGGACTAATCTCCTAATAGGCAAGATGTCGTGGTCTCCAGATGGGAAGTTCCTGGCAATAACGGAGAATAATTCATCGGAAAGCACCAGCAGGATCTGCCTCATTTCTACGGAAACAGCCGAGAGGCAGCCACTGACTTCTCCCTCCCGGCGCGTTCGGGATAGTGTTCCCATTTTCTCTCCGGACGGGAAAACTCTCGCATTCTTGCGTGACCCCATCGGATTGTTAGTTCTTTCGCTGGTTGATGGGAAGGCGAGCGGAGAACCCAGGCAGTTGAATGTTGGCGCAGAAGATTTTGATTGGATGCCGGATGGTCGTGGTCTTGTGTTCTCATCGAACCGCACAGGTTTAATCAGCTTATGGAAGATTGCTCTCAATGGCGGCGAACCGGAACCTCTTGCTGGGATCAGCGATGCTGTCACCCTCTCGGTGGCCCGGCAGAGTAGCCGTTTAGTCTATGAACAATCGCTTCGGGATCTCAACATTTACCGGATTCCTAAGCCGGGTCTCGATTGGCGAATCGGCCTTAAGAATGAGCCCCGGCCCATCACTCTAAATCCTTCCACAGCGGCGCAAGTTGACCCACAGTTTTCTCCCGATGGAAAACAGATCGCTTATTCCACGTATAAGGAAATCTGGACGTGCAATGTCGACGGCGCCAACAAAATCCAGTTGACAGATTTAGGAACCCAGGTTGTAGGCAGTCCCCGTTGGTCTCCCGATGGGACCCACATTTCCTTTGACTCTGTAAGTAACGGGAAGGTGGAAATCTATATTGTTCCAGCAAGAGGTGGCTTACGCCGACTCCTCACTTCGAAAAGCTCCTCGGCTGTCTTGCCGAGTTGGTCACGGGATGGGCAATGGATCTATTTCGCATCAATCCAAACAGGAGGCTGGCAGGTCTGGAAGGTCCCTTCTGGAGGAGGCTCGGCCGTCCCGGTGACTCGACATGGAGGGTGGGAGGCCTTCGAGTCGGTGGATGGCCAATGGCTCTATTATACAAAAGACCATCGCTTCCGGGGCGTCTGGAGGCTCCCCGTGGGCGGGGGTGAGGAAAGCCAGGTACTAAAGCAGGGGAGAGCCCAAGCCTGGGCAATTGTGGCTTCCGGCATATATCTGTCTGAGGACGAGGCAAGTGGAGTTCATGCCATCTATTTCTACAGTTTTGCCACTCATGGCCTCAATAGGCTCTTCACAATGCCGAAGGGATTGAGTTTTTATCGGTTTGCTGGGAACCTCGCCGTTTCCCCCGATGAACGAACGGTTCTAATTACGGCGTTAGAACGAGTTGAGAGCGACCTGATGTTAGTCGAGAACTTCAGGTGAAATGGGCAGTGACGAGTGGGCAGTGAAGAGTAAGGCTAAAGCGCAAGCGTCTCACCGGCCTTGATGGTTTCAACATCTGCAATCATGACTGGGGGGGGCGCAAGCCAAGGGGAGAAGGGCTCTTGAAGTTATGGTCTTTCCAGAGTTCTAGTGCAGTGATCCATCCTTTTGAAAATGAGAAGCTTTGGAGGATAATCAAGGTAGGGACACACTACCGTTGGTCCGCAATCAGAAACCCAAGTCGGACGCGGAGCACCGCGATTACCTCATTGCTAGCATACTCACCTTCGGCACAAGATCAACCGGGGTAAGATACGGACATTTGGCCATGGTGATGACACAGTTGTTCTGGACGTTCTATTCTGCTTATCACCTTCGAGGCCAGGCTCAAAGGCCCTTTGCTTCTCTGCAGGCCCTGAAGCGTGATCAGAATCGACGTCTCCATTCAATCATCGCCCATGCTTTTAGATACGTTCCCTACTATCGGGAGATCATGGGTCGTTTTGGATTGCGGCCGGGTGATTTCCTCCAAGTTGAGGACCTCGAAAAACTGCCTATTCTGGAGCCCAACCAAATCCAGCGGGACCCGGAGTATTTTGTCTCTACGCGGCAACCCCTCCACCGCTACCTGCGGTTGCGCTCGGGGGGCAGCACCGGAATGCCTCGCACGGTCTATCACGATACTAGAGCGGTCCTGCAGAACGCGGCACATGGTGAAAGAGAACGATCCATCGTGGCATCCCTGGTCGGGAAGTGGCTTGGCTACCGGGAAGCCATCATTGTTGCCCCCGTCAGCACCAATGAAAAAGTACCCCGCTTCACTGAAGGCCTGAGATTATTGCCAAGAGGATTCCGTATCGAACGGCAGTTTTTGTCCTTGCTGGATGAGCCAGCAAGAACCGTGGAACTCCTCAACCGCTTTCAACCCGATGTTGTCCACAGCTACGGGTCTTATGTTGGCTACCTCTTTTCTCACCTGGAGAGGCATGGGAACGCTCTTTTTCGGCCCAAGGTGATCACGTACAGTTCCGATGAGCTTGTGGATTCTGCAAGACGGCTGATCACGGATAAATACGGGATCCCGGTCTTATGTACCTACCAGTCAGTGGAGGCTTTCAAGGTTGGATTCCAATGCGGGAAGCATTCCGGGCTCCATTTGAACTTCGACTTATACCCCCTTCGGGTGATCCAACCGAGTGGGGCCACTGCCAGGCCTGGAGAGGAAGGGGAAGTGATAATTTCGAATCTGGTCAACCGCGCGACGGTTCTCCTCAACTATCGGCTTGGTGATCTAGCTGCCATGCTGCCGGAGACATGTCCTTGCCGGCGTTCTCTACCTTTGATCTCACTTCCCCGGGGACGGAGTGCCGACTGGCTTCAACTTCCTTCAGGACGAATTATTCATCCGCTTGCCCTGCAGACCGCAGTGAAAGAAGAGGAACAACTTTGGCAGTTCCAACTGATCCAAAGGACATCCTCCCATTTTGAGTTACTCTTGGTCTTGGCCCGACAGGACGCCTCTCAGCAAATCATGGAACGGATTGCGGCTAAGTTCTTCGCCATTTGTGGAGACGGAGTTTCCTGTGAGATCCGGATTGTGGATTCTATCCCCAGGACGGCAAGTGGCAAGGTTCGTCCTGTCATTTCATTGTGAGGTGCCTCACGCCAAATCTGAAATCCATGGACGGTGAATACCCCGCCCATTACGGTTTGGTGGCTTCGGAGTGGACGAGCACTCATTTTCATATTTAGATTTGATATCGCAAAAGCACCTTTCGAGAGTCCAGTCGTTGTTATAGAATCGCTCCGTCATCAGTTGGTTGATTTCACCCTTTTGCTTTTCCCCAGAGAAAATGATTATATCAGCCTTATTAGTAACTACCTTCTTCAATGTTGGAGTGGCCGTACCTTATCTCGCAGAGGACGACCTCGCGGAGCGAGCGCGGCAAATCCACCAGGCTGCTATTGTGGTTGACACTCATATCGACGTACCTGAAAAACTCCGTCAGAAAATGACAGACCTCGGAATTCGCGGCGCAACACCGCATTTCGATATCCCGCGTGCCCGCGATGGCGGCCTGACAGCACCTTTCTTCGCCATTTACGTGCCGGCGCGGTTTGCCGAGACCGGCGGTTCCATTAAAGAAACCCTTGAGCTGATTGATATGGTGCACCAGGTTATTAGCCGTCACCCTGCCGATTTAGAGGCGGCTGTGTCTGTGGCCGATATTCGCCATATCAAGAACGAAAATAAGATGGCGGTGTTGATGGGTATTGAAGGAGGCCATGCCATTGAAGACTCGCTGGGGGCTTTGCGCGAGTTCTATCGCCTGGGCATTCGTTACATGACACTGACCCATGTCAACACCAATCATTGGGCCGATTCTTCCGGTGTCTTCTGGTTGCCCGACTTTGATCCCAAAAAATCCCAGGTGTACCACGGCCTGACCAACTTCGGCCGTGCTGTCGTCAAAGAAATGAATCGGCTCGGGATGATGGTGGATGTCTCGCACGTCTCAGATGAAACTATCAGGGATGTGCTCGCCGTTACCCGTGCCCCTGTCTTCGCCTCACACTCATCGTGCCGCGCGTTGTCAAACGTCCCGCGCAACCTGAACGACGAGCAGATCAAACAAATTGCCGCGAAAGGGGGCGTAGTCATGATTAATGTCAGCTCCTGGTTCCTCGATCAAGAAATGGCCGACGCCCAGAGAGCGGACGTTCGTAAAATCTGGCCAGAATATGAGCAGATCGAAAAGCAGTTCGCTGACGCTCCCCGGCAGCGGGAGGCTGCAATCGAAAAGCTCCTTGAAAAGTTACCCTCGCGCAAGGCAAGTTGGACCAAAGTGGTCGATCATATCGTTCATGTCATCCAGATTGCAGGGCCGGACGCAGTCGGACTGGGCACCGATTTTGATGGGATCCATGATCCGCCCGAAGGCCTTGAGGACGTTTCAATGCTCCCGAAGATCACGCGAGAACTTTTGCGCCGGGGGCACTCGGAAGAGGTCATCCGTAAGGTTCTTGGTGAAAACTTCTTGAGATTTTTTGCCAGGGTGGATGAGGTCTCACAGTCTCTAGCTTCAGAACTGCCATCAATGGCAACAAGCAAGTGAATGATCATTAAGGTAGCACCGCAACTCTGAAAGGGTTTGATACCATGAAAAGACGAAAGTTTCTGAAATCGACAGTGGTCGGTACTGCCGGGCTTTCGCTGGGCAGTTCGATGATTCTTAGCTCCCAGGACTCAGGCAAGCCGGCTCTACTGGGCGGCAAGCCCGTCCGGACCAATCCATTTCCATCCTGGCCAGTAATTGCTGACAACGACGAAAAAGCCTGGATGCAATGTCTGCGCGCCAAGCATTGGTTTCGGATGGATGGAGACGTCGTCAAAACCTTTGAGAGGGAGTTCGCCAGATTGATGGGGACAAAAGACTGCCTGGCGACCGCCAACGGGACTAGCGCTCTTTTCACCTCTTTGAACGCTCTGGGTATTGGGCCCGGGGACGAG
>JBGOTQ010000435.1:0-5765 GCA_041476565.1 Terriglobia bacterium | reverse complement strand
GCTCGCTTTGCCCTGGGCTACTCTCCTTCGCCCACTTCGTGGGCTGGCGCCATTTTCATCCGTGGTGGCGCGCAAAACTGGCAAATGGACGACTCTTATTTCAAAGAGGCCCAGGCGAGGCCATCTGCCAATTTGCCCGCGTCGATCAGCTTTTCCACGCTCCAAGCCGTTAAATTGACCACGGCAATCTTATGGCTCACGTCACAGGCAACGTACGCCACCTGGTTATCGGGGCGCACCAGGACTTCTTGCGGCGCGCTGGGGACGTTGATGGATCGTGCGACCTTCAACGTGTGGAGGTCCACCACAACTACCTGGTTGGCCCTCGGCACCGCCACCAGGAGCCAACGACCATCACGGGTCGGAGCCGATCCATAGCCCGAGGCCGGCAAGGGAACCCAGGCCTTAACTTTGTTCGCAGAGGTATCGATCACTGCAAGTTGCGGATGGGTCTGGTCTGCTGTGAAGGCCATGCTGTCGTCAATCGAGAGCGAGATGCGCTGGGTTTCTCGCGAAATTGGGATGACAGCAATGGTCTTACGTGCTTCGAGGTCGAGCACGGAGACAGTCCCGGGGCCCACGTTAGCGGTGTAGCCACGCCGTCCGTCGCGTGTGATCGCCAGCATGTGCGACTCCGCCTGTCCGGTGGGAATGGAAAACAGGATTTTGAAGGTGTGGGGATCAATGACGCTGACGGAATTATCAAGTTCGGTGGTGACGTAAAGGAGTCCATTTTTCGGGCCGAACGCCGCACAGTGAGGTCGGACGCCATGTCCAAAATCGACGTTCCCGATGATCTTGCGCTTGCCGATATCAATGACGACCAGGTTGCGTCCGTTAGTTCCCGGCCTTCCGACGCCTGAGTTCCCGTAGATAGGGACATAGGCGGACTTCCCATCGGGGGATACTGCGACCTCATGTCCAGTGATACCACCTTCGGGGATGGTGGCCAGTTGGCGGGCTGACCCGGGATCTATGAGGCCAAGGCTTTGATCTCCCTTGTTAGCCACCAGCAAAAGCCCATCGGCCGAAACGTCACTGACAGACTGAGCGCCGAAGAGAGACAATATGATCCCCCAGGACAACATCAAGAGTGGAATGGCCTGTAAACACAACATTGCCGCCTCCTAATTCCATACAGCATCGTCGACAGAGAAGGGAATTTCACTGGTTTTCCGGACTAATTATTAGTCTACACCCTAAGGCCTCGTTTTGGAATACTTCGTCTCAAGGGGAACCGGGTTTCGTAAAGTCGAAACTTGAGCATTCGGCAAAGGTATTCTTTTCAGAGCTTGCAATAACGCCTACAATCTTGGCATGATTTTGATCATCCTTGTCAAATTCCGGTAGAGGATAGGGGACTAGTCTATGAAGAAGAATTTTCTGCTGGTCTGTCTCGTTTTCTGGGGAGGTAGCGTCTTGACGGCCCAACCTCACAGGATCGTTGACATGCCTCCTAACCAATGGGTACAGCTTCTCCAGGACCTTGAAGGGGCGCGCCCGGGCAGTGCGATTCGCTACATCCCCGAAGCAGACGCCTTTTTCCTCTGGGGATTCATGAACGCCAATCCAGATCTGCTGCAGGAACAACCACTGGTGGAAGTCCCGGAGTATGACATGGTCACCTTTAGCCCGGCTGAGGGCCGGTGGCGCAGCCTTTTTCCCCGGTCATGGGAGGAAACCTGGAGCCACAAGCTGCCGCTGGCTTACTCGCCAAGGACCTATTCCGGGATTACAACGGGCAGTGAGCGCACAGTATTGCGAGGTGCTACAGATGAGATCGAAGGTGCGCCGCGACCGGACCTCAACATTGTTTTCGATCAGGTCACCTATCATCCCCCCAGTCAATCACTGGTCTACTTCACAGGGGGGCTCACCGCCGCTTACCACGCGGTGAATCGTCGCTGGTCAGATTTGACCCCGAAACATAGCCCGCCGCCTGTGCTGGGAGGCTCTTTAGCCTACGACTCAGTCCACGACGAAATTGTCCTGTTTGGAGGAGGCCACGTGGCTGAGCCAGGACCGAATGGGAAAGTGGTAGGGTTCACTGGAACCTGGGTCTTTCGCTTTCAGGATCAGGACTGGCACCGCCTGGAAACGACGGTGCAACCTTCCCCGCGAATGAATACACGCATGGTTTGCGACACCCGGAACCAGGTTCTTGTTCTGTTCGGAGGGGACAGCCAAAGCAACTATCTGGCCGACACCTGGCTCTATGATTTAAAATCCAGGCAATGGAAGACCTCAACTTCGTCGTCCGGACCCGAGGCGCGTGCTGGCCACTTTACCGTGTATGATCCTGAGACGGGCTGGGTCATTGTCGGCGGGGGGTACAATCGTCGCGATCTGACTGACATGTGGGCCTACGATGCTGCCGAGGACCGGTGGCAACGGCTTAAAGGAGAGACTCCAGTGGGATTCTATCTGACCGCGGATCTGGCTCCGCAACAACGCCTGATCCTGCTTGTCACCAGCACGCGCAAACCCGGCGATACGATGGACTGCAACGTTCTTCATCCTGTCCGCACCACTTACGGATACCGAATCGATCGGCAAACCGCAGTGCTCGAGCACTCAACCACCCAGCCTCAAGTTTCTTTGCCGAAGAGATCGTCTACAGGAGCCACCGAGACCGGGGGTCAGAACTCCGCACGGCGGCAGGCACAAGCCAGACGTCTGGCTAGCCTGCCCGAGAATCGGTGGGTTCACCTGGTGGATCCTCTACGAGTGGCCCCCACACGTACCTGGGGATCTGCAACCTTCGATATGGACCGCGGGCAGATACTTTATTGGGGAGGTGAGCACTGTGGCTATGAGGGAAACGATGTGGACGCCTACGATGTCGCAGCCCATACCTGGCGGAGTATGGATGCTGGTCCTGAATACCCGGAACGGCTCTGGAACCACGGCGTTCGCCTGGCTGGAGTGACATTTCAAGGGAAACCGTGGACTGTTCATGGGCGCAAGATGTATGCATACGACCCGGTGAGCCGGAAGCTTATTATGGTCCGGCCCATTCGGCTGACGACCGGTTACGATCCGGAGCCCCTGCGCCTTTTTCCTGTCGTCTTAACCTCCGAGTATCAGTCCGCTCGGGACACGTTAGTCAATCCGCCATCTTCATATGTGAAACATGTGACTTGGACCTACGATCCCGATACTGCGCTCTGGGAGTTGTCAGGTGCCGCCCCCCGGGGACTCGACACCCTGGTGACCACCCGCCACGGAGTCATGGGGGTGAATGTGGACTGGCCTTCCAGGCTGAACGATTCCGGCTACCTGTTCCCATGGAATTCCACCCAGTCCCCGGAAGACAAGGCCATCTACCTGCTTGAGGTGGCGGGCAAAACCTGGAAACGCCTCAGCCAGGAACAGCCTTCGCCGCAAAACCTGTATGAACAGACCAGCCTGGCCTACGATTCCAAGAGAGACCAGATACTCTTGCACGGTGCAGGCAAGAATCGCGACCAGCTTTGGATCTTTGAGATGGTAAGCCGGCACTGGAAGAAAATGGAGCCCCAGGTTTTGGCGCCGAAGGATGCTGCTCTACCTGTCTGTTCCCGGGAGTCTGTGTATATTCCTGACGCAGATGTCTTTCTGACCTGTTCCCCTGCTTCGGAGAGCCGGGCTTCTCCAGAGATGTGGGCCTACAAGATTGATAAGAACGCCTGGTATCGCATCCAGATCCCGTTCGATTCGGAAACTGACGCGGTTAGACGGGCGAACCAGAACCGGGCCTTGGTCTATGATCCCCAGCATGGCCTCGTCCTGCTGGTTTTAGGTGGCGATGGGGACGAGGGTAAAGCATCCGTTTATGCGCTTAAGTACCGGAACAGTTTCGGAATGGATTGACCTCGGTCCAAGAGGTGTTTCCGAGGATTGACTTGTCGAGCCTCTTCAATTGCTGGTGCTGTCGGGTGCAATCAAGAGTGGCGCACAAATGGAGAGTTCCACCGCCCTAGCCTGAAAGGCCCAAGCGCCGCCCTGGGTCACGTCCAGCTCCGTGACCGCCAGCCCTGAAAGGGCGACACATGACCTCGCGTCGGTGATCTGTGACGTCCATCAGGGCTAGTCGGCAAGGAGGAATCGCCGCCGTGCTATGCTCTTTCGGCCTTTCAGGTCTAAGGAAAACGTGGAGAGAAGTTCAACCGCAGAATTGTATGTTGTAAGTCACTTTTGATTGCGCCCGTTGCTTTCCGCAAACTCGACTTGCCAATCCACGACTTGTTGTTGTCCCTGAAATCTGACCATTAACGAATTCCCTGTTAGCTCTTGACGCACCGGGATTTCACTGCCCGCTTTGGTTGCCGCGTGGACCCGGGAGGCGGTCAACCCCTTGGGAACAGACACGCAGAGGGAGTATGCTGCTCCGGGGACCGTCTCGGACGAACCGTGCAATTGTTTTTTCGATGCTTCCCATCCCAGGTCCAGGATCGAATAGGCGCCTGTGATGTGCCGTGAAATCCCGACTAACTGGGGCCTGTTTAACATGGGATGAATCAACAACACCCGCGTATCATGCGGGTCAATGGAGACTTCCATCTTATCTTTGAAAACACCAAGAAGCTGCTGATTCCAGAAATCGAAGGCAATATAAGGAGAACCGGCGCTGAGCCCCAGTTTGTCGGCGAAAGGAACATCTCTTTTGACCGTTTCGCTTCGCCAGTTGGTCAGGCCCACAACATCATAGACCCCCGACTTGGCATTTACCTTGAGATCCAGGATCTCCGGGTAGTTGTGGATATAATAGTCGGGTTGAGTGTGTTTGAAGATGTTCCATTGCATGTCGGTCCCACGGCTGTACAGGTCAACAGGCAGGATGGGCATAGTGGGCAACGTCATCCTCAGGAGGTCGATCCTCTCCGGGGGCAACTCGGGCAGAAC
The DNA here is from genome assembly GCA_041476565.1 of Terriglobia bacterium. Classification (GTDB taxonomy): domain Bacteria; phylum Acidobacteriota; class Terriglobia; order Versatilivoradales; family Versatilivoraceae; genus DATKMG01. The sequence continues at coordinate 881 of JBGOTQ010000435.1, read as the reverse complement.
GCTTGCTAAAGAATAGGTGACGCCGGTTAAAGCAACATAAGTGACGAGGGTTCGGGCTTCAGCCATTGTTGTACCGAAACCCACCATGGGTTCCTCGCGTGTGCGGGCCGTCTCGACGACACTGGGAGGCCTTTTCTGTTTTGCTTCTTCAACCGACATGGGGGGAGCCACATCGATTCCCTCACCGGGCATCACGTAAACCACCATGTGATTCAGGAATGCATTAGCATTGATAGAACTGAACAGCGCGTACATCCCTTGCCAGCTGTTGTAAACATCGTCGCCTGTGAAGTATGAGTTAAAGGTGCCAATCCCGTTCAGCGGTGTGCCTGCCGGGCACCCCTCCACGAAGGTCTTAGGGCCAATCGTCTCACGAATTAGTTTCAGTCGGTTCCGATAGGCGACTACGGGATCAATGGATTTATCGTAGAGTCGATTCCTGTCGACGCCCGGCGCGTACTGGGGGAGCGCATGTTCACCGTCAAACTTATAATACTCAAAGCCCCACTCGCCCAAAGTGCTGAACAGCTTCTTGAGAAAGTCAAGCACCGCAGGATTCGTGGAATCCAGTGCCGGAGTGTGGTAGTCCAGGATGATCTCCCCAGCCTTGTCCCGCAGGTACCAGTCCGGATGCTGGTCCACAGCTCCGGCATAGGCGTTGGGAACAAGCCACAAGCCAGCATGCAGGCCTTTTGACTTAATGTAGTTCGTCAGCCACTTCGGCCCGTGGGGAAATTTCACCCGGTCCCAATTCTCAATCCAGAAAGGTATCGACGTGGTTCCATCGCTTACAGTCAAACGGATATCGCTCCCGTCACTCTTTGCTTTCGTGAAGTCAAACGAGCTAGTAAGGGTGATCTTTGCTTCGTAGCTCGTGAGTG
>JBGOTQ010000434.1:0-5781 GCA_041476565.1 Terriglobia bacterium | reverse complement strand
GATTTGGGGGCACGGTGGGAGAACTGAACAGATTGCCGATTGCCAAATGTCGATTGCCGAATTCGACAATCGCAAATCGGAAATCGGCAATTCCACTGGTTGCTGATCGCTGTCTTGAGGAGACGCTAGATTGAAGCATCGACTGGGGTGGATCTCAATCACGAGTGCGATGGCGTTGCTCAGCCTCGCACTGTTCGGCAGCTATCCGGTCAATTCTGCAAGACCGGCTCCCCAGGAGACAGGCAAATCCGCATCCAATGCTTCAAGCCCGTCCTCAAATCATTCTGCTTCAAAATACCGCGCTGACAAAAGGGCAGATTACGCCGTACCTGAAGATGATCAGTACAAGTCCCCAATTCAGCTGGCGCTTGCAAGAGACGGGCGGAAACTGGCAGTGGTATGTGAGAGCACCAATGAGGTGCTGATTGTGGACACAGCACTGAGAAAAGTGATCGGTCACATAGAGGTCGGAGACCATCCCTTTGGGGTGACATTCAACCCGGACGAGACACGGCTGTACGTGGGAAATCGGCGAGACAATACGGTTTCAGTCGCGGACTTTAGGAGCTTGATAGTCCTCCAGACCTTCCCGGTGGGGGCAGAGCCGCATCAGCTTAAGACTGATGCTAGCGGCAAATTCCTTTATGTGGCGAACCTCCGAAACAACAACGTTTCGGTGATCGACACTGAAGACTTCCATGAAGTCAAGCGCTTGGTTTCCGGAACCACTCCGTTCGGCCTCGCTGCTTCCCCGAATGGTGAATACCTGTATGTCTCTCACCAGCTTTCAAACCCTGTCCCCTTCAGGACACCCCCGGTGCTGGAACTCACGGTCATCGATCTCAAAACCCAACTGGTGAGCGGACGCCGGCGTCTTTTTTCCACGGTGGCCGGACAAGATGTCGCGGTCTCACCAGATGGACGTTTCGTTGTGGTCGCTCTGGAGCTACCCAAGAATCTGCTGCCCGAGACCCAGGTCTACCAGGGGTGGATGGTCACCTATGGGTTTGCCATCATCGAGGCAGGACCTCGGGGGCGGGTCGCCTACTTCCTGATTGATGAGCCCAACCTTTATTTTGCCGATCCTTACGGCCTGGCTTTTTCTCCGGATGGCCATCGGTTGTACATCTCCTCCAGCGGCGTCGACACCCTCACGGTTGTCAATATGGACAAGGTCTATGAGCTACTCCAGGTTCAGGGCGGCAAATTCGGGCTCACCGACGAGATGATTCGGCTGAACGCGCGTCATCTGGCCCTGAGTTCGGAATATGTAGAAGCCCGGATCCCAACCGGAAGTAACCCAAAAGACCTTGTGGTTTCTCCGGATGGCCAGTGGGTTTATGTGGCCAACCGATTGTCGGACACCATCCAGGTGATCGATGCAAAGGCCAATCAGTCCGCTGGCGTGGTTGACCTGGGTGGCCCAAGAACTGATACGCCCCTGCGTCGCGGAGAGAAACTCTTTAACTACAGCACCATCAGCTTCCAGAAACAATTGAGTTGTACCACTTGTCACCCGGAATACCACCTCGATGGGCTCCTTTATGACATTGTCGGCCCGGGAGATGGCATGGGTCAAAACCTGGTCGATAACAAGACGATGCGCGCCATTGCGGAAACCGGCCCTTTCAAGTGGAGCGGCAAGAACCCCTCGCTGGCCCGCCAGGATGGTCCGCGTGCGGCTCAGCTGTTTTTCCGATCGCACGGATTTGAGAAGAACCAACTGCAGGATATTGTCCATTTCGTGGAGTCGATTCCCCTGGAGAAGAACCAGTTTGTCAATCCTGACGGGTCTTTGAACGAGTTCCAGGAAGAAGGGAAGCAGTTCTTCGAGAGGAGTTGGACCGTGGATGGGCGATTTATCCCGGTGGGGAACCGCTGCATTGCCTGCCACCTTCCGCCTCATTTTACTGATCAGAAGCTCCATGACGTCGGGACCAAGGTATATTCGGACACTGACAGCTCCGTTGACACCCCCCAGTTGGCCAATGTCTTTGATGGCGCGCCCTTCCTGCACGATGGTCGCTGCTACAGCCTGGAGGAAATCTGGACGGTCCATAACCCCGATGATCTCCACGGGGTCACCAACGACATGGACAAGCGAATGCTTAACGAATTGATTGAATACACCAAGACCTTATCTGTAGGGGAGCCCATGTCACAAGAGGAGATGATCAACACCTTGTTCCCTCCTCCGCGCAAGGGGGCAACGCCACTCCCGCTGGAGGATGTAACCAAACTGACCACTCCTCCGGCCAAGTACGTGGGCAACAAGGTGTGTGCCACCTGCCACATGACTCAGTATCGGACGTGGCTGGGCACCAAGCACGCACGAACCTTTGTCATGCTTCAAAGCCCCATGGCCAAGGTGATTGCTCGTGAGGCTGGGATAAAGGCCGCCAATCCCCAATACAGTGCCTTTTGCCTCAATTGCCACGGGACTGCAGCCGATGTTCCCGGGGAATATCGTGCGCCGGATTCCCGGGTCGAGGACGGAGTGAGCTGTGAACACTGCCACGGGCCAGGAGAAAAGTACAGCAGCAAGGAGATCATGCAGGATAAGCAGAAGGCGCAATCAATGGGGTTACATCTGCTGACTCCTCAAGACTGTCTGAATTGTCATAAGCAAAAGCCCACTCACGCGAAGCTGGGGAGACCGCCATTTGATTTTGCGACTATGTGGAAAAAGATCGTCCATGGCTCCAAGCTGGATCCGCAAAAGGTGAGTAAGGCTGAAGAATATAAAGGGATGTAGACAGGAGAACTTTATGAGATCGCGCTGGACGCTTTGCTTCATCATACTTTCGTTCCTGGTTCTCACGTTCGGCGCGTTAGCCGTCGTCTCGGAGCAACCGCCTAAGACAAGTGCCGAAGAACTACCCCGGGTCTACACCCAATGGGAATCCTTCCACAAGGAGGAGGGATTGCCTGCCAATAAGGTCTATACGATTGCCGTGGACGGTGACCGGGTGTGGGCTGGGACTGAGGGGGGGTTGGCTCTTTACGAAAACGGGAAATGGAGTACCTTCGGAGTTGAGGATGGATTGGTTTACCCGGCCGTTCTCTGCCTGGCCATCGATCCGGAGACCAGGGATGTCTGGGCTGGTACCATGAAAGGCCTGTCGCACTATTCAGCCGGCCGATTCGAAAATTTCACCCAGTTCAATAGTGGTCTGCCCAACGATGTCGTTTTTGGGGTGTGCGTGGAGAATCAGAATATCTGGGTTGCCACAACCTCCGGGACTGCACGCTTCCACGCCAAGGAGAGTAAATGGGATGTCTATACGCCGGCCAATTCTCCTCAGCACGAACCCTGGGGGTACTTCGTGACTTATGGGGATGGGAAAGTCTACGCGGCGCTTTGGGGCGGCGGCGTGCTGGAGTTTGACATTGCTACGCAAGGCTGGAAATCCTATCTGGACCCTGACGGAGAGATGGAAATCGACGTCTTCAGGGACGATGGCCTCATCCACGTGATTACCACCAGCGTCAGCTATGTCGACAAAGTGCTTTGGGTTTCGACTTACTTTGGAATGAGCCGTTACGACGGCCGTCACTGGCGCGGATACATTGAAGGGGATTCCGGCTTGCCAAGCAACTTCATCAACATGGTGAAGGCCCGTCATAACGTGGCCTGGGTTTGCACGGACCGAGGGTTGGGAACCGTGAATGGCGACACCAACCACTGGGTCTCGTATGTTCCCACTGATCCGGTGTGGGCACATTCCCGGAGCCCTGTGGGCGCCGAAGGCCCTTTAGAAGGAACCAAAGGGTGGGAAGCTCGAATTTATGACGATGCCAAACTGATTCAGACGGTCAAACTGGAACACGGGCTGGCCAACAACCACATTTATTGGGCCGACTTCCAAGGTGACGACGTCTGGGTGGCCACGTCCAAAGGGATCAGTCACGGCATTTGGAAAGGAGGAAACGCCAGATGAACAGAGCACTTTCCGTAAAAGAGTCCCATGACCTTCACATGTTGGATTCCCCCTTCGAATGGGGGCGAAGCCTTGAGAAGGCTTCACGGGATGTCTCTGTTCCGGACAGACTGGTTCTCTCGATAAAGGGACAACCCCCCGGCAGCCTCGGCTGCCGACCCCCTTTGCCAAGGGGGAATTTCTTAGAAAGGTCCCATGGCCGATACTGGTTCACTACCGCTGATGAAAGTGCTGGATGTCGCCGCCATAAGGGTCGCGACGGAGCGCGACCCTCCACCCCAAACCGTATTTTCATGAAAGCGTTGATGCTGGTTGGGGTTCTTGTGTCTGCCACGTTGCTGTTGTCTGCCCAAGACAAGGGGTCAACCTCTTCCGCCCCGGCATCTTCCTCTACTAAGGATTCTGCAGCTCAACCTGAAAAAGGAGCAAGCGGAGAAACCAAGAAGAAAGAGCTCTACGGCAATGTATCTGAGGAACTGGAGCCGTTCGGGCGATTTGTCCAGGAGCCTTACCATCGATATTTTGTCCCCAGTGATGCCGACATTACCTTTTGGGGCCCGGGTCGCGATAAGCCTGAACCGGATGTGCCCACAGTCAAAATCGGCTTGCTGGCCCCACTGGACCGCAGTCACGAGACCTACATGGGCATTTCTATCAAGCGCGGCACCGAAATGGCCATCGAGGAAGCGAATGCCAACGGAGGGTATAAGAGCAAGCCTTTCGAAATGGTCGTCCGGAATGATTCCGGACTCTGGGGGGCTTCCGCAAACGAGATCGTGTCATTTACCTATGACGACAAGGTGTGGGCAGTGATTGGAACTGTGGACGGGGCCAACACGCACATTGCCATTCGCGTGGCGCTGCGGACTGACCTGCCCATGATGAACGTGGCCGATCTGGATCCGACGCTGATGGAAACTCGAATCCCGTGGGTTTTCCGGGTCGTTCCCGATGACCGCCAGATGGCCTACACCATTATTTACTATGTCTATAAACAACTGGGACTGGAGAAAGTAGCCATTCTTCGCGCCAACAATCGGTACGGGCGATTCGGTGTGGCCCAGTTCCGGAAGGGGTCCGTCCGGATGGGAAAGCCAGCCCCCATTGAAATCAACTATGAAGTCAACTATGAAAAAGTCAATGTGGATTTTGACATGCAGATAGAGCGCCTGAAGAAGGCCAAACCGGATGGGGTCGTGCTCTGGGCTGATCCAGAGCCTGCGGGGGTGTTGGTAAAAAGGATGAGGGAAGAAGGGCTCAACATTCCGGTTGTGGCGTGTGAGCGGATCGTGAGCCCGGAGTTTATTCGCGCCGCCGGAGCTGCTGCGGAGGGAGTCGTGGCTACCTACCCGTATGATCCAAATTCCGAAAATCCCCGGCTGGTTGACTTCAAAAAACGCTTCCAGGAGCGTTATGGTGAACCTCCGGATGTCTACGCGATTCATGCCTATGACGGAACTCAGGTCACAATTGAGGCCATCCGGAAGGCCGGGCTCAACCGCTATAAGATCCGGGATGCTCTGGAGGCCACACGGCACTGGCAGGGGATTTCCGGTGAAATCAACATGGACGATGTTTACACCAATCGCCGTCCGGTCACAGTGGCGACCGTGAAAAACGGCAAGTTCGTATTCGGTATTCCAAAGCTGGAGCGGGTATTCTAATGTCGAGTCCGATATCCAACTGGAACCTGTATGGCCTGAAGGGCCATTTTCATAAGAGTGCCACATGATCTTTTCAAGCTCGCCACCGCGGATGAAGATGACCTCCAGCCCACGAAGTGGGCGAAGGAGAGTAGCCCAGGGCAGAGCAGGGGCCTTGACCCCTGCGATGCCCTGGG
>JBGOTQ010000433.1:0-5803 GCA_041476565.1 Terriglobia bacterium | reverse complement strand
GGATCCGGTCAATCGCATACCGGTCTTGGATGAGATCCTCAACCTGGATGAGTCGCCTCTCCAAAAGCTCCAATGTCCTGCGGATATGATGCAGGCTAGCTCTGGTTGTACCGGTGACAATCAGTTGCCGGTAATGGATGAGATTCGTGTTCAGAGGCACTATCGCCGTTTCTGCGGGAAGGCCGCCGAAGAAGACCACCCGGCCATTGATGGCAGCTAATTCCAGAGCTAGCTGCTGTGCTGCCGGTGCCGGGCAGGCAGTGATTCCGACATCGGTACCCCGGCCCCGGGTTCGCTCCTTGATTTGGTCTCTAATTTCCGAGCTAGGGATGGGAATGAAAGCCGGATCCAGATTCCTGCATTGCTCTAGCTTCGCCTGACTGATGTCATTCATCATCACCAATGAAGCCCCGGCCATTTTGGCCATTTTGGCGTGCATCAAGCCAATGGGTCCGGCGCCGAAGATAATCACGGTATCCCCGGGTCTGATGTTGGCACGTTCGAAGCCGTTGTAAACACAAGAAAGGGGTTCAATGAGAGAAGCCTCCAGCCATGAAAGGTCAGGCGGCAATTCGAAGATGTTCCCCTGGTACACGGCAGCTTCGGGAATGCGTACGAATTCAGCAAAAGCACCATGAATATGAATGCCCAATGCCTGATAGCGGGGGCAGAGATGCGTATTGCCACTGATGCACAGTTCACAAGTGCCGCATCCCATGTTAGGGCCTATCATCACCCGCATGCCTTCTCTATACTGCGTGACTCTTCTTCCAACGGCTTCAATGATTCCGCTCATTTCGTGCCCGATAATGAGCGGAGCGTCCGGGGTTGCCAGATTGTAACCGTTCTTGTACATGCGAACATCGGTACCACAAAGGGATGCCGCTTTGACACGCAGCAGAATCTCGTGTTCCTGAATGATCGGAACGGGTGTTTCTTTCAGGCGGAGATCTTCTTTGCCAAACAGGAACGCTGCTTTCATAGGTTCTCTTCAATTGATAAGTTCAATCGGTCGTTTCTCCATTATGGATCGGTTCCCGGCATTGACAACCTCCACTGCTTTCTTGCCATCAAAGCCGGTAGCCCTCGGAGGTTTGTCATCCAATATGCAACGGACAAAGTCCTTGTCCTCGGCCCAATAAGCTTCCATGAAAAGATTGCGCCAACTAGGCACAATCGATTTCACACTACCCTGTCTCGAGTTGCAGCTCACCACGCTGCTTGCATCCAGGCTGCCGACAAACAGGATTCCATCGGTGCCCAGTATCTCCACGCGGGCATCGTAACCATATCGAACTGCGACAGCGCCACCAATCAGGCCCTGTTTTCCATTCTCGAAACTGGCAGTCAGAACCACGTTGTCGTAGAAGTCCGGATAGTTCTGGCGAGCATCAGGAGAGCGGTAATTGCCCCCGATGGCATACACGGTCTTGAATTCACTGTCTGCAAACCAACGGAGGATATCAATGTCGTGGCTGTTGACTTCTGCCAGGGGGCCATTGCTGCGCGCAACGTCATACTGCCATGCTTTCGGGATGCTCGGACCGTGAGTCAGCGATTTCACCAATACGACGTCACCGATTTCTCCGCGCGCGATCCGTTCCTTGGCCTCCAGGAAACTCCGGTCATAACGTCGCATAAAACCGATCTGCAATTTGACCCGAAACTTCTCAACTGTTTCTATCATCAGATCACATTCTTCGCTATTCAGGGCCATCGGTTTTTCGCAGAGAATGTGCTTTCCAGATTGAGCAGCCGCCACAACAATTGCCTTGTGAGTGTCGGTCGGAGTCGCAAGAACGACCGCCTCAATGTCATCATGTGCGACTGCTTCCTGCCAATGAGAGAAACATTTTACGGGACGCAGTTCTTCACCACAATTTTGCAGGGCTTCTGGGTTAGGATCAGCGAGTGCCGCCAGTTCCGCCCCAGGCACTGCAGCGGCAAAATTGCGCGCATGGATCAGGCCGGCGCGCCCCAGGCCAATGACACCGACACGAACCTTATTCATGATCGCCGATAGCTCCGTGACCAGCGGGAATGTCGACTAAATCGTGGGAGATTGCACTCTTTAGTTCCCCCTGTTTTTGCATGCGCACCAATTCCACTGTGAACTGTGACCGGTCGCCGCGGTGCAGGGCATGATAGAACTCTATCGGCATGCCATCGGCCAAATAACTAACGCTGTCCAGGCTGATGAGGGGGGCGCCTTTTTTAATTTCCAACAGTTGGGCTTCATACTCGTTGGCAGCTATAGCTTGGATGATCCGACGGCCGTAGGCGATCACGATCCCGTACTTGTGCTCGAGAAGTGCGTAGAGGGATTGGTTGGATAGATCCTCGTCCACAATCCCAGGGCACTTTTCAAAGGGAAGATAAGTCGTGACCAACACGATGGGGTCCTTCTGGATATAGCGCAAGCGGGCGAGCTTAATTACGGGGCTCTCCGGCACAAGGTTGAGGTGAGCGGCGATGGTGGCACCGGCAGGTTCTGCGCACTGTTCCAGAATCTTGCTGACCGGGTGGTAGCCCATGGCTGTCATGTCCTGGTGGAAACCGGTGAGTTTTGCCACCAGGCTCTCACTGATTTTTTCCTCGGCAACAAAAGCGCCACGTCCTTTTTCTTTCACGATAACGCCTTCGTATTCCATCTCCCGGAGGGCCTGTCGAACCACGGTCCTGCTGACATCATAGATCTCGCACAGGGTCATTTCACCAGGGATCTGGTCCCCAGGCTTAAGGCCTTTTGAGTCGATGTACTCCTGAAGCGCTTCTTTCAGTTGGACGTAGTAAGGGATCGGGCTTTTCCGATCAATTCTGGTTTTGAGCGGGCCGTTGGCGATCATCTTTGCTATCCTTGGAGGCTCTTTCAAATCGGCGGATGAACGACATCATTATTATTAAAGGACCAAACGGACCAGACAATGGCGGTATTGCTAATCTCCACCATGTCATCCTGTAATTACAGCACGAAATGATAGAGATTAGTTAACCTATTGTCAACGATTTTTCGGATTTACAGCTTACTTTTCCACCCAAAAAAAACTTGACAACAGTAAGCATGCTACTTATCATGTCATCCTGTAATTGCAGGATGACATGATTTAACTTACCAAAGAATCGTCACATCCTGCCTCTTTTTTCAACTTTGATCTGCCATGGCGAAGGTAGCTATGAGGCTAACGCCGTTGGGGCCACAGAAGGTTGAAATTGCTGGAGTGCACCTCTGTTGCATAAGCCAGTCGCCAAGATCCGCCGCAGGTGCACCCGGGTTCGCCTTCAAACTCTTAAAATTTTACTCACAACCTAAAGACATAAGGAGGGGAAAACATGCATCCAAGATGGCTGCGGATTACTGGAACCCTTTTGGTGTTGTTGCTATTTGTGCCGAGTTGGAGTCAGGGCCAGAGCATTAAAGGTTCCATTAGCGGCACCGTGACGGACCCCAGCGGCGCTGTTGTTCCGGACGCCGAGTGTACGCTAAGAGCCGTCGCGACGGAGGCGGTCAGAAAGGTGACCTCCGGGTCCGATGGGCTTTATCGCTTCGAGAACCTGGAACGAGGGGTCTACGATCTAGAGGTTACTGCAAAAGGATTCCAGAATTATCTGCAGAAGGGAATCTCGCTCAATATCAATGCAGCGGTAACGGTGAAAGTCGCGCTTCAGATCGGAGCTTCTGGGCAAACAGTGGAGGTGATAGCCGATGCTTCGCCTCTCAACTTCGAAACCGCGACGCAGCAAGGGACGATCACACCGGAAGTCCTGGCCAATCTCCCGCTTGAGATCGCCGGCTCCCCCCGTTCCGCGGCAGCGTTCGTGGTCCTGATGCCCGGCGTGAGCACAGGCACGAGTGGGGATGCTTTCAATTCCCGGATCAATGGCGGCATGCTACTGGGGGGTGAAGCCTCCCTGGACGGGGCCTCGATGCAGGAAGGCATTATGGGCCAGAGCGGAATGAATGCCATCCATGGCGACTACCCTCTTTCGCCTGAGGCTATAAGCGAGGTGAACGTCCTGACGTCGAATTACTCCCCGCAGTATGGGTCAAGCGATTCGGGCGTCATCAATTTGGTCACCCGATCAGGCACAGATAAATTCCACGGCGACGTTCGAGAGTTCTTTCGCAATGAAGTCCTCAATGCCCGCCAGTGGGGTGTTCCAGAAAGACCGGTGGATAAGGAAAACCAATTCGGCGGCAGCATCGGCGGACCGGTGAAGATTCCCAAGTTGTGGTCAGAGAAAAACAGAACCTATTTCTTCTTCAACTACGAGCGCTATGAGGTCCGAGGGGGAGCCAAGTTTCCCGTTCTAAGCATTCCCTCGATGCAGGAACGTCAGGGTGACTTCAGCGACTGGCGCGATGCGGATGGGAATTTGATTCCGGTCTACGACCCCGCCACAACGCGGGTTGTCGATGGGCAAATCGTGCGCGATCAGTTCATGGGCTGCGACGGCAAGACCCCCAACGTCATTTGCCCCTCAGACCCCCGCATGCAAAACTCTCTCGCCCCACAATGGCTCAAAAATCTACCCACCCCCACTTTCCCGGGGCCCTTAAATAACTATGTTTCACCGGTTCCCATTCCCGAGATCGCCGGTGCAGGCACAGACCACATCCAGAATTTCGATATTCGATTCGATGACTACCTGGGAAAGAAAGATCACTTCGCCGTCACCATCCATAACCACAGTGCGGTTTTTGCGAACGTGTCAAACTTGCCGCGCATTATCAGTTACGACTCGTACCTTCTCCCGGATGGAGGTGAAATTGGTCCCTGGAACGATCGCTTAAGTTGGGATCACACCTTTTCGCCGAACCTGTTAAACAGCTTGACCTACGGTTACATGAACATGCGGGGCAGTGAACTCGCCATTGATTCGGAGTTCGCTGGCCAGTTGCCACAGATTCCGGGCGTGGCCTCCTACGCACAGCCTCCTCAACTCAATTTTGCCGACGGCTTCTCACAGATGGGATATGATATCATCCATCACGAATCTCGTCCAACCCACGTGTTCAACGACCTGATGACCTGGGTCCGCGGCCGCCACACGATCAAGTTTGGAGGGGAGATTCGGAAACTGCAGAACAATTCGACCACCGAAAATAACCGTTCCGGATCCTTCTACTTCGCTGACGGCGAAACTGGCCTGCTCGGTATCAACAGTGGCAACGCTATTGCCAGTTTCTTGCTCGGTGCGGTGGATACCGGCAGTGCGAGGTTTACTACCAACACCTCAACCTATGCGCGCGGCTCATACTGGGCGCTCTTCGCTGGAGACACATGGAAGGCGACCGACAAGCTGAGTATTGATTACGGCCTCCGCTGGGACCTCGGCACGCCTGCCACCGAGAAGTGGAACCGTACCGTTTTCTTCGACCCGTATGGGGCAAACTCCGGTGCGGGCGGACGGCCAGGACGGATGGCCTTTGCGGGGTCGGGGGTCCCGGGGGGGATAGACTACGGAGCTGCTGGTTACTCGCAGACTCACCCCGAGAACACCTGGTACCGTGGCTACGCTCCGCGTCTCGGGCTCGCTTATGCCTGGAATCAGAAGACAGTAGTCCGTGCTGGGTACGGTATCTTCCTAAACCAGGCTTTCTACCCGGGCTGGGGGAGTGGAATAGACCAGACTGGGTTCAATGCTACTCCTTCATTTGGCCCCTCAAATGGGGGACTGACGCCCGCCTTCCTGCTCCAAGATGGGCTTCCGCAGGACTTTCAGCGTCCCCCTTTCATCGACAGCACCTTTCTTAATGGCCAGGGTGCTCCGACTTATCGACCCCTTGACGCCAATCGCCGTG
>JBGOTQ010000432.1:0-5931 GCA_041476565.1 Terriglobia bacterium | reverse complement strand
GGTCCCAGAGGGACCCCGGAGAGTAGCCAGTGACAAGCACCGAGTCCACCACGCTGGACGAGGTGTGCCGTCACTGGTCCATTAACGTCTCCCTGAATTTCCTGGCGTCCCGGCAGGGACGCGGGATTTCTGGAACCCCTGCCGGGGTTCAAACGAATTTCGGGGGGAAGATTCCGGTGGTAACGCGCACTGGCGCGTAACCACCGGCTACTCTCTAGTGTCCCTTCGGGACAACAAAACTTAAGGTTTTCCCGAATAACCTGTCGCACTTTGAATTGCACCCGACATCAGGAGATTCTCATGAGCCACAGACTCGCATCTGGCATCGTGTTCATTTGTCTTGGATTGAGTTCTTTTTCCACTATTGAATATGTTTTCGGCGCGAATCGCTTGGCTGGCGATCCTTCCTTGCAGATCGAGAAACCTGCTGATTTATTCCGTCTCGAAAACCTGCCTTGGTTGAGGAATTGCCGAACCTATATGGCTAGCAGCCGTGATCGCGAAGGAGGAAACTTCGATTGGGGCAACTACTTGCGGATAGAAGGTTCGGAGGGGGTAATCTTGGATGTCAAGGGGTCTGGAATAATTACTCGAATGTGGTCAGCCAATCCCGAAGGCATCGTACGTTTGTATATTGACGGCGAACGGCGGCCAGTGGTGGAAGAATCCTTTGCACTGTTCCTGAAGCGCTTGCCGATGGGGATTGGTTCGGGCGAGCCATCCGAGCCGAAGCCTCATCAACCGGGGGGAAGTACGTCTTATTTCCCTATCGCCTTTCAGCAAGGCTGCAGGTTGACCCTCTCTCCGGCGCCGGAGGTTTACTATCAAGTTAACTATCTGCTTTTCGACGCACCGCAATCTCTGAAGCCGTTCTCAGCATCTCAGGTTCAAGCTGATGCCGCCCGGTACGAACGCATTACGGCAAACCTGGACTGGGATTTTCGAACCATGGATCCCGCTTGGCGGCACCAAACGGGAGTCATTACGCTGAACCATGGCCAGAGCGCCGTCGTTTTCGATCAGGCTGGGACGCTGACCGTCCGGCAGATCACCTTCAAGGTAAAATGGCCTCACGACAGCGCTCAAGCCTTCTGTGCCCGTGAAAACCTTCTGCTCAGGGGCTATTGGGACGAGGACTTGACCATTGAGGGTCAGGAAAACGGCCGCATTGCCTCGATCAAATCACCGCTAGCCTGCTTCTTCATGGATTTTGGCTCGCTTTCGAATTATCGGACTGCCTTGGTCGTCAAACAGGGCGAGCAATATAGCTGCCGGTTCCCGATGCCGGTCCATCAACGGGCGGTGTTAGAGTTGCTGAACCATTCCCCCCTCGATCTCGACGCGGTAAGTTACGACATCGCTTACGAATTAACGACTGCTGCAGACATGCCCTCGACGCACTTCAAGGCGCTCTACCATAGCGAAGACAGCACCTTCGGCCACGACCTCGGCAACTACCGAGACCAGGTTATGTACTTGCGGAATAGCGGTGAGGAAAACTATTCGCTTCTAAGGGTTCACGGTGAAGGACATGTAATCGGCTGCTGTTTCGACGCCGACCTTTCCGAGACGCCGTACACTCGCGCCGCGGGAGAATCAGATGAAGCGGTGTTTACGGACGATGATCCCCAACGGACGATGTGGGGAACGGGAAGCGAAGACTACGTAAACGATGCCTGGGGGTTTCACGATGTCGTGGGACCTTTGTCAGGAGGTAGAGCCACCCAGTCCGAAATTTTCGGGTATCGGTTCCACATCTCCGACGCCATGGTATTCAAGAAGAAACTGGCGTTCACGTTGGAGCACGGGTCGAGCAACAACTGCACGGGGAAGTATCGAAGCGTTGTCTATTACTATCTCGGACGAAAGGGCCCGAACCGCTTTATCGACGGTGTCCCCCGCAGAGACATGAAGTGTTACCTTGACTATTGAAGGTATCCGGCTGAGAAATCCCACCTGCTCCCTTACCCCTGCCATGTCGCCGTCCAGGATGGGGAGTCGGGTGCCACTTGAATCGCATTGCCTGCCTTTAAAGATCGGGCCCCCCTGGTTTCCTTGAATGGCCGTCCGATGCCCAACTTCGCGGGAAGAAGGACCTTCTGAGGTACAGGTCCGGCCCCTCGCCGGAATTCCAATGTCCAGCCGCCATTTGCGCGGAGTGGTTCCAACTTTAGGCTAATCCGGCCGAAACGGGTGGGGGAATCCTGAAGCGACCATGGTTCATTTGCTTTCAATTCATACTCGCTGATGCCTTCCAGCAGGCGCAGGGACGAGCCATCCTCCAGTGCCAGCATGTGGCGCAAAAACAGCACGCATTCAGCACTGGCCCAGTTGTGAGGCATATCTCCCACATATCGGGCCAATTGAGAATTCTGAAGCGGCTGTTCTTCGCGCCAACAGTACAGCCGAGTGGCATGATTCAAAAAACCAATGAAGGTGCGCCGCGCCCAATCGGCCTCTCCAGCCCAGAGATAGGCATGTGCCGCGAAGGCGGCGTCATACGTCCACAAGCCTTCATGAGGGATCCATCCGGTCTCGATGGGAACCTCTTCATCGGTTGACGCTTGCATTAGGGCAATATACCCCTTGACAACCGGATCATCTCTCTCAAATACCAGGCCAGGATAGATGGCGTGCGACAAAGCCCACTGGGCCATCTGAGGTTTGGGGCGGGCCCATTCATCGGCGGTGCTCCATTGGGGATCTTCCTTCATCAGCATGGGCAGATAAAAAAAACCTTTAGGATGGCGGCGCATTTCGGCTCGGGCAGCCTGGAAGAAAGATCTCCTCAACTCCAGGTAGAACTGCCCGGCGGCTTCAAAGCCCGGCAGGCTCAGACGGGAAGCGACTTCAGTCACTGCGCGCAATCCGGCCAGGACCCACAAGGTATTGGTGAATTCCGAACGTAACCCTCCCCCCAGGCCACCGTCGCCAAAGCCGCGGGCCAGAACTCCATAACTACCATTGGCACTTCCTTCCGTTCTGGCCTTGTCTCTCAACGTTTTCAAGAAATCGACTCCCCGGAGGACTTGGGGCTGCATCTGCCGGAAATAGTTCCAATCCTGGCTCAATTCCGCCTGGCGCACGAGTGAAAACATGGCGATCCCTGTATCCTTCCAGTGTTCCCTCCCGCCGCCGGCAAAGATCCCCCCGTCCGGCTCCTGCCGTGCCCAGGTCGCTTCCAAGCCCTGCTGAACTTCATCGTCATACCCAAGATATCGCGCAGCCTCCAGTATGAAGTGTCCGTCCACAACCCAAAGGCCGCGATAACAGGTGGGCCCAACCTGGAAGGTCGACTTGCCGTCCTTCTCTTCACGGGCCTGCTGGATATTCCGGGCACAGGCCACCAAAAATTCCTGGTGGCGGCCGGAAAGCTTGATGGCCACCTTGTTTTCAAAGGGCTTCCACTCTTTCCAAAACAGCCGGGTTTGATTCAATACTTCGTCTGGTATTGAAAGCCCGGGCTTGATTTTATCGAAAGGTTGACTCTCCTGTGGGAAACGCAGGAAAAACCGCGCCGCTACTTGGGAGGAGGCCAAGGCGTCAATGAGCAGCAGTCGCACACTGTGACCCGTGTCTTCCCGTCCTGTAATGGCGCTATTGCAGCAGGCAAATGGCGTCCCCTCCTCATTTCCAAGCATGACTATTGTTGCCTTCTCAACTGTCTTAGTCTTGATTAGAAGCCGGGTCTCAATTATCACCATGGGAGCAACTCGAACTACCGTTGTTTTAACCGAACTGGTTTCCTTGGGAACAACTTCAAGGATCAAATTGTCGACCCGTCCTTCCTCCCTCAGATTGGAGGCAAAGGCAGTGAGGTTCAGAAGAGAGCGCGTAAATTCAATTCGAGTATGAACAATGGGAATCGAAGAAGACTCCAGTTTCTGTTCTGTAACCTTTCCGAGTTTCATCCCGGCAAGCGAGAACCCCACAATTTTGGTAAAAGTAAATATCGACGGGGAGTCCTTTGGATAATCAAATTTGAACTCTCCGCTCTCGCCTATGAGTGTCTTCGAGTGGTCATCAGGAAAACAAATGGCGGTCTGCCAGGAGACGGGAGTAAAACGGAAATCTATGGGCAGAAAGGAGGCCGAAGAAGATGTAGCAAACTTCGGTTCAGGCTTGGGTTCTGTCGATGGGGCCATCCGAGAATCAATGGACAAAGCTTCATTCACACTGGCGGCACCCAGATACAAAGTCGTGTTGACCAGGAAATTCCTGCGGCTAAACTTACTCATGCACCTCTCCAATCCGCTTTAGGCCTGCGGGATGACAAGTGGGAGACTCTAGTCTCCCCACAAGGGTGTTGTCAAGTTGAGGCGAACACTCTAGACTTTTATACTAATTGTTCCAACAATGGATGACGGTAACACCATATAAAGAATTCGATCCATCTAATTGCGGCAATATAGAGCCACAACACAGTATGAGGTCACTAAGACGGTCCGCATGGAAAGAGCAAACAGGGAGGCGTCATGCTGACAATCATCATGGATCATGAGCCGCTACCATCAGAAGAGTCGCGCCGCATGGCAGTTCAGGCCGTGCCTGGAGGCTGGTGCAGGTGGGGTTGGCTGGCCCTGGCAGCATTACTTTTGTTGTTTTCCAACGGTGCGAACAGTATTCCGCTTGCCGCGTGGCTGGCTCCGGTCTTTCTGCTGCGGTTTGTGCGTACACAGCGAGCGGCCGTGGGACTGCCGATTGCCTACATATTGCTGATAGCAACCTTTAGCTTTCAATTTCGAGGTATGGTGCCGATCCCGGGTGCGATCTACCTCATCTTCCTGGCCATCATAGGGATCCTAAGCGTTCTGCCCTACCTTGTCGATCGCGGGCTCGTGCACAGGCTCAATGGCTTGGCCGCAACTCTGGTTTTCCCCATGACGTGGACGGCGGCGGAATACCTGAACTCGCTGGGACCCTATGGAAGTTGGGGAGCGATTGCCTACTCACAGTATGGCAGTCTTTCACTGCTACAAATACTATCGGTAACCGGACTGTGGGGTTTGACTTTCCTGGTCGGCTGGTTTGCCGCCGTGTGCAACTGGGTCTGGGAGGAAGGCCTGGAGTCGAAGCGCACACGGTTTGGGGCCCTGCTGTGCCCTGGCGCTATCGCCTTGATCGTGCTGCTAGGTGGGGCGCGGATGACGCTGTTCCCGCCATCTTCTCAGACGCAGCGGGTGGCCTCTCTTTCGCGCGTCAAGGTCCCAAATGAGTTGAGCGATGTTGTTTGGAAGCACATGATGCAGAATCGGCTCTCGCCGGAAGAAGTTAGGCAAATCCGGGATTGGGGAAAGGCTGTTGATGAAAACCTGTTGGCTCGCTCTGAGTGTGAAGCACAAGCGGGCGCGAAGATCGTGTTCTGGGGGGAGGCCAATGCGCCTGTCTTGAAGGAAGACGAAACTGCATTCATCGCTCAGGGGCGCGAGTTGGCTGCAAGGTACCGGATTTACCTGGGGATGTCCCTGGCGGTTTGGAACGCTGGCCAGAGACGGCCGCTGGAGAATAAACTGGTACTGATTGACCCGCCCGGTCAGGTGGCTTGGGAATACTATAAGGCCCGTCCGGTGCCCGGCAGCGAAGCCGCAGTTTCCGTCACCCAGGACGGCAAGCTTCGGTTTCTAGACACGAGGTATGGGCGGCTTAGTTCGATTATTTGCTTCGATGGCGATTTTCCGCAGTTGCTGGCCCAAGCGAGTATGCTAGGGGCGGACGTAGTTCTGGCTCCTTCAAACGATTGGCGTGCGATTGACCCGTGGCACACGCAGATGGCCAGCTTCCGTGCCATCGAGCAGGGATTTAACCTGATTCGTCACACTAGCCATGGGCTTTCGGCGGCATATGACTACCAGGGTCGGCGTCTGGCGGCGATGGATCACTTTGGGACGACCGACTACGTCATGATCTCTGAAATCCCGACCAGGGGCGTCC
>JBGOTQ010000431.1:0-5938 GCA_041476565.1 Terriglobia bacterium | reverse complement strand
CATCTCTTCCCGCCTGTGGTTCCATTCAAAAGAGGGAGCTGGCCCTGCTGAAGCAAAGGCCTTGGGAACCGGAGTGGATGGAGTGGAAAAGCCTGGCAGCGCGACTCCTTAGTTTTCTGGTTCTTGTTGTCTCGCGCTGACAAGGCTTGGAACGGAAGGAGCGAGGATTGCCAAGGCTTTTGCTTGGGGCCAGCGCGCACGCCGTTTTGGTCTCAGAAGAGTTGTCATCGGTTTTTCCGCGGATATCTCTTCGGAGACCCTGGTGTGCTTGGGGTGGGGTCGCGGGAACAGAGAGATGATCCGCTGCCGTGGTGTAACTTAAACCATAAAGTGGCCGCCGTGGCCACGTTATGGTTTCAAAGTGCGATTGACAGTACGAATTTGCCACTTCGGCCAGGTCAATCATTTAATCTCTGTTTTGGGACCTGAACTGGCTGAAGTGATTTTGTCTAGCGACAGAAATTGTAATGTGGTGAGCTTAAGTTGGTGGCAAAGCCAGAGGAAGTTTTTGATGTTCGGTAAAGAGCCGGTCAACCAATGTTTCACGGTAGAGTTGGAGACAGATATCACCCTGGCGAACGCGGTCATAGTCTGGACAGGGATCTTATCCATCTGAAGTGCTAATAGTTGTCCAAAGCTTTCAACGGGAATAGGGGATGACAAATGAGATGTAATAGCGAGGATCTGTTCAATGTTCCGAACTGCCCAGAGCTGCCATTCCCACTCAGCCTTGGAAACGGTCTCTTGAGAAGACAGGACGGAGCCATCTGGAATTCCGAGGAATTGACCGCACCAAGAGCAATGGCCTGGGGTAGGACGTGAAACTAGATGATGGATTCGGCGATTGCAATGAGGACACTGAAGCCTTAACCATTGCTGGTGTTGGCGGCAGATCTTGACAACCTCTAAGGCCCAGAGCAGAGGATCATAAATGGGTTTCCCCGTGTCTAACCAGTTCTCATAACAAGAGGGGCACCAAGCTTTGCAGCGCCGTATTAGGAATTGATCATTAATCAGGTTCCTCCAGGGTAGCATGGTCGTACCGGACAGATGAGTGCAGCAGGTCAGTTGCTCAAAAGCCACCACGAAATTACTGGCAGTCACTCCTAATCCATTAATAGCTGTGTCAAACGCGTTCAAGCTTCTTCTATCGGAGGCATAGTAGGGTTTGTTGATGCGCGGCGCGATCTCCTTCGAGATCATGCGGCGAGGGCGAACACAATGTGCTCGGGCCAGTCTCGCAGTGTATCCTGTCAGGCTCTCGACATAGGGCGTTCCGACTCCCAAAGGGTTAAGGTGATAAAAATAACTGTGGCTTGGAGTGGGCGGGCATTGCGAATCCCAGGATTCATAAGTTGCACGCTGATTCAGTGGCATCATTTTTCGTTCCGATGGGATACCGCTTCGGATTGGGCACACCGACACGAGCTTTTGGTCTCCTGGAGGATTCAGAGTTTTGTTGGGAAATGGTGTCGCCAGTGGCGCAAGGCCCTGGGGTTGCAAGGAGTGTCGTGTCTATCCCCAAAAGCTTCCGAAGCCGCGTACTGGATTCTTTCTTCTCCTGTAACATGGATTCTCCCTCGAGGGCCTCGGTTATCATTTTCTCGCACTGGGACACCGAGAGGGCTTGCTCTGTCAGATCCTTCAGGGTGACCGATTCTTTGCCCCTTTCGAGTGTGACAGCCAAGGTGCGAGAAAGCCAATCCTTGAGAACCCCCACACAACCATTGCTGCGCTCATAGAGGTAGTCCCAATGATGGGTGAGATTGGATTCCTTTTTAAGCGGAAGATGTTGCTCAAAAGTGTGAAGCACATTGAGGAATGCTTCAACATCACTCGCAGAATCGGCCCGATAGCGTCCAAAGTGAACATCGATGCTGCGGCGGCTCAACTGACCACTTAGATTCCGAAACGCCAGTAGCTCATAGCTGCCCACCAAGACGTGGACCGTTTGCGTCATATTGGCAAGAGACTTGATGCAATCGAGCTGATCCTGCAACTTTCGCCCAGAAGCGATTCTCGATATGTGTTGTGCCTCGTCTATAACGACCGCCAGCGGTTGGCGGTGCCGTAGGGCTTGCTCTACCGACTGTCGTAGTTCAGCCGCGACCTCATTCGGAAGAAGGCTGGAATATTTTCTCTCCCTTGGATTAACCCAACCATCTGGTTTCACCTTGCTATCCAACAAGGGTTCGTCTAAAGCAAACAAGAGCCGCCTGTAATAGTCCTTCCAATTCCAATTGACGGAATCTGGTCCTATTGCTTCGATACCAACGACAGGAATGCGACCAGGAGTCGCAGCAAGACTGGCTAGCGCCTCCTCTGTCAGTTTCTGGACGAGTCGGAACCGTAGGGTAGTCTTGCCGACGCCTGCTGGCCCAGTTACAAACACGAGCGATGTTCCGGCAGGTTCGCGAATAACGTTTCTCAACTTTTCGTAGGCTTCTTTCAGTAAGGGATGAGCCATTGTGAACGCCTTGAAATAGCTGAGACGAGCCGCTGGAGGCTGATTGAGCAGTGTCTGAGGGAATCCGTTCTGGGATGACATGATTTAGAACTTGTCGTAAGTCTCAACCCGGTGGACCCGAGTAGCCTGCTGACTTATAGGATCGGTGATGTCTGTAAAGGGCTGCTGGGCACCGCCCGGCGAAGGTAGAGGCCCGCTGGGTTGATTAGACTCCTCTCCGACAATGCGCATGATCTCTCGCTGGGAGGTGTCGTGCAATCTTTGGGTTAACAGCTGTTCCTCCGCCTCAACAGATTCGAAAAAGACGGCTAATTTCTTGGCTGTCACATAAAAGGACTTGCAATGCTCCTTTCTCGTTTTGACCAGTTCCCGAGTGGCGATCATCATTTCTCGCTCCGAATGCTTATGGAAGGTGGCAAAGTATTCGGAATGGCATTGAACCCACTGCTTGCGAACGAAGGCATAAGCCGTTCCAACATCGTAGGGATCGTAACGGATGTTTGCCTGGGTCCTTTCAACACTGGGGTCCCGAAAGGCATCGCACCAATAAAAAACGTAATTGATTTTCACACCGAGACCCGGTACCACCTTAGCAGTCCCTTTAGGTGTGGTAGGCAGAGTCAGCATTAGGAACTCGTCATCATAGGGAATGAGACGTGAAGGCCGCAGTCCGGTACGCGTTATGCCTGAGGCAAAAGCTTGCCGAGGGGATTGTCCCAGAGCTGGGTGATCAATCGTGTCGTAAACTTCGTAGGCGAATTCACACAAGCACTTGTACAAACTCCCCAGGGTCCATACGCTGTGGCTCTTTGGATTGACTGATTCGGTAACCTGGCGGACATTGCGTGTGATCTGGGTGTTCCCCTTGAGATTATGGATAAATCGGGTATTGGTGGTTCCGAACAAACGCTCGCAAATGGAGCCGAACCGAGCCTTTGCCGGCGGCCTGGTCTTTTTCGTGCATTCATATCTTGCCAATAGCGTCTCAAAGTAGGTGCTTTCAAACTCTCGTCCACCGTCCACCACCACGATCTGAGGAAGACGTCCGTGACGGCGTACGCACTCCCGTAAAACCATCATGCAGGAGCGATAGCTGGGAGGATCAAAGGTGATATACACCGCCAGTACCCGTCGGCAAAAGGCATCTGTCAGGACTGTCATCCAGGGTCGGCCCAAAGCGCGGCCGGTGTGGGAACAGATCACTTCTACATCCATCTCGGTGTGGTCGATGTGCCCGATCTCAAAAGGGCGGTCCCCATGGCGCGGTGTCTTCAGATCAAGTTCCACGTAAAGTGGTTCTTGGCGATAGGCAGCTCTCGGACCTTGTCGCTTCAGCGTCTGACTGAACCCAGCTCGTCGGCAGACAGCAAGGCGGAATGTTGTGTAGCTGGGAGCCAGGATATCTTCCTTGTCACAAGCATGTTTCAGCGCTATCCAGGCCGCGTACTTGCTCTTTTGCTTTATGGTTTCATAATCCTTGTCAATGAACTCATTCATGATGAACCGACTGCACTCGGGTAGTTTCTCAAGATGGTTCCCACGCTGACGCGTGCGAGGTAGGAGGCCGAGATAACCGCTCCCATACTGGGCCTGTGCGGCACGATACTTCGATATCCAGCGGCGTAACGTCCGATCTGGTATCCGGACGTCAGATGCCGCCAGCTTTCTTGAGAGATGAGGACTGATAAGCGTGAACCGATAGTTGGCCAGCCTTAGATCTTCCTCACTTGCTTGGGAGAGTTTCTCGACAATCTCCGGATTGACAGTGTCCTCAGCCCAGGTGGCCAGGCCGGTGATTCGTCCCTCTTTGACTAAAGCTTCAAAGGCAGGCAGTGGCAATTCCGTAAAGAGCTGCTCATCACCGAGCAGACTTACCGTCGTTTCGCCGACATTAATCACTTTCCAGACCCTACTGTCCCAAGTTACAGCACTTCCAACACAGAGGTGGATGCCTCGCCCCCAGTGAGGATACAGGCCTTGATTCGCTTTCTCAATCGTGTCACTTGCCAACGCTGAATCGCCAGTCGGAAGGACAGAGACCTTGCCGGGATCCGCCAGGGGAGCGGCGTATAGGTTCACGTACAAGACATTGCTTGCTATCAGCAAGTAAATGTCGTCTGGACTGACCAGTCCTCGGGTCGCATGCATCAAGGCTTGCAGCGACAGCCCGGGTGCCGCCAAAACATATCCCGACACTTTCTCACGGGCCATTGGCGAGACTGTGGTCGGGTCACTCCGCAAGTAGTCCTCCAGAAACTGAACATTTCTTTGAAAAAGCCAGTTGATCTCCCTGGAAGATCGGACCCGGTAATAAAACCCAAAATCTTTTGCATACGCCTCGCCCGGTGGACAGCACCAGCGTGCGTCGTCTTCGCTCCGATAACGGTTGCGATTCCTTGCGCTAAGCCGGCTTAGGTCCTCTTCAGTTTTCCATTCCTCCCACCCCGCCATGTTCCGGCGAATCACAAAGAAATCCGGCGTATGAAGTACGGACATCCGTCTTCCCTTGTCACTCTCATAGTCCAACTTGATAGAAGGCGGCTGGTCGTAATACTCCAGAACCTCGGCATCGTGCTCCATCTCATAAATCCCTGCTAATTCGACCCGATGGCTTTCGAATTGGATTGTGGCTCCCATCTTCCGGCTGGGGTAGCGACCGCTCACGTTGCCTCGACCACCCCTTACCCGGCGAGCAGGGTCAGCCGAGCGGATCTGATGGACCATGAACTGAGCCGGTTCTGATAACTCCAGCCGCTGGCACCATACTAGCAGGGCTTCTCTATTGAGCACCGAGCTTGACTCCAGATCGTGCTGTGCCGTCGATCCCCTGATTACTTTGTGGATTTCAGGCGTCGTTCCCTCTTGAGGGCTCGCACGTAACGCAACCCAGCTTCATTCATCAACTGCTGCAGTCGGCGGCCATTGGCAAGGGCCTTTTCAATCTCAGGTGTGAGATCCTCAGGCACATAGATAGACAGGCGCCGCCTGCCTTCACGCCCATACAGCACATAGCTGAGGTGACCTTCCCCATTCGCACAGGCTGGGCAATTCTCCCTGATGCAAGGGCTCTTCCGCAGTGAAAGAGATCCCTCCGCCACCGGCCACATCTCTTGGATGGCTGTCTGAAACCAAATCTTGACTTTCTCAGACGGTTCTTCTTTGCTCATATGGTACGTGCGTATAATATCGCACGTACACAAGAAGTCAAGTTCTTTCTGTAGGGGGGCCGATGCATGTACATCGCTGCATATGCAGACCGTTCTAAAACTCCCGGCCACTTTTTGCTTCCGTTTCTTACTCCCGGCCACTTTATGGTTTCAAAAGTGGTTAGTGAGCCAAGGAGTTACATTGAAAACGAAAGGCTTCTGCATACCGCGCGGCCACTTTATGGTGGCAGTCGCGGCCATTTTATCGTTTTTGTCACACGTGGTCTGGCAGCGGGTGCCTCAAGAGATTTTGTGAGCGTTTCTT
>JBGOTQ010000430.1:0-5938 GCA_041476565.1 Terriglobia bacterium | reverse complement strand
GAATGACAGCTTGTCTCCCTCCTGGACCTTCTGTGCCATACGCAGGTAAAGACCGCTGGTACTCAGATTCTCCAAAACCGTGTCTATCTCAAAAAGATTCCCCTGGGGGTCTGCGCCTTGCACCTTCGCGGAGAAGGGCTCGTAGACCCTCTCCTTTTGACGCCGCTCTTCTCCACCGTAGCCCCCACCGGAACTGTTCGCGGAAGTCGATGCTCTGTTCATCTCTTCTTTCCTTATTGTCTTCTTGAGATTCTGGCGGCTTGGTCCGACCACTCCCGACAATATCCGCCAAGTCTACGGATGGGAGCGTTCGAGCACAAGATGCAGATGCATCATTTTCGGGGGGTACAAATGCACCATTTTGCGGGGGTACAAATGCACCATTTTCGGGGGGTACAAATGCACCATCGAGGTGGGGAAAAATCTAGTACATAACCTATTCTCAGGTGCCGAGATTTGGTCAATTTGTACTAGTCTTCGGGGGACTTAGCGAGTTTGGTCCGGGCCAGAAACAACCTGAGATCGAAGCGGTCGGATACGCCCAGCTTGTTATAGATGGAGGACACATGATTGCGAAGGGTGTTCGTGCTAATGCACAGCCGGTCTGCAATTTCACGGGTTTTGAGCCCGTCCCTCAGTGAAATGGCTATCTCCCGTTCGCGCTTAGTGAGTTTGGAAAGGCGGACTTCATAAGGATTGGAACCCTCCTTGTGTGCTCCCTCCAATACCTCTGAGAGCAAACTAGCGGTCCACTTATGATTCAGCCAGGCTTCACCAGCATAGACCTTCTCGATCGCTTTGATGACTGTAGCGCCGTCTTCAGTCTTGTGGACTACCCCGACAGCCCCCTGTCTTACAGCCCGTCTCCGAAGCTCAGGGTCGCGCACTCCGGTTAACACAAGGATACGAGCCTGAGGGGCTGCAGCATGCAATCGAGAGAAACAATCAACAGGGTCCTGCCCCTGTCCCATATCCAGGCCGATTAGCACCACATCGGGCTGTTCTCGGTCCGCCAGGTTGACCGCTTGGCTGCAGTCTCCCGTATCACCCACCACCTGCATCTTTCCCTGCGATTCCAGCAACAGGCGGATCCCTTCACGAAACACCTTGTGCTCGTCAACCATCAGAATTCGTATGGGCTTTCTACTCTCTGGAGACATCAGTTATCCCTGAGAAGGTGTGAAAAGGAACGAGATCCAGTGGACCGACGAATCGTAAAAAGGGAAAGTTGAAGGGTAGCCCGTGCGGGATGTTTGTCAGGTCGGCGAGGCCCCTCTAATTCCTACCCTCATAGTCCGGGAAAAACAATACGATCTCCAAGCGTCTCCATAACGCTTGCTCCGTCTACTGGGATTGTCTTGATAACTGCAAACGGCACGGCAACAACGAGACATGAACCAAGTAAATTAGGTTACCTCTGCCTGGCTGAGTCACGAAAGCACTCATCCAGCTTGCTTGGGAGGAAGATGCCAGGATAACATGAGAACCTACCCTACAGCAGTTGACATAACGAAAATTATGCCAACTCTTGCCGGAAGTCAAGCCCTAACAGAGCCTTAACCAAGGCCTGCCCGTCAAAGTAATCCTGCACCATCCCCCGCATTAATCATGGGTCCCTCGATCCCTTCTTGCTTTGCTGCTGGGACTTTGGATTGAGAGTGTATCCCGCTCGCTGATCTACCTGTGAAGACCCACAAGACCCCCAATTCCAAAACTGAAACGCACCAGTATTTCGTGGACAAATTCCTTTTCTATGTCACGAGTCTCTCTTCGGAAGGGCCTGTGGTTCATTTCTCCTACGTCGATCCTGGACCATTTGGATAGGTGATCGACTATGTGAACCACCTCAGTTTGTACGCCGGGCCGTTCAACCCTCTGCAGGAATTCCATATTCTCTTCGAATTTCTTTCCTTAAGCGGAGTGACTTTAATCCGCTCTCGCAATCCTGATAGAGGTGATCCCAGGGGTCAATGGACTTCGGGAGGGCAACAATTCCATTTCCACGCAGACGCCGCAAGGAAATGTAATTCAGAGAGGTCAGAACGAGGAAAAAAGGCCAAAATCCGCAAGGATCCTGGCCTTTTGAATCAAGGCAGTTGAGAAAATTGGCTCAGCGAATGAATTCTCTTACTTCTTATTGACCGCCTTCTTTAGCTTCATCCCGGCAGAAAACTTTGGTACCTTCTTCGCCGCGATTTTGATGGCAGCTCCTGTCTGAGGATTACGGCCGGTTCTTGCTTTCCGGTTTCCTACCGAGAACGATCCAAAGCCAACCAGCGTGACGGTCCCGCCTTTCTTCAGGGTGGCAAGAACTCCACCCAGGACACTGGTAATTGCCAGGTCGGCTTGGACCTTGCTTACTCCTGCATCTTTTGCAATCTTCTCGATCAAATCCGCTCTGTTCATTCCCTCTCCTTTGACCTAATCAATTGACTGCAGGCTTCTGTGTTCCGATAGGTGGATTGTAAAACTTTTACTAGCCAAGGCAACTTTTTTCTCTCTGGTCTGCTCGTTCATCATCTTCGGGGTGTGCGTCACGACCAACCCGGCAGGTTGAGGTTCGACAGCGGCCACTGACTTTGTTCCAGAATGGATGTGGACCGCCAGGCGTCAAGTGTTGTTATACTGGAGGCGGCTCAAGGCGGTTGCCAAAATGAGTACCGACACCGAAATGACGCCAACCTCTCGGGTCAGCAAACTCCGGACCGACTTCAGTTCAGCATCGAAGCTGAGATACCCTTCCCATGGAGTGATGACTATGCCAGCGGCGGTGATTGGCTTTTTCACATTGCTTTGGATTTTCAGCAGGAGAGGTATCAGATCTTCCAGATTAATTTGCGCGATTGGCCTGCTCCTGCTTTTGGGCGTAGGGGCCCCGCGTCAACTGTTCGGCGACGGGAATTCCTGGACCCTGGTCTGGAGCGACGAGTTCAACGGACCTGGAGGGACAGGGCCCGACACGCATAAATGGGACTTTGATATTGGCGGTGGAGGTTGGGGCAACCAGGAACTGGAGAGCTACACCAACCGCCTCGACAATGCCTCCATCGCGGACGGAAAGCTGGTCATCAAGGCCATCAAGGAAAACTACACGGGTCCGGATGGCATTGCGCGGGAATACACTTCCGCCCGCATCAAGACCCAGGGGAAATTCACCCAGGCTTATGGCCGTTTTGAAGCCCGGATCAAGATTCCTTACGGCCAGGGAATCTGGCCCGCTTTCTGGATGCTGGGTGAGGACATTGACCAGGTGGGCTGGCCGGCCTGTGGGGAGATCGACATCATGGAGAACATCGGCCGGGAACCTTCGATCGTGCACGGGACCATCCACGGGCCAGGCTACTCGGGAGCGAACGGTCTCGGTGCACCATTCAGTTTCCCGGACCATCGCCGATTTGCTGACGATTTCCACATCTACGCCATCGAGTGGGAACCTGGAGCGATCCGCTTTTATGTGGACGACAACTTGTACAGCACCCGGACCCCAGCGGATCGGCCCTCGGGTACACGGTGGGTGTATGACCATCCCTTCTTCATCATTCTGAATGTGGCAGTGGGAGGGAGCTGGCCGGGGAGTCCGGACTCTACCACCGTTTTCCCCCAAACCATGCAGGTGGATTACGTCCGGGTCTACCAGCGGGCCAGTGTCCGTCCGGATGGCCTCAAATTTCTACCCTCCGCAGCCCGGGCTCATGGCCTGAATGGAACTTACTTCACCACGGACGTCTGGCTCTCGAATGGCTCAGATTTTCCCATGACGCTGAACGTCGACTTTTTGCGCGCCGGAGGGACTGCAAATATCCCGCCGTTATTCCCCGAAGCCACGGTAAACCTCGCCGGTCACGAAACCCGGGTGGTTCCGGACATTTTAGGAACGCTCTTCTCAGTTTCCGAGCAGTACGGTCCCATTCGATTCAACAGCATCGACGGGAAGGGAATGGAGAATCTCGCGATACTATCTCGTACCTCGACTCCCGCCTCCGATGGGAAAGGGAGCTATGGTTTGTCCACGCCGGCTCGCAGCCTGGGATCGACTATCAGCCAGCCGCTCTTCCTGGTAGGCCTCCCGCAGAATACCGCATTTCGAACCAACGTTGGAGTCATCAATTGCTTCGAGTTTGATGCCAGCTACCGATTGACTCTTTACAGCTCTTCCGGTTCCGCACTGGCGAGCGTGGACGACTCGCTTCCCCCTTTGGGAGCGAAGCAGATGCCGTTAACTTCAATGTTCAGTTCCATTCTTGAGCCGTCTGTTTCGTATGACGGTTTGACGGTCAAGATCATCCCGGACGATGACGCTCCTTTGGCCTCTTATGCGACGCCGGTCGACAATTTTACCGGGGATGGAGTGCTGATTTACGGGACTCCTGCTCCGGGAGGCCTGGCTCAAGGAAGCACCTATCTGCCAGCTGTGACGAAAGTGGATGGAGCCTACGGAACGCGATGGTCGTCAAGGCTGGCTGTTCACAATCCGAGTGACTTGTCCTCGAATCTTTCCTTTAGTCTGCACATTCCCAATACGGACAATAGCCATGCCCCCGTCGTGACGCAGGCGCTGGGACCGAAGCAGACTTTACTGGTAGCAGACGTGGTAGGTGAACTATTGGGAATGACAAAAGGCAACTACGGAGCTCTCCAGGTGGAATGGTCTTCACCTGATGGAACGCCTCCGGTATTCTCCAGCCAGACCAGCACTCCCTCAGGGCAAGGTCAAGGCACTTTCGGGCTCCAAGTCGATGCAATCAATCTGTCTGACACCAGCAATACCCTGCACATCACTGGTGTTCGGCAGGACGAACGATTTCGGACCAACATCGGATTTGCCAATCCAATAGCCACCGGAGTGACCCTTAATTGTGCCTTGAGGACTGCGGGAGGACCCGTTTTGGGGACTATCAGCAGGATCATGCAACCGCTGGATTACTTTCAGGTTTCCCTCTCCAGCTTGTTTCAAGGAGTCTTCTTCCCCAGCAGCGAAGTGATGAGCCTCGAAATCTCTGCCAGTTCCGCCGTCTTTGCGTACGGGACGCTGATTGACAACAGCACCCAGGATCCGACTTACCTCCCGGCAGAACCCACAGCCGATTGATGCGTTTCATCCAGCTCGATCCACGGCTTCGCATTGGAATGGGATTACATTGTAAAGGAAGGCCAGGGATCAGCCTCTCGCCTACAGGGTTCGCTGCAACTGCGACATAGGTTTCTCCTGGCAGAAGGCGCCAAATCACCACGGTTTCTTCCGGCACTTTTGGGAAGAGTCAGGGGACCCGCAGACCCCTCGATCGAAAAGTCACGATGTTTTTGCCGTCGATTACATTCCGGCGCCGGTTAGTCAGGCTAGGTAACTGATGGGACTCAAGAGAAGCTGCAAATCGGGGGTACTCAGGTCGTAATCAGTTGAACCTCCTGGACATCGGGTGCACCGTAAAAAGCAACCGGAACCGAACCGAAACGCAGCTGAAACGTCTGGTCGGTCGTGAAGTTCAAGAGCCCACGTTTGGCGACCTTCAGATAGTCTCAGCTCCAAATACGCACGCATGATTCCGGTGGGGGAATGCGCGTTCCGACCCAGCAGTAAGTGGCCCAACTCGTGGGCGATGGCATTTCCCAGAGCTGGCGCCACAGGTCCACCTTTGGTGACTGCTTCAACTCGATGGAAAAACACCGTTGCCAAGACTCCGCCTTCCTCAGAAACAGGTGCATATCCCAGGGGGTCGTTGCCGATTTTTGCTCTCGTTGAACCAAAAAAGTTTTCACAACCGCCGTCTCTGCTACTGCGGGGGCTGTGGCTTCTCGTCCCGCTTCCGTTGTTCGTCCTGACGCTTCTTCTCTTCCGGCGTCAGTGGTTTGGGCTGCGAGTCCTGTTGTTGCTGCTGCGACGCAGGCCCCGTTTTTGCAGGAGGCGGTGTGCGCTGTTGCGGGCGCTCGGCCGGCGGAG
>JBGOTQ010000429.1:0-5939 GCA_041476565.1 Terriglobia bacterium | reverse complement strand
CGCTTTCAAGCAATTTTTGATGGTAGGTTCAAATCCTTTTGGAAATAGTTTAAAAGCTTTCGCTCTTTCAGATACGGGCAACGCATGTTCTAAAAGCATTGCTTGCGTGATCATATTTCAAACTCCCGATAAATATTGATCGGCCCCGAGTAGGTATTGGGCCGCTTGGCTGTTGGGTTCAATCTGTAAGGCAATGGACAATCTCTCTTCGGCCTCCCGATACTCACCCGCTTCCTATTCAAGCACCGCGAGATTGATGAGCAAGCAGGGTTCCTGGAATCCAACTGCAAGGCTTGCTGCAGGTTCAATCGGGCTCCGGCAGAATCGCCGTTCAGCACTGTAAAAACCGAGACTATTGAGGGCCAAGACTAACGCTTTCTTTGACTGGGTGTGTTCCGAATTGGACTTAAGGTTCTCATGGAGTCGATGGATAACCTCGAGGGAGGCCCCTTTGGAATCGGTCACAGGCAACACGGGAACCAGAATGGACCGGGTGGGGCATTCCCCGAGGCTGGGACCTCCACGGCAATCCCGTACTTCCCTCCGGGACCCGGCGGACTAGTTGGCGTCTGCACCTGAATTCTTCGGATCTTCTTGGCCGGAATGCTCCTGACCCCACTTGAGGCTTGGTACCTGACCTCGTCTTCCTCGACCCAGGTCTTCTCCACAATCACAACGTCCCCAGTGGTCAGGTAGATGATGTCCGCAAGAACAGGTGAAACCTCCCAGGCAAGAGTTAGCAACACATAGGCCAGTGAACCTGCTCGAAGTTTCATGGCAATGAGAGGGACAGACACACGGGGAGGGCGTAGGGGATTCGCGCCAATCACTTGGCCGGTTCCACAGTCTGAACGGATCTCAAGGAAACCACGTAATTCCCATTCAAGTCTCGGACTTTCACCACCCTTTCTACTGAAATCCTTCCGTTGGCCAAGGGTCTGGCAATCTCGGTGATCATCTCACTTACTTTTAGCCCATCGGAAAAATTAGTCGGATCCAGTGTCTCTACTTTTGACGTGTTTTCGATAGACCCGTCCGGGAGCTTCCTTTCTTCTCCACTCACTCTTTTGTAGAGAATCAATGCACGACTATCTGTGCTACGAGGGTAAAGCGGAATATTGCGTGATTCTAAAACGCGCGTGTACTGGCGTGTTCCGTCCGGCTTTTCAGTCTGGACCTCCGTCATCTTCTCGGCGACACCTAGCCGGCCATTGTCATCCGTGCGTTGGATAACGGTCTCCTTATGGAATGAGGACTCGGCAGTTTTGACGGTTGTCTCTCTGATACTCTCGACCTTCGCCATGCGACCCCCTACATCCTTGGTCTGACGGGCCATTTCCTTGACCATCACGTTGTCGCCGACTCGTTTTTCCTGGCCTTCTTCCATTTCGGACAGCGAGAGTTTACCTTCCAGATCCAGGCGGTACACAGCCTTTTCGATCTGGTTTTCTCCCTTCGATACTTTGGTAAGGGTCTCCTGTTCAACTACTCGGGCCTGCAGTTTGCCGTTGAGATCCGGTCTAAACGTGGACCTCTTGATTTCTTCCACTTTTCCCTGTTTCAGATGGTCTTCGTTCATAACCTCCACGGTTTGAAGCCGCCCGTCACCATCCGGGTTCTGAACAAGCCTCTCAACAGTGAAGTGGTTCTCATCTAACTTCCGGGCTTTTTCCTGAATCGATCTTTCAATCCGATCTCCACCATTGACGGATGGAAGCTGCACGATGGTGTTTTTTTCGTAATTCTTGTCATCGACCAGTTTTTGAAATTGTTGGATCCTCGCGATTGTACCGAAACTCTCTTCGGTGCCCACGCCCCAGAAGGAGTGACTGGCTGTAGTTTCAGGCGGACGACCTTCAGAATGTGCCGGGCTTTGGGCCCTCGAATCAGTCAATGAAACCCACCACAGCCCTGATGCGACAACGACCGCGCTGAATATGATTTTGTTCATCCCATTTCCCCCCTTTAGAGTCGATGACGGCCTGAATTGTATGGGCGACGCACCGTACTTCCGAGCCTTTGTAGCAGCGGTGAAATCGGTCGCTTGATTCATGCAGACTATCCCTGCTGAACTAATCGGTCTTCATGGGAAATGAGTTTACCAAGTTTTGTACTAGCTACTTGAGGGGTTGAGGATGGTGAGCATTGCGGATTCACGTAGCTCTTCCTGAATCCTGTCGACTAAGCCGGCCGATGCGGGCTTGGCTTGGCGCTCAACGAGAATCCCCAGAATTTGAGCTGACAGATTGTATAGGATCTTCGTGAACGGCAGTTCCTGAGTTGAGGCGGTCAATGGGACCCCTCGCTGGAGCGAAGAGACCACCGACTTGAAATCGTTTGGGATGGTGCAGAATATCTTGTGTCCGAGAGCCCTTTCAATTTGCGGCAGATTGATTCCATCGTTCCTGGAGTGGCGGTTCACAAGAATTCGTATCTTGTTCTGAACATATCCAAGACGGGAAAACACATGCAGGAACCGCTGAGCGTTCCTCAGGGCCGGAAGGTTACACTTTGAGATCAGAAAAATCGAGTCAGAGAGATCAAGGGCCGCAACTCCGTTGCTCTCCAGCGTGTTGCCAGTATCGACCAGAACGAAACCATATTCTCCCTTCAGGTGGAGCAATAGCCGTTTGAGTTCATGAGGAAAGGCGTGGGACTTGCGAGAGAAGCCTCTCGTGAGTGACAGAATGTCTACCCCAGTGGGAGGATGCCTGATAATTGTCCGATCGATATGCCCGTTCTCCCACGTCGATAGTTCTGGTTCCTCCTCGAACAGGTAACGGTTGTCCTTTACACCAAAACAGCCGGCCACATTCCCCAGTTGCACATCCAGATCCACAATTAACACGCGCTTCCTGGAAGTTTTGCTTAAGCAAACAGCAAGGTTGGCAACAATCGTGGTCGAGCCGGTTCCTCCTTTTGAACTGATGAAGGTTAAGATCGAGCCGGAAGACTCCTCTTGGGACCCGCTGTGAATCCTTTGAAGTAACCGGTGAAGCGCTTCAGCCAACTGCTCCTGTGTCAAAGGTTTTGGCAGGCATTCTTTTACACCGAATTTCATAGACTGGATCAGGAATGTAGCTTCAACAGGGCTTCCAACAACCATAATCGGAAGCAATGGAATACGGCTATGGATCTGCTCCAACAGGTGAAGCCCATCTTCAAAATTTTCCGGCATGTCCAAGAGAGCAATATCCAGTTCCACCGAGCCCGTCAGATCGAGGGTCTCCGTAGAAATCGAGAGATTTTCGAGCAGAATCTCCTGTTCGATCCTCACAAAATCGATCTTGCCCAGAATATGGCGAAATTCCTTACGATGTCTTTCATCCTGGACGAGAACCAGAGCCTTTAACCGTGATACCATATCTGAACCCACCAGCACTTATATCAATTGTATAAGAATATCAGCAAATTAGCGGGAACGCACGATTCGGAGGGCAATTCTCTCTCCATTTTCTGTGGCAAAGTAGACCTTCGCAATGCCTAAACTCCTGCCCCCCACTGTTGCCCTTTGAGTTTCAATAAGCTGGGGTCAGAAATGCGGTTATCTGACACCCTTCAGATTGGAGAACTATTGTAAGGTGTGCACTTTCTGATTAACAACCAATGCATTGAGGTGGAAGATTTGGACTGGCTTTCCCCAAAAAGAGAAGACATTTTCCTCCCCATGGCCATGGCCAAATGGTCTTCAGTGATTGAGAAATTACTACGACTTAGGGCCAGTATCTCCTGGCTTAGATGGTGCGGTAGAAGGGGATCAATCGCTCGATTGGCCTCCAAATCGTCAAGGCAGGGCCCTAATTCAATGAGAGGTGGTGGGAGACAATCTCCGACATGGTCTCGGCCAAGGTACTCTTGACCAGGTTAAAGTCAAGGGGATGGGCCAACAGGTGGACAGGATCCTGACCTAAATCGTCACCTTTTGGGCCATTTGGAAAACCTCTGATTTGGTACTCCCGGTTCATAATCCTAACGGCAGACTGGACAGAAGACCGATTGTAAATGGCTACCCGGTTGAACAGGTCCTTCATTTGCTCGCCAAAACGATGAATGTCCTCCACTAGTTTCTGCCGGTTCAGTTTAAGGTCCTCGAATTCAAGCTTCTCCAGTGTGGCCCGGTATTCCTCTTCCAGCAATAGCGCATTCTTCAATTCTGCTTCCAAGGCGTGGCGAATTCCCAGGAGGTTCTGAAGAGCTCCACTTTCGGCCCTCAGGCGTTTCTCAACGCCCTGGACCTTCTCTTCAATCTCACGCTTATGTTTGGCATCATATTCACCCAAGAGCTCCTGGGCCTGAACCTCATAGTACGAGTTCCTAAGTTCGGCCAACTCTGCTTCCATTTTGTCTAAATTGTTGACCGAGGAATTCTTAATTTGTTGGTCAGTTTCCGTTATGCGTTCCCTGATTCTTTCAATTCTTGAGCGAACCTCATGGACGGTTTGAATTAGTTCCTGTTGGGTTGGCATCATGACGTCTCCTGGAATTCAATTCGCCTGGCCAGCGTACAAGATCAAGTTGAATGGCTCAGTTCCGCGGTGCAGGCAGTGAAAGCGGATATTTCCTGCCCTCCGGTTCCAGGTATTCCTTCTCGACATGGTCCACCCCGGCAATGGTTATTGAATAGTCAGCCGACTCAGAAACCTTGATCAGTCCCTTTTCCTTCAAATACCAGGTCGAGAATTCGAGGTCGTGCACTGCACAGCTGAGCAACTCAGCCAATACGAGGAGGGACAATTCTGGGATGTTAGGAGTGTTCCGGCGAACATCATACAAAGCAAAGAGGATCAATTTCCGGATCTCCCTCTCGGAGATTTGGTCTTCCATTCCCCGCAGGGCTGCCTCGAATGTAGCAGAACGGGAGCCCAGAGGTTCCGGGTTCGAGGCTGGTGCCAACTTAAAGCTATTCTGGGAAGAGGGTCTTGCAGATTTTCCGGTCGACCCAGAGAGTTCCAGATTATAACGAGATCTCTTGGCCGGGTCCGAGAGTACTTCGTAGGATTTCAAAACCTGCTTGAATTTTTCTTCATTGCCGGTCTGTTTATTGTCGGGGTGATAAAAGGCAGCCAGGAGCCGGTATACTTTCGTGATAACCACCTGCTCCGCGTTTGGGCTTATTTGAAGGACATCGTAATGACTCGGGTTTGCAGAGGTGTTCATGCTTCGTCTTTGTTCTCAGGATATGGAGTTTTTCCCATGGCAGAGCAGGAGTCCGGCACCTCTGTAAGAACCTGAAAATTCTCTTCGGTTCATTTGTCTATTCCTGGGCAGTCCTTTGAGACGAGTTAAAGGCCCAAGGGGCCTCAATCCAGCAGCCACTCAACAATCACTCCGGTAATAGCCATGACAAAACTCATCACTAGAATGAAGAACATCTCGCCCCCGAGCAGGTTATTTCGATTCGGGAGGGGGAATTTCTCCTCGTTATAAAAGAACCCGACAATCAGGATCAGGATCCCAATCACAATGTGCAGGGAAGCATTTTTTTTCTTTATGAACAGATAATAAAGCGAAAGGGCTAATCCGAGGCCCCCAAGTGAGACCACCATCATTTCAAAGTTATTCCGCGTATGGGGGAATGAGTCGATTCGGAAGAAATTGTCAAAATAAGCTATCCTGGCCAAAAATGGGCTGCATGCCAGAATAATCGAAATGAATCCCAAGAGTACGTTTCCCATCATAGATCGTACGTCCGGAGCCGAGAATAAAGGGCCCATGGTTAATTTCGGCAGATTCGCCGCCGAGAATTAGAGTTCTCTGTTGATTCAAAAAAAGCGCATATGTTAGCATTTGGGTTTTGCCTTGCTCAAAAGTTCCTCATAGGATGGGACTAATACTGGCAAGTCTGGACTAGAAAGGAGCCGTTGTGAAGGTTTTTGAAAGCGCCAACATTCGCAACATCGTAGTGACCGGCCACGGATCCTGCGGGAAAACGTCACTCG